>JAYUDR010000226.1:0-3850 GCA_043739665.1 Chloroflexota bacterium
TGCATCCCCACTACCGCCAGACGCTGTGCACCTACTTCGGTGGGGCGTCGCTCGTGGCGGATGAGATCCCGCTGGTGGCCGACGGACCGGCTGCCGGCAGCACGGATCTGGCGGCCCTGCAGCGGATGCTCGCGGACACGGATCAGCCGGTCGCCGGCGTCGTCGTGGCCAATCCGAGCTTCTTCGGTCTGCTCGAGCCGATGGCCGAGATTGGCCGCCTGGCCCACGCCGCCGGCGCGCTATTTGTGGCAGTCGTGGAGCCGGTTTCGCTCGCCGTTCTCGCCACGCCTGGCGAGTACGGGGCGGACATCGCCGCGGGCGAAGGTCAGCCGCTCGGAATGCCGCTCTCATACGGCGGCCCATACCTGGGCATTCTGGCCTGCCGCGAGGCATTGGTCCGTCAGATCCCCGGCCGTTTAGTGGGCATGACCACGGACGTGGATGGCCGGCGAGGCTTCGTCATGACGCTGCGGGCTCGCGAGCAGGACATCCGCCGCGAGAAGGCCGCGAGCAACATCTGCACCAACCAGGCCCTCTGCGCGCTGGCCGCGACCATCTACCTGGCGGCGATTGGGCCGCACGGCCTGCGTGACGTGGCCGCCCTCGGAGCCGCCCGCGCCGCGGAGTTGGAGGTGGCCCTCGCCGCCGCCGGTGCCCCGCGTCTGCATCCGGGGCCGTACCTAAACGAGTTCGCGGTTCGCGTCCCCAATGCCCCGGAGGTCCACCGCCGCCTCCTCGATCAGGGCGTCCTGGCCGGGTTGCCTCTGGCCCGGGCCATCCCGGACGACCCGTCGCTCGCTGATGCGCTCCTCGTCTGCGCCACGGAGACAACCACAGCCGAGGATATCGCTGCCTTCGCTACGGCCCTGGCCGCCCTGGCCGCCGAACCTCAGGCGAGCGTTCGATGACGGCCGCCGGCGATCGCCTGGGACCCACTCTCTTCGAGCGGTCGCGCCCCGGCCGCGGTGGCGGCAAGGTGCCGCACCCGCCAACCGACGCCCTGGCCCGCATCCCGGCGTCCCATTTACGTGCCGCAGGGCCGCGCCTGCCGGAGGTTTCGGAGCCGGAGCTGACGCGCCACTTCGTAAACCTGAGTCGTCTCAACTATTCCGTCGACTCGGGGTTTTATCCGCTCGGCTCATGCACCATGAAGTACAACCCCAAGATCAACGAGTGGGCCGCCCGGTTGCCGGGTTTCGCGGCGCTTCATCCGTTCGCGCCCGATGACCTGGCCCAGGGGACGCTGCAAATGCTGTGGGAGTTGGAGCAGGCTCTGGCCGAGATCAGTGGCATGAAGGCGGTCACGCTCCAGCCGGCCGCCGGTGCCCAGGGCGAACTGACGGGCATCCTCATGATCAGGGCCTATCACCGCGGCCGCGGTGACGTGCAGAGAACCGAGGTGCTGGTCCCGGATTCAGCTCACGGCACGAACCCTGCTACCGCGTCCATGGCGGGCTTCAAGACAATCTCGATCCCGTCGGCCGCCGATGGCGGCGTGGACGTGGAGGCATTTCGGGCCGCGCTCGGGCCGCAGACGGCGGCTGTGATGATCACCAACCCATCCACGCTGGGTCTCTTCGAAGCGCGTCTGGGCGAACTGCTTGAGGCCGTTCATGAGGCGGGCGCCCTGGCCTACATGGACGGGGCGAACCTAAACGCCATCATGGGCCGCTTCAAGCCGGGCGAGGCCGGTTTTGACGCGATGCACATCAACGTTCACAAGACGTTCTCCACGCCCCACGGCGGCGGCGGTCCGGGAGCGGGCCCGGTCGGAGTGGGGGAGAAGCTGCTGCCGTTCCTGCCCTCGCCTCGGGTCCTGCGCGAACCCGACGGCCGCTTCCGTCTCGAGGTGGAGGGCGAGCGTGTCACGAGCATCGGCCGGGTGCGAGCTTTCGTCGGCAACGCGGGCGTCCTCGTCCGGGCCTATGCGTACATTCGCGCTCACGGTGGCTCCGGGCTGTGCGAGGTCAGCGACGACGCGGTGCTGGCCGCCAATTATCTAAAGGCCCGCCTTCGCGACGTGCTGGACGTGCCGTTCGATCGCCTCTGCATGCACGAGTTCGTGGCCTCCTCGGCGACTCTCAAGGCGCAGACCGGCATCCGAACCCTCGATGTCGCCAAGCGGCTGATCGACTACGGCTTCCACCCGCCCACGATCTACTTCCCGCTGACGGTGGAAGAAGCGCTACTAATCGAGCCCACCGAAACCGAATCGATTGAAACTCTCGACTCATTTGTAACAGTCCTGGAGAGCATTGTGGAGGAGGCTCGAAGCGACCCGGAGCTCCTTCACTCGGCTCCCCACGACTCGCCAGTGCGACGGCTCGACGAGACGACCGCGGCTCGACAGCCTAACCTGCGATGGCGGGCAATGACCGGCAGTCAGACGCCATGCCCGGACTGAACTGCCGCCCAGTTGGGCGGCAGCGGGCCGGAGCGCCCCCTGTGGCAGGTTTGACACCCTGACGGCGCCTGGGCATAGTTCCGTCCGGTGATCGTCCCACAAGGACTCTTGGCGGGATGCTTGTGGCATGCCAAAGGCCCAAGCCTGGGCTTCATGTTGGACACCAAGGGAGGCCCAATAGATGCGCCGACGCCTAGGCGGGGTGTTTGCGGTGGCTTTGGTAGTGGCAGGCGCCTGTGGGTCGTCGACGGAAACAGCACCATTGCCGCTGGGGAGCGGGGCGCCGATCACGGCGCCAGTCCCGTCGCCCACGGTGGCGCCAGTCCAGCTGACGGGATCAACGTACGAGGTCACGCCGGCTGCCACCACGGGCGGTAGCGTCGTTCTCGCCGAGTGGGAGCTCCCGGACACGGTCAATCCGTACTTCGCGCTGAAGGTGACCGACAACGAAGTCTCTGCCAGCATGTTCGACGGCCTCCTCAACGTCACCCCGGACCTCAAGTACGTGCCCGACCTGGCTACGAACGTCCCGACTCTAGACAACGGCGGCGTCAAGCTCGTTGGCTCAGGCATGGACGTAACCTGGAGCCTCAAGCCCGGCATGAAGTGGTCCGACAGCCAGCCGATCAACTGCGACGACCTCAAGGCAACGTGGCAGTGGATCATGAACAAAGACAACGTCGGCCTGGCCGCCGGCACCATTGGTTGGCAAGATGTCAGCGGCGTCGACGGCGGCGCCGGCACCGACTGCGTGATGCACTTCAGCGTGGTTTATGAGGGCTACCTCGCCCTGGTCTCCCCACTGTTGCCTGCCCACTACCTCTCCACGGTCGCGGTCAAGGACGCGTCGACCAAGCTGTATCCGCTCGGCAACCTATCCAGCGGCGTCTACAGCGGACCGTACATTCCGAGCCTTAAGACCGCAGGCCAGATCACTCTCAAACCAAATCCGAATTGGCAGACGATCGGCGGCCATGCACCATGGCTGACCTCGGTCATGTGGAAGTACTACGGCGACGCCGGCACGATGATCGACGGCTACAAGGCCGGTGAGTTTGACGTTGGTCAGCACCTCAGCGAGTCCGACAGCTCGGCGCTTTCGTCCGTCGACCAGGCTCAGGTCAAGATCGCCGACTCGTTCACGTACGAGTTCCAGACGTTTAACAACGCACAACTCAAGGCCACCTACGGTGCAGACGCCACGACCATCGTCAATGCCGTCAAACTTGCGACCGACCGTCAGGCCATTGCGGCCGGGCCTCTCGTCGGTAGCGTCTCGGCTATCGATAACTTCGTCTCCCCCCTGGCCTGGTACTACGAGGCCCCGCGCGGCCGTACGATCGCCGACCCGGCAACGGCGTCTACGCTTCTCGCCAACGCGGGCTGGACTAAGGGCGCCGATGGCAACCTGACCAAAGGCGGCAAGACGCTGGAACTCAACTATTG
>JAYUDR010000227.1:0-9535 GCA_043739665.1 Chloroflexota bacterium
GCGGGGCCGCGACGGGACGTCATCCTGCTTAACGCGGCCGCGGCGTTCCTGGCGGCGGGCCGAGTGACGGTTCTTGGCGAGGGCGTGACTCTGGCCACCGAGACGATCGATGCGGGCTTGCCCCGCGACCTGTTGGCACGCTTGCGCGCCGCGAAAACGGCCCACGAGGCGGCCAGACTGGAGGTTGCGCCCGCATGACGACCAAGATGAACAAGAACGTGGCAACAACTGGCGTCGACGCGGTCGCCGCTGGGCACGCGGCGCCAGCCCGGGCCGGCGTCGTCGCCGAGATCGCTGATCGACGCCTGGCCGATATTGCCCGCGAACTGGGCCAGGCCACATACCGAGACCTGGCGGAGGCGGCGTCGGACTTCTCGGCCACGCCCGGCAACGCGCCGCGCCCCATCGCCGAGCGGCTGGCGGTGCCCGGCCTGCATCTGATCGCCGAGGTCAAGCGCCGCTCGCCGTCGGCCGGCGCAATCGCTGGCGACGCCGAGTCAACCCCGGCCGGGGCCACGGTTGACTTTGCCGTGGCCCTCGCCCGCGCCTATGAGGCTGGCGGCGCCAGCGCCGTCTCCGTTCTGTGCGAGCCGCACTGGTTCGGTGGCTCGGTGGCCGATCTGCGGGCCGTTCGGGCAGCGGTCAAGATCCCCATCCTGGCTAAGGAGTTCGTTGTCGACGAGCGCCAGCTGCCCGTCCTACGCTCCGCCGGAGCGGACCTGGTCCTGTTGCTCGCGTCTGTCCTCGCGCCCAAGAAGCTGGCTCGGTTCGCCGAACTCGCCCGCGAAATCGGCCTTGAGCCACTGGTTGAGGCCCACGACGAGCGCGAGCTGGAGGCCGCTCTGGCCAGTGGCGCGCGCCTTATCGGGCTCAACAACCGTAATCTGCGTACCCTGAAAGTCGATCCCGACAACTGCCTGCGACTGCGCACTCTTGTGCCCGACGATCGGCTGGTGATAGGCGAGTCGGGCGTCTCGGAGCCCCGAACGCTGGTCGGCTGGCGGGCGGTCGGGTTGGACGCTGCCCTCATCGGTGAGGCGCTCATGCGCGCGGCCCAAACCGGGGGCTCGCCCGCGGTCGCGGCCTCGGCGGCCCGGGCGTTCGTTAACGCGGGTTCGGTGCCACACGACGTCGCTGCGGAAGCCCGCGGGCCACTCGTCAAGATCTGCGGCGTGACAGATGAGGAGGGAATCCTGGCCGCACTGCGGGCCGGTGTCGACGCCATCGGATTGAATCTGGTCCCCGGCACGCCTCGGGCCCTGACCATCGCCGAAGCCACCCGGCTGGCCGCGCTTGCCCGCGATGCGTCTGCCATGGGCCAGAGCGGCGTTGACGGTAGATTCGGCTTGGCCGGATCGCGGCCTCGGATCGTGGCCGTCTTCGCCGACGCCTCCGCCACCGAGATCGAGGCGGCCATCACCGCCTTCGACCCAGACGTAGTGCAGCTCTCCGGCGACGAGCCCGCGTCGATGGTCGCAACCGTCCGTCGGCCGGTCTGGAAGGTCCTGCACCTGCCCGCCGCCGATGAGGCGGGGGGCGTCGCGTCACAACCCCCATCTGCCGGCTCGGTGGCCGCTCAGGCGACGGGCGCGGGCAAGTTATACCTCGCTGCCGGCACAGAACGTCTCATTCTCGACACCGCCGGAGGGCCGTTCCCCGGTGGGACCGGTCGGCAGGTCGCTCGCCAGATTGCCGCCGCCGTCGCCCGCGAGATCCCGGTCATTTTGGCCGGCGGCCTCGACCCTGGCAACGTCGCCGAGGCCCTACTGGAAGTGCCTGCAATCGGCGTGGACGTGGCCTCCGGCGTGGAGACGCGTGGCTCAAAGGGATCGGCCGCCGCCGCAGCCGCCACTGCGCGTGCCACGGCCGCCGTCGGCTCGCGGCCGCGCAAAGACCCGCTCCGTATCGCGCTCTTCGCCAAGCGAGCCCGTGCCGCGCGCTTCGACCGGCCCCACATTCGTCCTCGCCCGACGCCTGTTCCGGAGCCGCTTCTCGAACCCGACGAGCAGGGCAAGTGGGGGCTAAACCGGGATTTCGGCGGTCGCTACGTGCCGGAGACGCTGATCGCCGCGCTGGATCAACTCCAGGCCGCGTGGAGCGAGACCCGCCACGACCCGCGCTTCTGGGCCGAATTGCGCGAGTTGCAGTTCCACTACGGCGGCCGGCCCACGCCCATCTACCGCGCCGACAGGCTCGGCACCGAGATCCTGGAGACAGCCCGGCGCCGGGCCGGCTCATCCGCCGACGTGCTACCTGATCGAATCCATCTCTATCTCAAGCGCGAAGACCTGAACCACACCGGCGCCCACAAGCTCAATAACGCCCTGGGCCAGGTGCTGCTGAGCCGGCGACTCGGCAAGAGTCGCGTCATTGCCGAAACTGGCGCCGGCATGCACGGCGTGGCCACGGCGACGGCCTGCGCGCTGCTGGACATCCCGTGCGTCGTTCACATGGGCGTCGAGGACATCCGCCGCCAGGCCCCGAACGTTCTCCGGATGGAGGCGCTGGGCGCGGAAGTCCGGCCCGTCCACGGCGGCTCCGGCACCTTGAAGGATGCCGTCAGCGAGGCTCTCCGCGACTGGGTGACCAACGTCGAAACCTCGCACTACTGCCTGGGTTCCACGATGGGTCCGCACCCGTATCCGCAGATCGTGCGCGACTTCCAGCGGGTCATCGGCGACGAAGCCGCGGCCCAGTTATTGGAGACGGAAGGACGACTGCCGGATCTGGCAATTGCCTGTGTGGGAGGCGGCTCGAACGCCCTCGGACTGCTCCAGCGATTCATCGGCGAGCCGGATGTTCGACTGGCCGTGGCGGAGGCGGCAGGGGAGGGGCTAGACACCGGTCACCACGCGGCCGCCCTGCTGGGGGGCACGCCCGGCATTCTGCACGGTTCGCGCTCCTACATGCTCCAGGACGGGGACGGTCAGGTCATCGAAGCGGTCTCGATCTCGGCCGGCCTGGACTACCCGGGCATCGGGCCACAGCTTTCGGCTCTAATGGAGGCCGGGCGACTGATTGTCTCGTCTGCCACGGACGTCGAGGCTGTGGCGGCTTTGCGACAGGTCGCCCGGACGGAGGGCATCCTCGCGGCCGTGGAGTCGTGCCATGCCGTCGCCGCCCTGCCGGACGTGCTGGCCAGGCTGGCTGCCGGTCAGGACAACCACTCGCTCCCGCGCGAGGCAGTCATCGTCCTGGGCCTGTCGGGCCGCGGCGACAAGGATCTCGCGGCATTGGGCGATGCCCAAAGCCGAGCCGCCCTGACGGGCGGCAAGATTCCGACATTGGGCGGTGCCCAAAGCGGCGGCTCCTTCGCACGCAAGGAGGTCGGTCGATGACGACCAACGCTCACCGATCGATCACCGCCTCTCGTGGCGCGGCCGTGCCAACCCCAACGGGCACGGCCGCGCCAACCCTGACCGGCACGAACGCCACGGCCGGGGCCGGGCGCATCGCCGCCGCGTTTGGTCGTGCTGCCGCGGATGGCCGGGCCGCACTCATCCCGTATGTGGTGGCCGGTTATCCCGACCACATCACGTCGCTCGACGCCGCTTTGGCGGCCACCGACGCGGGCGCTGATCTGCTCGAAGTGGGATTGCCGTATTCCGATCCCCTCGCCGATGGAGCCACTCTTCAGCGTGCCACGACGGCCGCACTGCGGGCCGGCGCCACCCTCAATTCGTCCGTGGCCCTGCTACGGGCGATCGCCACTGCCCGCCCCAACGTGCCGCTCGTGCCGATGTGCTACGCGAACCAGATTATCGGCGGCGGCGACGGCCGGGGAGTGGCTGCCCGCCTCGCCGACGCCGGCGCCAGTGGCGTCATCATCGCGGACCTCACCCCAGACGAGGGCATCCGTTTCGAGGCGATCGCCCGCGACGCCGGCCTGGCCGTGGTCTATCTCATCGCTCCAACCACTACGCCGGCGCGGCGCATTGAGGTGGCCCGGCGCTCGGGCGGGTTCCTCTATTGCGTGTCCCTCGTTGGTGTCACCGGCGCGCGCACCTCGCTGCCTCCGTCCGTTCGTGGTCTGGTCGCCGCCGCCAAAATGGATTCACCCGTTCCTGTCGCCGTCGGCTTTGGAGTCAGCACGGCGGCGCACGTTCAGATGCTCGTCAAGGCCGGCGCCGACGGCGTCATCGTGGCCTCGGCCCTGGTGGATGCGTTGGGCCCGGACGGGCGTGATGTAGCCGCCCTGGCCCGTCTCGTCGGGGATCTGCGCGCCGCCACGAGACGGCTGTAGCCGCCGGGGTCGGCCCTCGGCACCGAAGGGCCCAAATCAGCGATCGTCCGGCCCATGTTGGCGACGCTTGGCGAGGTGGGTCAAGCCACGCGGCAGCAGGCGGCCAGCCAGCGCGAGGAGCGCCGCACCGACGAATAGGCCAAGAAAAGCGGCCACAGTGTAGCTGCGCGTCTTGTGCCGACCCGGTTTTGAGTCTTCCATCGGAACCCTCTCCTGGGGTGCTGTGCGGGCTCGATCCCGCGAGCATCGATTCTGAGGTCAAAAAGCCCTACTTGTCGGGCACCTCTAGTCGCTTGATAGTCTCGATCAACTTTCGGTAAAGCGCCAGCAGGGCGTCCTGCGGCAGCGGCCCGTCGTTAGCCATAGCGACACGGACCAGCACTTCCCGCTCGCGCCTGGCATCCGCTATCGCTTGACCGCTGCGGACCTTGGCTTTCCCGGCTTCCACGCCCAGACGGGCTCGCTCATTGAGCAGCTTGACTATCTTGCGGTCCAGATCGTCGATCTGGGAGCGAAGGGTTTCCAAATCCTCGGTCATCGGGGCGCGTTGCCGCTGGCGGTCCGGCGGGCGATCGATTCGAGTGCCATGACGTATCCGGCCGCGCCTTTGCCCACGATCCGCTCCTCCGCGATGTCGTGAAGGTAGTTAACGTGGCGGAAGGACTCCCGCTGGTCCGGGTCCGACAGATGGACCTCCACGAACGGCCGCCCGATGCCCTTGAGAGCGTCGCGCAGCGAAACGCTGGTGTGCGTTAGCCCGCCGGCATTGACGATCGACCAATCGAAGTCCAGCCGATGGAGGCGGTCGATGAGGGCGCCCTCATGATTCGATTGGAAGGTATCGACCTCGAGTCCGAGTTCGGCTCCGCGCTTCCGGAGCCCATCCTCGATCTCGGCGAGGGTTGTTCGGCCGTAGATCTCCGGCTCGCGGGTGCCCAGCAGATTCAGGTTTGGGCCGTTCAGGACCAGGACGCGAGTCATCGAACGTGGGCCTCCGGGGCTTCCGCAGATGGTCGACCTTCGGCGGATGCCGCCGGAGTGAGTCGGAGGGCCGCTGCGAGGCCGGCCTCGACAGCTTCGTCCGGTACGTCCGATCGAAGGGTGACGCCCGTCTCGGTGGGGAGGACCCAGCTGAGACGGCCATGGGCGTGCTTCTTGTCTGTGGCGATGTGCTCCCAGACGGCATCGCGACTGACCGCGGGGGACTCCACGGCCAGCCCAAGGCGATCGAGCAGCGAATTGATGCGGTCGGCTCGTTCCGGCGTGGTCAGGCCCATGGCCAGGGCGATGGCACAAGCGCCACGCAGCCCGTAGGCGACGGCCTCGCCGTGAAGGATGGCTCGGTAGCCGGCAGCTGCCTCGATGCCGTGGCCGATGGTGTGGCCCAGATTGAGGGTCATGCGGAGGCCGGACTCGCGCTCGTCGGCGGTAACGACTTCAACCTTGGCCCAGGCGCAGCGTTCGACAATCTCCGCGACGGCGCCAGACTCGATCGGGCCGTCGCCACCTTGGGCAAAGTTGGCGCCTTCCGCCTCGACGAGTTCCAGCAGACGCTCGTCGCCCAGCATGCCCATCTTGACCACTTCGCCCAGCGCGGCCCGGCGCTGGCGGGCGGGGAGAGTGGCGAGGAAAGCCACGTCGGCGATGAAGGCAACCGGCTGATGGAACGCCCCGACGAGGTTCTTGCCCTCGGGGATATCCACGGCGGTCTTGCCGCCCAGCGCGGCATCGATCTGGCCAACGAGTGTGGTGGGCACGTGGACGATCGGCACGCCTCGCAGGTAGCTGGCGGCGACGAAGCCAGCGGCGTCGGTCAGGGCTCCGCCACCGACGGCCACGAGGGTCTCCGTGCGGTCCACCCGGAGTCGCGCCAGGGCCCGGCACGTCTCCTCGACGACCTGCATTCGCTTGGCATTCTCGCCGCGCGGCAGGAGGATGCGCTCTACATCCCAGCCGTACCCCTCAAGGGCTGCCGCGATTCCGGCTCCGGCAACCGTCCAGGATCGGGGCTCAACCAGCAGGATGGCCCGTCGCGCCTCGCCCCGACGCAGGGCGGAGTCCACGGCCGCGGCAGCAATGCCGTGGCCTATCTCAACTCGCCCGATCGCCGTGTCGGCGCGCAACAGTGTTACGGCCTGTGACGGACCATCACCGAGGCGAGCCTCCAGGGCGTGCATGATGGCCTCGACGTTGGCCGTGCCACTGATCTGGAGGGCCGGGGCGTAGAAACGATGTCGATCTACGGCCAGCTGGCGCAACGTTGCCACTGCGTCCTGGCCGGTTACTAGCGGCCGGACATGGACGCTTCGGACCAGGCGACTGGCCAGGATTTCGGGCGAGCCGTCCAGCCAGACAGCGAAGCGACCGCGGTAAAGCAGCCAGCGGTTGCGGGGGTCAATGATGGAGCCGCCGCCGGTGGCGATGACGCGCCGCAACTCCGGGCCGGCGTCGGCGGGTCCGAGCGAGAGAACAGCCTCGTGTTCGTATCGCCGGAAGCCGGCTTCTCCGTCATCCGCGAATATGGCGGGCACGAGTTTGCCGGCCAGGCGCTCCACGCGTTCGTCCAGGTCCACGAAGGTGGCGTGATGCCGCTGGGCGAGCCGACGCCCGACTGCGCTCTTGCCACTTCCCGGTAGGCCCACCAGGACGAGGTCCATCTCGCTACTCGCTCTCGGGCGGCGCACTGCCGCCGATGCGGGGGTTGCTGGTCGTGCTCCGGGCCCGGTATTGCGCCAGGTTCTGGGCCGTCTCGCCGACCGAATCTCCACCGAACTTCTCTAGAAGGAAATCGGCCAGCGTCAGGCACGTCATCGCTTCGGCGACCACGCCGGTGGCCGGCACAACGCTTATGTCGCTGCGCTCGTAGTGGCCCTTCTCAACGGGCTGGCCCGTGATCAGATCGGCTGACGGGAGAGGGCGGGGGAGCGTCGAGATCGGCTTGACCGCGCCCCGGATCACGATCGGTTGACCGTTGGAGATGCCGCCCTCCAAACCGCCGGCGTTGTTCGTGCCGCGGCCCCATTCGCCGGCATCGTTGCGGCCCTTGATCACATCCATGACCGCCGAGCCGAAACGACGCGTCTGCTCGAAGCCAAGGCCGAATTCCACGCCCTTGACGATCGGGATGCTCATGATTGCGCCGGCCAGCGCCGCGTCCAGGCGGCGATCCCAGTGGACGTGGCTGCCCAAGCCGATGGGCAGGCCCGTTGCCACTACCTCGAAGATTCCGCCCACCGTGTCGCCGGCATTTCTAGCCTCGTCTATCCGCGCGACCATGCGCTTCTCGGCCGAGGGATCCGGGCAGCGCAGCGGGCTTGCCTCAGCTTCCTCTCGAGTGCGCGTCGCCATAGCTGGGTCGTAGGCGACGCCGCCCACCTCGGCTGTGAACGACCACACGTCTATGCCGAACCCGGCCAGCAGTGCCCGCGCCACGGCCCCGGCCGCGACCCGGGCAGCGGTTTCGCGAGCGGAGGCTCGCTCGAGGATGTTTCGGGCGTCGCTGAAGCCGTATTTGACGGCCCCGGCAAGGTCGGCGTGGCCAGCCCGCAAGTGGGTGATCGGCGTGGCCTTCCTGTCACCGGCCTCCGCGAGAGCTGCCAGCTCCAGGGCCTGCTCCACGGTGAGCGGCTCGACCTGCATTACCCGCGTCCAGTTCTCCCAGTCGCGGTTGCGGATGAGAAGCAGGATCGGCGAGCCAAGGGTCAAGCCGTGGCGAACGCCGGACAGGATCTCGGCCCGATCCTGCTCGATGGAGGTGCTGCGTGCGCCCCGCCCGTAGCCGCGCTGGCGTCGGGCCAGGTCGAACGCGACCGCGTCCGCCGTGAGGGCCAAGCCGGCAGGCACGCCCTCGATGGTGGCCGCGAGGGCAGGCCCGTGCGACTCTCCTGCGGTCAGCAAGCGGAGGCGTCCCATGACTGGAAGCTTACGCCGGCTGAGTGTCGGCGGAACTGCCCGCATTGGGCATGCCGGCGCCCGCCAGACCGGCCCCAGGCCCCATATCGATCGGCATGTGGCGCAGTCCCTGCTCGCGGGCTCGATCGAGTTCCGCCTGCATGACATCAATGGGGGCGGGCCTGCCCGTCCACAACTCGAAGGCTCGGGCGCCCTGATGGAGCAGCATTAGCTCGCCACCGACAGTCGTATCTCGGGCGGCGGCCGCGTCCTTGAGGAGCTGGGTAAGGGACGGGTTATAGATCAGGTCCAGAACCATGAGGTCCGGCGGCAGCAACTCGGCCGGGATCGGCGTCTCGCCGGGCGTCATGCCGATGGATGTCGCGTTTATCAAGACTTTGGTCTTGGAGATCTCCGCCTCCAGGACGGACTCGTGCCACGGCATCGCTCGCAGATCCATGTGCGATGCGCTCTTCGCGAAATGGCGAACGAGCCCCTCGCCTCGATGAAGGTGGCGGTTAAATACGACGATGCGCTGGAAGCCGTCAGTGATGAGGCTGTAGACGACCGCCCGCGCGGCTCCGCCGGCGCCGAGAACGACTGCCTGGCGGGGCATCTTCTGTCGCCCGACGAGCTTGGTAAGGGCCGTCTTGAAGCCGGCCACATCTGTGTTGTGGCCGATGAGTTTGTCGCCCTCGCGTGAGATCACGTTGACCGCGCCGGTCGCTTGGGCATCCTCGGTCAGCCTGTCGATAAGCGGGACTACATGTTCTTTGTGCGGGATCGTGATGTTGGCTCCCAGGAAGTCGTCGCCGCGCAACTCCGCGATTGCGCCCGCGAGATCGATCTGCCGCCGATCCCACAGCTCATACCGGGCGTCGATCCCGATGGCGTCGAAGGCTGCCTGCTGCATGGCGCCCGAGAAGGAATGTGCGACCGGGTGGCCGATCAGGACGACACGTTGGGTCATGCTCGCAGCCTTTCCATTTCGGTGAAGAAGCTCGGGTACGAGACGGCCGCACTTTCGGAACGGTCGATCGACGTCGAGCCCGACGCGATGAGGCCGGCGACGGCAAACGTCATCGCCAGTCGGTGGTCGTCGTGAGTCTGGGTCGGAGACCCGACGAGCTGTGAGGGTCCTTCTATTGTGATGTCGTCGCCATCGACGCTGATGCGCGCCCCAAGCGCAGCCAGCCCGCTGGCAAGTCCGGCGATGCGATCGGATTCCTTGTGGCGCAACTCGCCGGCGCCCCGGATCGTGGTTTTGCCGCGAGCCTGGGTGGCGGCTAGACACAGGATCGGGATCTCATCGATTGCCGCGGCCACGTCCCCTGGTCCCAGGTCGATCGCTCGTAACTCGCTCGAGCGCACCGTCAGATCCGCCAGGGGCTCGCCAATCTC
>JAYUDR010000228.1:0-3754 GCA_043739665.1 Chloroflexota bacterium
CTGATGGTCCGCGGCGGCTTCCAGGAGGAGTCCGAAGCCCGCAAGAAGTGGGACCGCGCCAGGCTGAGCTCCACGCAACTCTCCACGTATTTCGTCGGCTCGATGGAGATGTGGAACCTGGAGCGCGAGCTGCGGGTCCGCGCGGCCGTGGCCACAGGCGATCCGCGCGGCGCGGCGGCGGTTCCTGCGCCGCGTGTCGTGGGCGGCTTCGGCGAGACCCCGGGCTTCTCCTACAAGGAACACCTGGAGTCGGTCATCGCCCACGGCTCGCCGCCGATCCCGCTCATCCGGCGCATCCTGCTGGGGGAGTAGCGGCGCGGACATCGCTGCCGCTGACAATGTGTTCAGTGAGCCGAGTCGGTGACGAGGGACAGAAAAGCCGCTGGCGCGTGGATCGGGAAGTCGCCTGCCAACGCGAGCAGGTGGTTGTCTCCGGAGACAAGAACGGCGTGCTGGTCAGCTGCGAGGGAAAGCAAGTAGTCGTCCCCTGGATCGACCGAGCGAATCAGCGGCGGGCCGCTTGGGTCTCGCGCGAGCACGGCCGAACGAGAGAGCCACGCCACGAAGGCCTCGGCGTCGCTCGCAGGTATCAGGCGCCGCAGCTTTGGATACGCCAGGGCGCGACCGACCTCGATCAGAAGGTTGGGCGAGACGCTCATCTCGAAACGACCCTCCTGCCAGGCCAGCAGCAGGCGGGCCGGAGCACCGGTTCGCGAAAGCAGGGCCGATATGAGGACGTTGGCGTCGAGGACTGCGCGCAACGCCTACAGCCGCCGGGGGCGAGACTCGTGCTGGGCCTCCACGCTAAGGGCCAACGCCGCTTCTTCGCTGAGTTTGTTCGTGGACCAAAGCCGATCGAGCAGATCGAGTCCCAGGTCACGCCGAAGCGCCTCCTCGATGACCTCGCTATCGCCCTTGCCACTGCGGGCTGCTCTCACTTTGACCGCCCGTAGGACGTCGGCGTCTACGGTTAGGGTCGTTCGCACTCTTGCCATGCGAACATCATAGCATCACCGCATCAAGATGTCGGACCCACCATTCGGCCATAGAAGCCGCCGGCCAGGAATCCCAGCGTTGAGGTGACCTCGGCGAAGATCACACGTTCCGGTACTTCTCGGACCCGGGGTGTCACCCGTGTGTTGTAGCGCTCCAACACAGCGATCGCCCGCGCCACCGCCTGCGGCTCGACTGGCTGGCCGCAGGCAACCGCTGCCGCGGCGATCGCCTCACCGTAGCGCGGCGCCCAGCTCTGAGGCACGCCCTCGTAGCAGAGGAGCGTCTCGCCGAGGTCGAAGCCGATGGCGCTCGTGATGCTGCCTCAAACCTTTGCTTCGGCGGTCGCGTCCTCGAGCTTGTCGAGCTGGTAGCCGGAGGTTTCGGCGGCTTTGGCCAGGGTCGCGGTGAGCCGCTCGGCCTCGGTCAGGCGCGCCGTCAGCTTGGCCCTGGGCCGTGTCGGATCGGAGACGGCGTCGAGTGCGTCCAGGGCCAGTATCCACCACAGGACGTGGGCAAACGCTTCGCGGTTGAACCAGCTGACGCCTTCCCAGACGTTGACGCGGATATACGGCCGAACGGTCTCGTCCGCGATCAGGGCGCGGACCAGCGCTAGCGCCCGATCTGCGAAGGCTAGACCGGCCACGGACGATGGCAGCGGCAGATGGCGCAGCATTCGAATGAGGGCCAGCAGGCGCCAGGCCGAATCGTCGTCAAGGCCCAGGTCGGTGAAGACGCTCACCAGGACCGGGCCCAGGGCAAGCTCTTCGAGGGTGGCGCTGCTACCACCTTCTGGATCCGCAACGGCCGCGAGCGCATCGGAGACGAAACGGCCGAGTAGCGCAACCCAAGTCCACTCGTCGGCGAGGCCCGCACACAACCGATCTCTGCCCGGGGCCGGCAGGCGGAGGGCCGCCTCCACGTTGTGGCGGAACCCGGCCTTGGCCGACTCCACGTCTCCTGCAGCGCCCGTCACGTCAACGAGCGCGCGAAGGGCAGCCAGCAATCGCGCCTCCGCGTCATCGAGGAGCCCGGGCAATTCCGCATTCGTTGCCGGCGCTGCGGTAACGTCCGTGGCGGTTAGCTTCGGCCGTGGTGCGGCCGCGGGTCCGCGCAGGCCCAGGTCCACGCTCTTGGCCGCAGCCTTGGGGCAAGCCGCGACCGCCCGCGCCGCGCCCAAACGCACCAATCGTCGGAGTGCGTCGCCCTTCGCCAGCCCGCGGACTGCGTCGTGCAGCGGCTGCAAATGCATGTCGCGCAGTGCCCCGCTGATGCTCGGGACGCCCGCACCGTTCAGCTGTTCGGCCAGGCGCCGCAGCTGGCCGGATGGCCCGTCCTCCACCTCCTTGATATCAAGGAAGACCTGGCAGCCGTAGGCGTGCAACTCCACGTACAAACCGTCGCGGCACAGATCCGAGGAGCGGCGCAGAAACTCGAGGCCGGACCGCTGCTCGCGCAACAACGCGTACCAGTCGCCGTCGGGGTGCAGTCCGAGCCCCTCGCCCAACGACCTTTGCACCAGCCGCCGCCCGCCTGATCCATCCGACACGGAATAGGCCGATGACGTCTTGATCCAGCCCTTCGTCTCGGCAAAGCGGTTGTGGTAGACGACCAGACCGCGTTCCTGGCCGTGACGGTTGGAGTAGGCAAAGATGTCTTCGTTGACCCAGCCGCCCGGGTCGAAGACGTCGTACAGCAGGAAGTCGGTTACATCGGCAAAGAGCGCACGGCGATGGAAGAGCGGGAATATCTCGCGCTCGTGGCGCTCGATCAGCCAGCCGTCCGGCTTCTCGTCGCGATAAGCCCGCCGGTACTCCATGCCGTACTTTTCGGCGAAACCCTCAACCTGGCCGTGGCCGATCATAGGCAGGCCCGGCATCGTGGCCAACAGTGTGGCAACGCCGAAATACTTGTCGCCCTTGCCGAACTGGTCCACCGCTGTCCGCTCGTCGGGGTTGCTCATGAAGTTGACGTACCGCTTGAGAACCTCCGGATCGAATTCGATCGTGTCCTTCATGACCCGTCGGTAGCCGGCGTTGTCCTCGTCCCGGAGCATATTCATAAACGCGCTGTTGTAAACCCGATGCATCCCCAGGGTCCGGACGAAGTAACCCTCGAGCAGCCAAAACGCCTCGGCCAGTAGCAGCGTGTCCGGCACTTCCGCCGCGACCCGATCCACGACTTCCCGCCAGAACTCGGCCGGCATGTGCTGGTCGAAGACGGCGCGCGTCGTGGCGTGCTCGGCCCGTGACGGGATGGCCCCGCCCTGTCCAGGCTCGGGATACCAGAGCCGCTGGATGTGGCGGCGGGCGAGGGTCATCGCGGCATCGAAGCGGATGATCGGGAACTTGCGGGCGACGTGGAGGATCGTCTGGATGACGGCCTCGCGGACCTCCGGCTTGAGATAGTCGAGTTGGGCCGTATCGTTCCAGGGCATGCTGGTGCCGTCGTTGCCGTGGTAGATGAACTTGACGTCGCCGGTCCAGTTGTCGGTGCGCTTGAACACCACGGCAGCATCTGTTGAGTCCCAGTAGTGGTCCTCGATTTGGATCGAGACCCGCTCGTCGTCCGATAGGTTACCGCCGGTAAACGAGTAGGAGGGGTACGGCGGGTCGGGCAGCTGCAGGAACCAGTCCGGGTGCTCGATGACCCAGCGCGAGTCGATGCCCATGTGGTTCGGCACCATGTCCGAAGCGAGCCGTATGCCGTATCGTCCGGCGGAGTTGCGAAGCTGTTCGTAGGCGTAGGTTCCGCCAAGGTC
>JAYUDR010000229.1:0-9453 GCA_043739665.1 Chloroflexota bacterium
CAACGGTCGCCGCGGACGAGTCCTGGGCATGGACACCAAGGACGGGATGCAGATCATCACCGCGCATGTGCCACAGGCGGAGCTGTTCGCCTATGCCACGGAGTTGCGCTCGATTACCGGCGGGCGAGGCACGTTCACGGCCGTCCTGGATCGCTACGAGGACGTGCCCCAGCACATCGCCGAGAAGGTCATCGAGGTCCACCGCAAGGCCATAGAGGCCGCGCACAAGGAGTAGCACTGGGGCACCAGGACGCCCGCCACGCCGTAACGCTGTGCCTGGCTCGGGCGTCCAGAGGGGCCCAACCTCGATGCGGTGCTAAGGTCATTGACATGCCCGAATTCATCAACACGAAGATAACCGCGCCCAAACAGAGAACCGGTTCTCCGTCCCTGGCCGCACTCTTGTCGTTCATTTGGCCCGGCCTAGGCCAGCTCTACGCCCGACGACGGCGCGCCGCTGTGTTGTTCGCGGTGCCCGTACTTGCCCTGGCCGGAGTCGTTCTCATCCAGGCCCAACACGGCATTGCGGTCCTGATCGTTCACCTGCTCGACCCCGCCGTTGCTGGTGTCGTATTCGTGGCCGTGGTGGTCCTCGGCGTGTGGCGGCTGATCGCCGTCTTGCACGCCTTCCGTTCGGCGGGCGACCGCACAAATAGGCGACTCGGCGAACGGATAGCTCTCGTCTTCCTGCTCGTAGCGATCGTGGCCAGCCACGCGGTCGGCGCTTTCTACATCCAGTCTGCATACCAGATGGATCTGGGCGTCTTTACGGTAGGCGGCAACGGTGCGGAAGCCGCACAGGTTCCGGTCAGCGGTTCGCGAGTAACGATTCTCCTCGCCGGACTCGACCAGTTCACGACTCGGTCGGAACGTCTGTACGACTCGCTCATGGTCGTCAGCGTTGACACGGAGGCGCAGCGAATCTCGATGGTGAGCGTCCCGCGAGACACCGCCGGCTACCCCCTGTACTGGGGTGGCACGGGCAAGATCAAGATCAACTCAATCCCAACGTACGTCAGAAATGGCTGGCTCAACTCGCCCGACCAGCCCGTCACAACTCTGGTCAACGAGGTGAGCTATCTCGTCGGCATTCCAATCAACTACTACGGCGTCCTGGATCTGGGCAGCTTCATGACACTCGTCGATATGGTCGGCGGCGTTGACATCACCAGTCCGTCGGCTATCAACGATCCGACATACGACTGGCTTGACGGATCCCCATACGGCTTCCAACTCTCGGCCGGCGCCCACCACCTGAACGGCCGCAACGCTCTTGCCTATACGCGTTCTCGCCACGGCTCAGGCAACAGCGACTACGCCAGAGCCGGCAGACAGCAGGAGGTGCTGGCGGCCGTTGCTCGCAAGATGGCCACCCCTACCATGGCCATCCGGCTGCCGGATCTTATGGGCCAGGCCGCGTCGCTGGTCAAGACCAATTTCCCAGCGTCCCGGGTGGCTGATATGGTCGACCTCGCTCAGTCCGTGCCGTCGTCCAACTTCGACAACTACGTACTGGGCCCGCCGTATAGCGTTTCCAGCGCCACGGCCAAAGCCTCCACCAGCTGTCTACAGCTGGACAAGGTCGCCCCCCTGTCAGTGAAGCTCTATGGCACGGCCAGCCGCTATTACGGCAAGACCCAGCCGCCGACCTGCTAGATCGCCTCGGTCAGGCGAACGGCCGCCGACAGGTCGATCCGGCCTTCATAGATGGCTCGGCCCACGATGGCTCCCCTGCAACCGAGAGCCCGCACGGCCGAAATGTCGGCCAGCGAAGACACTCCCGCGGAGGCCACGATGTCCCCGCGGCCGAGAGCGACCATTCGCGCGAGGAGGTCGAGGTTCGGCCCGCGGAGTAGGCCGTCACGCTCGATCGCGGTCACGATGAACGTCTGGGCGCCGCGGCCCGACAGGGTGGCCAGCGCCTCCTCCACCGGCACACCTGACGCGCCGGGAACCCAGCCCTGACCCACTGCCATGCCTTGGCGCACATCCAGGGCAATCGCGATCCTCGCCGCGCCGAAACGGCCGATGAGCCGTTCAATCAAATCCGGGTCGCGCAGAGCCGCCGTACCAACCACCGCCCGCGCCGCCCCAGCGGCAAGAGCCGCCTCCACGGCCGCCTCGTCGCGCAGACCGCCGGCCACCTCGCAGGCGACACGGTCCCCCACCGCGGCCACGATCCGCGCCACGGCCTCCGTCTGCCGTCGCCCGCCGTCTCGGGCACCGTCCAAGTCCACCACGTGAATCCAGCGCGCTCCCGCCGTCATGAACGATCGCGCCACGTCGGCCGGATCGGTGCCGTAGACGGTCTCCCGCGCAAAGTCGCCTTCGGAGAGACGTACGACCTGGCCGCCGCGCAAGTCGATCGCCGGCAGGAGCTGGAAGCCTCCGGACAGTTCGGGTTGCGTGCGTTGTAGCATGCTACTATGCTACTACATCACCAGGCGCCGCAGTGCGCCGCGAGAACGAGGAATGAATGATGAGCGCGATGGAAGCCTGGCGGGATGAGGCTGCGGGCCAACTGTTCGAGGCGTTTCTTCGTCTCGAGACGGTCGATGAGGTCTCGGCATTCTTCCGCGACCTGTGCACTCTGGGCGAGCTGCACGACATGGCCCAGCGTTGGGCCGTGGCGCGGCTGCTAGACAAGGGCATGCACTACGCCGAAATATCGCGGCTGACCGGCGCAAGCACGGCCACGATCACGCGCATCGCCCAATGGCTCCATCACGGCGAGGGCGGCTACTCCAAAGCACTCGAGCGGCTCAGAGCCGCCGGCCCCATATCCGGAGACATGACTGTATGACTCGCCGCCTCCGCCTGGCCATCCCAAACAAGGGCCGATTGGTCGAACCGACGGTCCGTCTACTGCGCGACGCCGGGCTCGTCTTTGAAGCCGGCGAGCGGGCACTGGTGGCCCGCGTCCAGAACTTCGACCTGGATATTCTGTTCGTCCGGACCAACGACATCGTGGAGTTCATCAACGATGGCGTTGCCGAGTTGGGCGTCACCGGTCTGGATCTCGTTGCCGAGTCCGGCACGGACGCGCCGCTCATCCGCAAGCTCGGTTATGGGCGCTGCCGCCTGACGCTCGCCGTCCCGAATGACTCCCCATTTCGGGCCGCGGAGGATCTGGCTGGTTTGCGCGTCGCCACCTCTCACATGAGCCTTACCAAGGGCTTCTTCGCCGAGCGAGCGATCCCGGTCGATGTCATCCCGGTCTCCGGCGCCGCTGAAGTTGCTCCCCGCCTTGGCCTGGCTGAGGCCATCGTGGATCTCGTGTCCACCGGCTCGACGATGGTGGTCAACGGCCTTCGCCCGATCGAAGAGGTCTTCGCCTCAGAGGCGGTCCTGCTCGCAAATAAGGCGGCCCTGGCCGAGCGGCCGGACGTCATCGACTCGATCAACACGATGCTGAGCGCCACTCTGGCGGCGCGCGATCGTAAGTATCTGATGATGAATGCGCCCAAGTCGAAGCTCTCCGAGCTTGAGGGCCTGCTCCCGGGGCTGGAGTCGCCATCGATCATTCCGCTCGCTCATGAGGGCATGATCGCGATCCACTCCGTCGTGGAGGCGGACCAGGTCTGGTCGCTGCTGCCCCGCCTCAAGGCGGCCGGGGCGTCCGGTATCCTCATCCTGCCCATCGAGAAGCTCGTGCCATGAGCGCCCCGACCGTCACTCTGCGCCGCCTGGAACTCTCCAGGTCTGCCCTTGACCCATCTATCGCGGCTGAGGTCACGGCTCTTCTGCGGCGCGGCGCCGTGCCGGATCCTCGCGTCCGCGAGGGCGCCCGCGCCATCCTGGCCGCGGTGAAGGCCGGTGGTGATGCCGCGGTTCGAGAGTCGAACGCCAAGTTCGGTGGCGGCCGGGCCGACGGCACGCTCCTGGTCAGTCGCGCCGAGCTAGACGCGGCCCGCGACGCACTCCCGTCGCGCATCAGGGCCGGCCTCGAGCAGATGATCGTGAACATTCGCCGCTTTGCCGAGACGGAACTGCCGGAAACCCGGACCACGACCATCGTCCCCGGCGTGGAGATCGAGCGGCGCTGGGTGCCGCTATCGAGTGTCGGGGTGTACGCCCCCGGCGGTTCGGCGGCCTACCCCAGCTCGTTGCTGATGGGAGTGGTTCCGGCCAAGGTCGCTGGAGTCGGGACGATTGTGGTTGCCTCACCTGCGGACGCGGCCGGGCAGCTCAACCAGACGCTTCTCGGTGCGGCCGGGCTCGTAGGCGTGAACGTTTTTGTCGTGGCCGGCGGCGCACAGGCCGTCGGGGCCATGGCCTACGGACTGCCCGAGGCAGGCATCGCGCCCGTCGACCGCATAGTCGGCCCAGGGAACTCGTGGGTGACCGCGGCCAAGCTCGAGGTATTCGGCGAGTGCGGCATAGATCTGCCGGCCGGGC
This sequence comes from Chloroflexota bacterium, assembly GCA_043739665.1. Taxonomy (GTDB): domain Bacteria; phylum Chloroflexota; class Limnocylindria; order Limnocylindrales; family CSP1-4; genus Fen-1039. The sequence goes on from JAYUDR010000229.1 coordinate 4,399, forward strand.
CGTCCGAGGTGATGGTCGTGGCCGACGGGCGAGCCAACGCGGCGCACGTCGCCTCGGACCTGCTCTCCCAGGCCGAACACGGCCCTGACTCCCCTGCCCTGCTCGTCACCTGGGACCCCGAGCTGATCGCACGGGTGGAGGCGGAGCTGGGTCGCCAGCTGGAAAGCGCAGCCCGTCGGGGCATCCTGGAGCGCTCGCTGGCGGCTGGTGCGCTCGTCGTCCTGGCCCCAGACCGGGCCGCCGGACTTGAATTCGTCAACGCCTACGCTCCGGAGCACCTGTCCGTCGTCGTGGATGATGTCGAGGAGGCCGTTGCCAGGGTCCGCAACGCCGGCTCACTGTTCGTCGGGCCGTACGCCCCTGAGTCGGCCGGCGACTACGCCTCCGGCGCCAACCACGTCCTGCCTACGGGCGGTCTGGCCCGTTCTTGCGGCGCCCTGTCCACGGAGAGCTACGGCAAGTTCATGCAGGTCCAGCGGATCACTCGCGATGGCCTGGCCTCAATTCGCGACGCGGTCGAGGCAATCTCCGAGGCCGAGGGCCTCATGGCCCACAAGCGCGCCGTGGAACTGCGTTTCGAGGGCGCCGGATGAGCGCGCCCGACAAAGCCCTGCCGACCTACGTCTGGGAACCGACGACCGACAATCTGGCCGGCAAGTACGGCCTGGCGCGTGAGTCGATCGTCCGGTTTGACGTGAACACCTCGCCCCTGCCGCCTGACCTGCGCGACGTCCTGGCGGGCACGTTCGATCCGGCCCTGTGCGAGTACCCGCCGAGCGACTATGCCGCCCTCGTGGTCGCCGCCGCGGAGGCCTATGGCGTGCCTACAGATGAGTTGCTGCCGACTGCCGGCGCCGATGAGGCCCTGGACCTGACGGCGCGGGCCTTCCTCCGCGAACGGTCCGTAGCGGTAGTGGCCACCCCCACGTACGCCATGTACCGGATCGTGTCGGAGCAGCGCGGGGCGAGCGTTGTGGCCGTGCCGCGTCTCGGTCCAGACGACGCGTTCCGTCTCGACATCCCGGCCCTCGCCGCAGCCGCTCGCCACGCCGATCTGGTCTGGCTGTGCGAGCCCAACAACCCAACGGGGACCGTGGAACCACCGGCGCGCGTCGGCGAACTGCTGACTGCCTTGGCTGCGGATGCCGCCACCGATGGCCGCCCGGCGCCCGCGGTCGTTGTCGACGAGGCGTATACCGAGTTCGTGGGCCGCTCAGTGTTGCCGCTGCGCAGCCGCTACCCGCGCCTCGTCGTCATCCGGACGCTGAGCAAGGCCCACGCACTCGCCGGAGCCCGCGTGGGGTTTGCCATAGCCCGTCCGGAAACACTGGCCCCAATCCTCGCGTTCCGGGCGCCGGCCTCGGTCTCAACCATCTCCGCAGCCCTTGCGACGGCCGCGTTGCTCCGACCCGAACTGGCCGCGACCAACGTGGCCCGCATCTCCCAGCAGCGCGCTCGCCTGATCGACGACCTGGCCCACATCGGCTGGCTCCCCTATCCCTCCGAGGCGAACTTCATCCTGTTTCGGTTTTCCTCACCCGACGCCGCCAGCTCGGCCGCGGAAGCCCTCCTTCGCCGGGGCCTCGTGCCGCGCAGCTTCGGCCCGGATCATCCACTCGCCGATTGCCTGAGGCTGACCGTTCGGTCGGCCGGCGAAAACGACCGTCTAGTCGAAGCAGCCAGGGAGATTCCGGCATGAGCCAGATCGGTACCGTCACCGCCTCCGGTCCGCGCTGGGCCACCGTCACCAGATCCACGAACGAGACCCAGATCACGGTCACCCTCAAGCTCGATGGGACCGGCGCGACCAGGATCGAGACGGGCGTCGGATTCTACGACCACCTGCTCAATTCCATGGCCCACCACGCTCTATTCGATCTGGAAATCGAGGCCAGCGGCGACCTCATCGTCGATCAGCACCACACCGTCGAGGACGTGGCGCTCGTGCTCGGCGCCGCGCTGGCGCAGGCGCTAGACGATCGATCGGGCATCGCCCGCTTCGGCGACTGTGCCGTGCCTATGGATGAGTCCGTGGCCACTGCCGTGGTTGACGTCGGCGGCCGCCCGTACGCCGTCATCGACCTGCCCTTCAAGGGCAAGCGCGCCGGCAAGATGCCGCTCGAGTTGATCGAGCACACGCTCGAATCCTTCGCTCGCGCCGGCGGCGTGACGCTCAATCTCAAGGGCCGCGGTCGCAACGACCACCACCTCGCCGAAGCCGCCTTCAAGGCGCTCGGTCGGGCGCTGTGCGCCGCCGTAACCGTGGATCCGCGCCGACAAGGCCCGGCGTCTACCAAGGGCGCTCTCGGATGAGCCGCGCGGTCAAGATCGCAGTTTTGGATTACGGGGCCGCGAACATGGTCAGCATCGGCAAGGCCCTGACCGCCGTCGGGGCCGACGTTGTTGTGGCCGCCGAACCCACAGCTCTGGCCGACGTAGATGCGATCGTCGTGCCCGGCGTTGGGGCCGCCGCGCCGGCCATGGATCACCTGCGCGAACACGGCCTACTCAAGCCGCTTCGTGACTGGGTCCGAGCCGGCCGGCCGTGCCTCGGGATCTGTCTCGGCTTCCAGCTCTTCTTCGACGCAAGCGACGAGGCCGACGCACAGACGCTTGGCCTGCTCGCCGGTCGAACAGTCGCTCTCCTGGACGCGCCCACGCTGCCCCACATCGGTTGGAACACGGTCGAGGCGGTCCGGCCGCACCCGCTCTTCGATGGCATCGCCGACGGCACGCATTTCTACTTCGTGCATTCGTTCGCGCCTGTGCCCGCCGACGAGAGCGTCGTCGTGTCGCGCACGACGCACGGTCGTCCGTTCGTCAGCGCCGTGGCTAATGGCTCGCTCTACGGGCTGCAGTTCCACCCCGAGAAGTCTTCCGAGGCCGGGCTCCAGGTCCTGGCCAACTTCGTCGGCCTGGTGGCCGCTGCCGCCGGGGCTGCTCGCTCAGGCGCCCCCGCCACCGAGGTGGCGTGATGCTTGCCCGACGCGTCATACCCTGCCTCGATGTCGCCAACGGGCGCGTCGTCAAGGGCACTAAGTTCCTGAACCTGACCGACGAAGGCGACCCGGCCGAACTGGCCGAACGCTACGCCCACGAGGGCGCCGACGAGATTGTCTTTCTAGACATCACCGCCGCTCACGAACGCCGGGCGACGATGCTGGCGGTAGTCCGCCGGACGGCCAGCCGCGCCTTCGTGCCGCTCACGGTCGGTGGCGGCGTACGCAGCGTCGACGAAATGCGGGACGTCCTGCGGGCGGGCGCCGACAAGGTCTCGTTCAACACCGCGGCCGTCGCCACGCCCACTCTCTTGACGGACTGCGCACAGCGCTTCGGCAGCCAGGCAGTGGTGTGCGCCGTGGATGCGCGTCGGCTGCCCGGGACCGAGGGCGCTGAGCCGAGGTGGGAAGTCGTCACCCACGGCGGACGGCGGACCACCGATCTGGACGCCATCGAATGGGCGGTTCGAGCCGTTGAACTGGGCGCGGGCGAACTGCTCGTCACCTCGATGGACCGCGATGGCACGCGCAGCGGCTTTGATACGGAGTTGCTGTCGGCGATTGCGACGCGGGTCCGAGTGCCCGTCATTGCCTCGGGCGGTGCCGCCGGCCCCGACGACTTCGTGACGGCGGTCAGGGACGGCAAAGCAGACGCCGTCCTGGCCGCCTCGATATTTCACCGCCGCATGCACTCCATAGCCGATGTCAAGGCGGCAATGGCGGCCGCCGGTCTGCCAGTTCGGCGCATCGAGGAGTCAGTCGCATGACCAGCCAGCAACTGCGCCAAGACGAGGTGGCCTGGGGCCCGAGCGGCCTCGTCCCGGCAGTCGTTCAGGACGCCGCGGACGGCCGCGTACTGATGGTCGCGTACGTGGATGCCGAGGCGCTGGCCGCCACGCTGGCTTCGGGCGAGGTCCACTTCCACTCGCGTTCGCGCGACCGGCTGTGGCGCAAGGGCGAGACGAGCGGTCACGTCCTTCGTTTGCGCGACATTTCGATCGACTGCGACGGCGACGCCCTCCTTATCGCGGCCGATCCGGTGGGCCCGACGTGTCACCGCGGCACGCGCAGCTGCTTCGACAGGCCCGACGCGGCGCCCGACACAGGTGCTGCCTCGCCCCTGGCGACCGCCACTCCCCCACCCAGCCAGGGCTTCGAGTGGCTGGAGACGCTATGGGCAACCATCGACGAGCGCGCGCAGGCCGATCCCTCGGCCTCCTACACCGCCCGGCTGATCGCCGGCGGCGTCGATGCCCCGGCCCGCAAGGTCGCTGAGGAAGCCACTGAGGTTCTCATGGCCGCCAAAGACGACGCGGTCGCTCCGCCCGCCTTACGCTCGGCCACGCGCGACGCCCTGACCGGCGAGGTCGCCGACCTGCTCTACCACACGCTTGTCTTACTGCGCGAGCGCGGCCTGCCACCGTCCGCCGTGATCGCCCGCCTGCGCGAACGCCACAAGGTCTAGCCCTTCAGCCGCCCGATCCGCATGCTCTTCTTGCCGGCTCGCAGCACCAGGTAGCGGCCGCCGATCGGCGCGGGAACGGCGCCATCGGGCGCCCCAACGCGCTCGTCGTTGATCGAGAGGCCGCCCTGTGCGATCGCCCGGCGGGCATCGCCATTGGACGTGTACTGGCCGCTCACGATGGCAATTCGGAGCGCCCCGCCGGCAACGTCCTCAGCCGTGAACTCGAAGTGCTCGATCGCGTCAAAGAGCGCGGCCAGCACCTCTGGGTCGCGGATAGGTTCCTTCGAGAAGGCCGCTTCGCTCACTCGGACCGCTTTCTTCGCCTCGTCTTCGCCGTGGACCCTCGCCGTCAGGTCGAAGGCGACGGCCTTCTGCGCCACCCGTGTCTCCGGATGGGCGGCCTGCGACGCCTCCAGCTCCTCGACGCGGGCCCGGTCGAACAGAGTGAACGTCCTTAGGTACTTGCCGACGTCCCGGTCGTCCGCGTCGAACCAGTACTGGTAGAACGCGAACGGGCTCGTCTTCAGGGGGTCGAGCCAGACACTCGTCCCGACTGCCGTCTTGCCAAACTTTGTGCCGCTCTCGTTGGTC
>JAYUDR010000230.1:0-3744 GCA_043739665.1 Chloroflexota bacterium
CTTGCCGGCAAGAATCGCTGTTTCCCCTGCCCCGAACAACACCGGCGGCGCCTGGTCTCCAAGGCGGCGAGACAGGGACTCCGGGTATTCCGGGTCCTCGCGCGACACCAGCCAGATCCCGCGTGCTTGCAGCTCGCGTCGACTGTTCGCGTCCGCCCGAAGCTGGCGTGCGGCAGGGCGTCGCGGATGTGGCGGGCGAAGCCGTCGATGAAGTCGTACTGGCCGCGGTGGGCCTCGTCGGCGATGACGAGGATGTTGCGCCATCGCCGTCGCGATCAGATCGCTGTGATGGGTTCGATCTCAACAAGGGATCCTTGGAGGCGCCACGTAGCTGAGTCGCCCCGCGCCGCCGCTCTCGTGACACGCCGAATGCGGAATGCTGCGCACAGATCATCGGCGGGGTTCCACTGGACCCCATCGCGCCACGGCCAAAGAAGGCGTCGGGCGCCCAGGATCGCCGGGCCGTTGTGGCCCAAGAGCGAACGGACCTCATCGACCGGAGCGCCGAGCTGAGCGGCGATGCGGCCGGCGACGAGGTCAATCGACGCCGGATGGTCGTGCTCGTGCAAGGCCGCCACAACCCCGTCGACGAGTGGCTTGGCGATCGCGGCAAGGTTCACACTCGCACCGGCGGACGCCTCGAGGACAAGGTCGAGCCCAAATACCGACGGAACCACGGCGATTTGCGAGACCTCAGCCCCACCTCGGCGGACGGCGTACCAGACCCGGGACGGGCGTCGGGCGTGCGCTGAAGGACCCAAATCGATCGGCCCAAACGACGCTAGCCGGCGACTGGCCGACCAACGGCGCCAGGGCGTACCGATCGGCAGGATCTCGTACCGATAGTGATGACGCGCCTGGTCAAATCCTGCCGGAGGGATGGGAACCGTCCCGTGCGCTCGTTCGACCACCAACTCGAACCCCGCTGAATGCAGGAAGGCCGGTGGTCCGACGTTGTAGAGGAGCACGTTCTCAACGTCGAAGTGCCCGCCGACGGGCGATACGTAGAGCGCGTAGAGACCTCTGGCTGGACCAGCTGACAGCTGCGCAACCGCGCCCCGGAGCTCGCCTCGGAACGCACGCATCGCGCCTGTCGGCTCGAATGGCAGTCGAGTAGATGACCACGCCTCTACCCGAGAATCGGCCAACTCAGCAACGACGACATACGTGAGGTCAACGCTTCGCGGTTTGACGCCGTCGGGTGTCATTTCTCAACGATAGCGTGAGTGCGGACTATGGTGAACGGTACGCGGCGTCAGCGGATGAAACGCCCAAACGGTTTGCCCTGGCGTCTAGGATGGTGTGGGCAACCGCCTGAGTTGGGGAGAGTTGGATGCACCGTGAAGTCCGGCTGCTTAGGCAGAAGGGGATCGACAGCCTGATCTTGGCGATCGAGCTGTTCAATCGGCCGAGAGACGAAGGTCGCACTGAGGCCGTCCTCATTCACGCCGACCATGCCTTCGAGATGCTGCTTAAGGCGGCCATACGCCACCGAGGCGGCCGAATCCGAAAACTGGGAGAGTCAGGCACGATTGGTTTCAAGGAGTGCGTCGGAAAGTGTTTGAGCGACGGAACCCTGAAATGCCTCGGTGAGGAACAGGCGGTTTCCCTCCAGGTGCTGAATGGGTGGAGGGATGCGGCCCAACACTACCTGTTGGACTTGCCCGAGAACGAGTTGTACATAGCGGCGCAAGCAGCCGTTACCCTTTTCGACGACTTGCTGAGTAGTGTGTTCGGCGATCACCTCAGGGACTTCATGCCTGCGCGCGTGTTACCAGTGAGTACCCAACCGCCGCGTGACATGGACGTCATGCTGGCCGATGAGTTTGCGTTCATATCCCAGTTGATCGCGCCAGGATCGCGGCGACTCAGCGAGGCCAAGGCCCGTTTGAGGCCGATTTCAATACTGGATGCTGCAAGTCGGGGTGAGGACCGTCAGCCAACCGAGGGCGAGCTCCGTCGAAGGATCCAGGATCTCCGAAACGGCGCATCGTGGCAGAGCCTGTTTCCGGGCGCGGCCGCTTTGCGCCTCGAGTTCGTTGACTCTGCGTACGGCGACGGCGGCGGCAGAACCGTCCCCCACCGCGCCGGGATATCCATTGCTGGGGACCTGACCGAGTCGGTCGTTTGTGTGCGAGAGGCAGTCCGACTCGCCACAGGGCAAGGCGCAGGTGTAGAAGTGGCGCGGCGGGAGCACACGAGGCTGTCGATGACAACCGCACACTCCTTGTGATGCCGGCTATTTGGGTGTTGGCCCGCGAAGTAGGGACGGGCGTCACGGGTCGACCAAAGGCCCGCGAGCATCTTCATCGGAGCACCGCCTGCGGCAGAGGTAGTCATCTCTTGTCACAAGTCACGAGACTGGCAGATGCGGCCTGACTCGCTATTCTGCGAAGAGACAGCGGCCCGGCCGGTTCTCCCGCGAACCGTCGAGGCCGCTCGGCGCATAGGCCTTGGAGGGCGTTCGTGAGAGTTCTGTTCGTGGGTGGCACCGGCCTCATCAGCTCAGCCTGCACTCGCCTGGCCCTCGAGCGCGGGATCGAAGTCGTCCATCTGAATCGCTCCCGCGGCGTCCATCCGATCGAAGGGGTGGCGACCCTTGTCGCCGACGTGCACGACGAAGTCGCGGCGGAGCGGGCCCTGGCCGGCCACACGTTCGATGCCGTGGTGGACTGGATCGCATTCGGCGCCGAAGACATCGAGCGCGATATCCGCCTTTTCCGCGATCGGACCGACCAGTTCGCCTTCATCAGCTCGGCGAGCGCCTACATGAAGCCGCTCGGCCAGTGGCTGATCCGCGAGGACACGCCGCTGGCCAACCCTTACTGGGACTATGCGCGCGGCAAGATCGCGGGCGAAGAGCGCTGCATGCAGGCCCTTCGTGAGGAAGGCTTCCCAATCACGATCGTGCGGCCGTCGCACACCTATGGCAACTGGTCGATGCCGCTGGCCATGAGCAGCTGGCAGAAGCCGTTCAGCTCGATAGCTCGATGGCGGGCCAGCAAGGCCCTCATCGTCCCCGGCGATGGCCAGACGCTCTGGACGCTGACGCACAGCAGCGACTTCGCGGTCGGGCTCGTCGGACTGCTCGGTCGCCGGCAGGCTATCGGCCACGCGTTCAACATCGTGTCCGACGAGGCCCTGACCTGGGACGAGATCCACCGTCAGACTGCCGCCGCGGCCGGTGTCGATTGCCGGATCGTCCACATCCCGACTGATTTCATCGGCGCCTGCCGCCCGGAGATGAGTGGCCGGCTGACCGGCGACGCCTCCGTCTGCGCGGTGTTCGACAACAGCAAGATCAAACGATTCGTGCCGGACTTCCGGCCGGTGACGCCATTCGCCGAAGGGATCAAGCAGACGATCGCCTGGTACGACGCAGATCCCGCGCGCCAGGAAGTCGACACCGAGATGGACGAATGGATGGACCGCCTGATCGGTGCCTACGACGCGGGCCTGGCGAATGCGCGAGCAGCCTTCGGCCGCTGACGAACGAGCGGTTCAGCGGAAGCTGCGCGGGGAGGACAGGGCAGTCGGATGCCAGCGCTGGGAATGGGCCCGCCCTGTGCGCCTTCCTGACCTCGGAGATGCCAGCCCTCCAGCAGGCCGGGTTGACCGGCGGGGCGGTCTCGGTGCTCGCTATCGACTATGCGAACTGGATCGCCGCGGATTCGTCTCGCGTGCTGCCGGACGCGGCCGCGATGGATACCCGGACCAACGTCCTCAAGCTCATCGGCAGTGACA
>JAYUDR010000231.1:0-9417 GCA_043739665.1 Chloroflexota bacterium
GGGGCCGTCATCGGGGCGGTCCTCGTCGGACTCGTGGCCCAGGGCCCGCTCCGCCACGCGGTCCTCGGCGGCTCCGACTCGGGCGCGGCCGTGAGCGGCCTGACCGTGCCACTGCTGGCAGCCTTCATGATCCTCTTCGCGCTGGGCTTTCTGCTCTACTCACTCCTATACGCCGCGCTCGGGTCGCTGGTGAGCCGGCAGGAGGACGTCCAGAGCGCTACCTCGCCGCTGATGATGCTGGTGATGGTCGGCTACTTCCTGTCGATTTTCGCCGTTCAGGCCATCACCGAGACCTGGGTCGTGATTCTCTCCTTCGTGCCGTTCTTCAGCCCGTACCTGATGCTCGTACGGGTAGCAGGAGGCCACGTCCAGCCCTGGGAGTTCGGTCTTGCCGTAGTCCTGATGCTCGTCAGCATCGCGCTGGCACTCTTCCTGGCGGCGCGGATCTACAGCGCCGGGGTCCTGCTTTACGGCCAGCGAGTGGGACTACGCCAGGTGCTCAAAATGGCACGGGTTTCGCGCTAGGCCACACGCGCTCTAGTGGATTGGCCGGCCCGGCCGCGTTCCTGGCGGGCTGCCTCCTCTGCTCAATGCCGTCCGGAGCAACACTAAGGGGCGGAGGGCGAAGTCGGGCGCGAGGTCGGGAGCGAGGTCGACCGGAGGGGGGCAAGATTCACGAGGGAATCGCGCCTGAGTCAAGTTGCTCGAGGGCTGCCGCCTGGCGTGGCGCGCAGCAATCGCCACTTAGGGCCGCCCCTGGCGGCATTGAGTGGGAATGCCGGCGTACCCTGGATGAACTGCGATGCCCCAGGCGGAATGGAGCGTAATTCGCGCTCATGCCACTTGCGACGGTCGGGCGGTAGCACCCCCGTGTGACCGCACCCCCGTGTGACCGCACCCCCGTGTGACCACTTGGGGCCTAGAACTCGAGGGGCAGGCGCCGGATTAAGGCTAGAACCGGGCGGGGCGGGGGAGCCTCCACCGGTTCGGCCATGACGTGAAGAGGCATCTCGCCGGGCTGTGTGGCGATTGAGCGCCACAGCTCGCTCTGGCGGCCGGGCAGGTAGGGGCTGCGCAAGTGGCGCGCCATCACTCCCCGCAGCCCCTGCTGGGCCACGGCGATGTAGAGATCCATGCCTTCGCGCACAACGCCCGGCAGGACCACAAGCTCCGGGCTGGGGTGGACGATGCGCGCGAGTTGCTCGCGGCGGCGCCGCAGCGGTTGGGCGATGATCGGCCGGCCACCGACCCACAGCAGATCGAAAACCAGATAGACCGGCATCGAGTTGGTCTTGTTGCCATCGACTATCCGACCGACCAGGGCGGCCTCGTCCATGCGGCCGCCTATGTCGGGAATGACTATCTCGCCGTCGAGGATGGCCGGCAGGCTGCCGACCAAGTCCGGAATCCCGGCCAGTTCCGGAAGATGCGGCGCCAGGTCGTGGCCCAATTCGTCGAGCAGCCGAAGCCGCGGGCCGCGCCCGTCGTCCGGTTCGATGAATGCCAGGGCCCGGCGGCCACCCCAGCGCGGCTCGAAGACGTGCTCGTCAGAGTCGAATGCGGCGTCGGCCGGTTTGGGCAGCATGGGCCGCAGCGAGCGCGGCAAGCGGGCCACGTCGCCGCTAAGGCTCAGCGAAAGCTGGTCTGGCACCTGGCGATGGTACGCCCTGTAGGGGCCGAGACGGTCAGCACTCCTCGGGGACGAAGTGCTGCTTGCGTGCTGCCTCTTCGTCACGTGGACCCGCCTTGACGCTCACCGCAGGCCATGGCGCTCGGCGCGGCAACGGCCCAATGGAGATTGGGCCATACGTAGACCCGATGAGGTCGCCGAATCGTTGCGTCGAGTACCATCGGAGCCAATGCGCTGGTTGCGGATGCTCTACCTATCGAACGGCTTCGCGGTCGGCGCCCTGTATGGGTTCGTCCCCGTTCTGCTCCTATCGAAGGGCTTCGATCCGGCTTTGATCGGCCTGTCGACGAGCCTCGGTTCCGTCGCTTACTCGTTCGCCCTGCCCGCCTGGGGTCACGTGGGTGACGTCTTGACGGGACCGCGCCGGGCGCTACAGCTGGCCTGCATTCCGGCCGCGGTCTTCGCTCTGGGGCTGAGCGCGCCACTCCCTATGGTGGCGGTTATCGCCTGCCTGGTGGTCGTCACTGCCGGCGGCGGACCAACGGCCGCCCTCACCGACGCAATGGCGATGCCCATCCTCGCGAACGCATCGCGCGAGTACGCCCGCTTGCGGCTGCTTTCGAGTTTCGGTGGGGCCGCCATGGCCATCGCCTGCGGCCTGCTCTTCAGCCGGACCGGGTATGTCGCGGCGCCCTTCGTGTACATATTCACGATGGGGCTGATGATCTTCTCGGCCCACAAAGTGCCACTCGGCCGTGACAGCGAACGCCATCGCAAGGCTCGCGGTGCCGTCGAAGGACGGCCTCATTCGGCGCCGGCTCGGGGACGTTTTGGGTCGGTAGGGGAGGCGCTGCTGGGTCGGCCTCGTTTGCTGGCGGTGCTCGCCTCGGCTCTGCTCATATTCATCGGTTTCATGGCCGCGGCCACCTACATTTCGGTCAGGATCTCCGATCTGGGCGGCGGCGCCGTCGAGGTTGGCCTGTCGAACGGTCTGGCCTGGGGGGCCGAAATCCCCGGCTTGATCCTCGCCGGTTGGCTCGTTGCCAGGGTCGGTTTGCGGCCCGTCCTGGGAGTCTCGGCCGCTGGGTTCGCCGCCTGTCTGGCTAGCTGGATCGTCTTCGTCGATGCCGGGTCGATCCTGCTCACGCGCTTCGTCTCGGGTGTCTTCTTCGGCGGGATCCTGATCACGTTCGTCCTGACGATCGCGCAGCTGCTGCCGGGACGCCTGCAGTCAACCGGCCAGACCCTCTTCCAGGCGGTGGCCTTCGGGCTTGGGGCCGTGGTCGCCAACCTCGTGGGCGGTGTTCTCTACTCGTTGGCAGGTCCGCTGGGCGTCTTTGGCGGCGGCGCGATCTGCACCCTTGCGGGGGGCGCGCTTGGCCTCGTGGCGGTTCCTAAGGTTCTGACGGTGCCGGTGAGCACGGGTCCGGAGCCGCTGCCTCTTTCCGTCTAGGATCGGGCTTGGGTTGGGCGCGCGACGGGGCGCGGGGCCGGGCGCCCGCATCCTCTCGGACCCGGTAACATGGCTTCAGTGGCGCGAAGGAGGAGGATCCATGCGGCTCTGGGGTGGTCGATTCGAGAGTACGACTGACGAACGGGTGGCGGACTTCACCCGTTCGGTCGATCTCGACCGCGCGCTTGCGGCAGACGACATTGCCGGGTCGATCGCTCACGTCCACGGATTGGGGCGCGCCGGTCTCCTCAGGATCGAAGAAGTGGCTGTGCTCGTGGCCGGTTTGGAAGGCCTGCGGGGCGAAGTGGAGGCAGGAACGCTCGAGTGGGACCCGGCGCTCGAGGACGTTCATATGAACCTCGAGTCGGCGCTGCGGGAGCGAATCGGGCCGTTGGCCGGGCGCCTGCACACCGGCCGATCGCGCAACGACCAGGTCGCCACGGATTTGCGACTGTGGCTGCGCCGGACGCTCGACGGCCTGGACGAGGCGATCCTGGGCATGGAGCGGGCCCTTGTTGGACTGGCGGTCCGCGATGGCGCGGCGGTCATGCCCGGCAGCACGCACATTCAGCCGGCCCAGCCGGTGCTGCTGGCCCACCACCTGCTGGCGTACGTCGAGATGCTTGAACGCGACCGGGGGCGACTCGCCGACTGCCGGCGGCGGGCCAATGTCTCGCCGCTGGGCTCGGGCGCGCTTGCGGGCGCCGGCTATCCGCTCGACCGCGAGGCGACGGCCGCGGAGCTGGGGTTCGACGGCGTGACAGCGAACTCGCTCGACGCTGTGAGCGACCGCGACTTCGTGGTTGAGGCGCTGGCCGCCTTCGCACTGTGCATGGTTCACCTGTCGCGGCTGGCCGAGGAGATCACGTGGTGGTCGAACCCGCGGTTTGGTTTCGTGCGAGCGGCCGACTCATTCTCGACGGGCTCGTCGATGATGCCGAACAAGAAGAATCCCGATCCGGCTGAGCTTGTGCGGGGTCGGTCGGCGCGGGTAATCGGGTCGCTGACGGGGATGCTGGCGCTGCTGAAGGGCCTGCCTCTGGCGTACCAGCGCGATCTGCAGGAAGACAAGCCGCCGCTGTTCGAGGCGGCCGCAACGCTGGAGGCGTCACTGGGCGTCATGGCCGGCATGGTCTCGACGCTGACCGTCGATCGCGAGCGGATGCGCGTCGCGGCGGGTGAGGGGTACACCACGGCCACGGCCGTCGCCGACGCCCTGGTCCGTCGAGGCGTGGCCTTCCGGGACGCTCACCACATTGTGGGGACGCTCGTCGCCGAGGCGGAGCGGGCAGGGATCGGGTTGGAGGCGCTGGGCGACGCCACGATCGCGGCGGCCGTGGCCACCTCAGACGACGGCGTCGCGGTGACCTTGGTTGGCGATGCCGCACTACCCGGCGAGTTGCGCGCGGCCGCGGCCCTGGACGGCGCGCTGGCTAGCTGCGACGTCGTCGGCGGAACCGCTCCCCGTCGCGTGGCCGCGGCATTGGCCGCTGTGAAAGCACGCCTGGGACTGTAGGTCCTCGCCTGGTTGCGCAGCCGGACTAGTTCCGTGCATCCCGCCTCAACTTGGCGACGGTCCTGAACCGCAACCGTCGCGCCACCCAGGTGCTACCGGAGGGTTACTCGGTCGTCACTGATTCCCGTGCCCGCGCTACCTACGCTTCCCCAGACCGAAACCTATGACCTGGTTTCGTTGCGAGTTGGAAGCGAAGGAGTCCCGATCTTGGTCCCCCAGATCAGCGCCGGCGATACGGCCTGGGTACTGACTGCCACGGCGCTCGTCATGTTGATGACGCCCGCTCTGGCCCTCTTCTATGGTGGCCTCGTCCGCCGCAAGAACGTGCTCAGCATTCTGATGCAGTGCATGTTCATCCTGGCCCTGGTCAGCGTGACCTGGGTTCTCGTGGGCTACACGCTGGCCTTTGGTAAGGACCTCAACGGTTGGGGCATCATCGGCGGCCTGGACAACATCGGCCTCAAGGGCGTCGGCACGGATCCGGGCCCATACGCAAAAACGATCCCTGCCAGCGCCTTTGCCCTATTCCAGATGATGTTCGCCATCATCACGCCGGCCCTGATAATCGGTGCCTTCGCCGAACGCAAGCGCTTCAAGGCCTTCGTTCTATTCGCCCTCCTGTGGAGTTTGTTGGTGTACTCGCCGGTTGCCCACTGGGTCTGGGGCGACGGTGGTTGGCTGCGCAACATGGGCGTGCTCGACTACGCCGGCGGCACCGTCGTTCACATCAGTTCTGGCGTAGCCGCCCTTGTAGCCGCCCTCGTGCTGGGGCCGCGCGTTCGACGCGAGTCAGACCGTTTCGAGCCCCATGACGTTCGCCTAACCGTGATCGGCGCGGGCATCCTGTGGTTCGGCTGGTTCGGCTTCAACGGCGGCTCGGCGCTTGCGGCCGATGGGCATGCCGTCAACGCGGTCATGGTTACCAACACCGCGGCCGGCATGGGCGCTCTGACGTGGCTGACTATGAGCTGGCTGCACAAGGGCTCGCCATCTGTCATCGGCGCTGTTTCGGGCGCAATTGCGGGCGAGGTCGGCATAACGCCTGCCTCCGGCTTCGTCGACCCGAGTTCGGCCATCGTCATCGGCTTTCTCGCCGGCGCTGTCTGCTACGGCGCGATCCTGCTGCGCCAGCGCCTCAAGATCGATGACGCGCTCGACGTCTGGGCGGTCCACGGCGTCGGGGGAACGCTAGGAGTCCTCCTCACCGGCGTCCTGGCGGTCACGGCTATCGGCGGCGCCAAGGGACTGGTCGAGGGCAACGTCAGCCAAGTCGGTACGCAACTTATCGCCATTGTCGCAATCTGGATCTACAGCGCCGTGGCCACGCTGATCATCCTCAAGGTTGTGGACTTCTGCGTCGGCCTCCGGGTCGAGGAATCGGAGGAGGAAGCCGGCCTGGACTTCTCGCAGCACGGCGAGGTCGCTGGAGTGGCGTAACTGCGCGCCGGCGCGGCGCCGTCGGCCGATCCGTTCCACAGCCCGGGGATCTTTTGCCGCGTCCGGGCTGGCAATCCACGGCCCCAGAGTTGCCGTCTGGACTCGGCCGTTGCGGCCGTGTTGCATCACGGTTCTCGGCAGACGCCGGAGGGGGTTATCGTACCGAACCGCAACCGTCGTGACACCACAGCGTCACCGATGTACCACCGCCTCGCTACTGATTCGAGCCGACGCTCTGGATAGACTTCAGCAATCGAAGGACGCAAGTCCCGAGCTTCAGCCTAAGGAGCGGAGACGTGATCGCAGTCGCATTCGTCATCTTCGCCCTTCTGGTCGTAGCCTGGTTGATCGCCCCTTCTCGAGCCAACGTCGCCAAGTAGCGCCAACTGGCAACTCGCGCTCAACTCTCGGATTTGGACCAACCCGCTACCTGACATCGACCCGCGCGCCTTTCGGCAGGCAGCGCGGGTTCTCGTTTCTTGGGTCGCGGCTACGGAGCGCGGCGCGGCTGCGGAGCGCGATCCCGCTACTCGACCGCCTCAAGGCGGTAGCCGACGCCGCGGACTGACGATGGCGCGGGCGCGCCGGCCTGATTGAGCTTGGAGCGCAGGCGAGCCAGATGTGGCTTGAGCCACTGTGGGTCCGGGTTGGGTTCATTTGGCCAGCCCGCCGCGAGCAGCGACGCGTGCGAGACCACGTGGCCGGCTGACGCGATCAGAGAGGCCAGGAGGCTGTATTCGGTCCTGGTCAGGACGATCTCCTGACCGGCTACGGCCGCGGTGTGGCGGCCGCGGTCCAGGACGATGGTGCCCCAGCGCAGCTCCCCAATGCCACGGGGCTCGTCGTTGCCGCGCCGTCGCATGACCGCCCGGATCCGGGCCAGGAGTTCCTGCTTGCCGAACGGCTTGACGACGTAGTCATCCGCTCCTGTGTCCAGCGCCTCGACCTTCGCTCTCTCGTCGGCCTCGCCGGTCAGAACGATGATGGGCGTCTGCGATATCCGGCGGATCGAACGGCAGACCTCAACGCCATCGAGACCGGGCATGGCCAGGTCCAGCAGGATGAGGTCTGGGCGTTCCTCACTGAAGCGGCGCAGAGCTGTGTTGCCGTCATAGGCGGTTACGACTCGGTGGCCGGCGCGCCCGAGCAGGGCCGAAACCGCACCCACCATGGCCGGCTCGTCATCCACGACAAGGACGAGCAGGCTCGTCTCGCTTTGACCGTTCGCGTTCAACTGACGCCTCCCGCTCCGTCTACTCTTCCGGACCCGTCTCTGACATCACGCCTGCCTCCGGACCGCCGCTGTCGAGACCAGTTTGGCGCATCTCGGGCACGGCCACCATGAATCGGCTACCTCCGTAGCCATTTGATTCCAACCAGACACGTCCGCCCATTGCGGCCATGAGCCTGCGGGCAGCGTAAAGGCCGATTCCGGAGCCACGCGGACGGTTCGCGGTCCTAACGTAGGCATCGAAGACGGACTCCCATTCGGCCTCGGGGATACCTGGCCCGTCATCCGTGACATAGACCTGGATCTCGCCATCGGTCCGCCACGCTCCAATGCTGACCGAGCCCCCTTCCGGCGCGTACTTCACCTCATTCTCGAGGAGGTGCTCCATGACCTGACGGAACCGGCCCTCATCACCGATCCCCAGGAGCTCCTCCCAGGTGCCGGTCCGGCGGAGGGGGTTGCCTCGGAGCAGGGGACTCATCTCGCCGATCGTGTCGTTAACGGCCCGGGCAATGTCGAACGGAACGCGGGCCAGCCCGGCCGCCAAACCTTCGCCACGGACACTCGCCAGGATCGAGTCGACGAGCCGGTCCAGGCGGGTGACCTGGGCGACCGCCTGAATTCGCCACTCATCGACCTGGGCGGGTTGGATTGCGGGCAGCGGCGTGCCATCAGCGCGCCCGACTCCAGCCTCGGACGCCCCACCGGCAGCGTCAAGCGCCGCGTCGGCCAGCAGGTCCAGATATGCCCGCACCACCGCCAGCGGCGTGCGCAGCTCGTGTGTGACGACGGCCAGCAGTTCGGCCCGGGCACCGTCGAGCGCCATGAGCGTTTCGAGCTGCTCCTGCGCCTCGGCCTGGAGGCGGCCCTTCTCGACGGCGCCACCAAGGAGCGCACCGATCGTGACCAGAAACTCGACCTCTTCTGGAGAGAACGTGCGCGACTCGATCGCTTGGACGTTGATGACGCCGGCTATCGAGTCGTTCCAGGGAAGTGGAACGGAAAGCATGGACACGAACTGCGACTGGTCGAAGCCCGGAACCCACTTGAAGCGCGGGTCCACTCGAACGTCTGGCGACGCCACCGGCAGCCCCGTGAGTGCGGCCCGGCCGGTCAGCCCTTCGCCTGGGGCCAGCGTGACCGAGCCTACCTGGTCGAGGTCGAGGCCATTGGTGGCGGCCAGCCGGAGGCCGGCGCCATCGCGCTCCATCAAGTAGACGGAGCAGACTTCGACGTTGAGGGCCACAGTGGTGCGGTCGACGATCGTCCGCATCAGCTCGTCCCAGTTGCGCGCGGTGGTTAGCAGCTTGGCGAATTCGTGCAGGAACGAGAGTTCGCGCAGCTTGCGCTCCGCATCGAACGGCGGGTCCCCGTCGGGCCCGAGGCGCGCCGTGGCGGGCGTCACGGGCTCGCTGGGGCTGGCCATCTGCGCCTACTTCACAGCTGATGGGGCGTCGTAGACCTTGGTCGGCAGATTCTCGAGGAGTGGCTCCGTCCAGGTCCAGGCCGCGCCGTGATGCCGGCCAACCGCGCCGTGTCGGGCCGCCTCGGTGCGCAAGGGCAAGCCGAAGATCTCGATGAACCCGACCGCGGCGGCGTGGTCGTATGTGTCGCCCGCTTCGTACGTGGCCAGCGACTTGTCATATAGCGAGAGCGGACTGCGCCGTCCGACAATGACGGCATTGCCGTGGTCGAGCCGGATGCGGACGTCGCCGCTGACGACGCGCTGGCTGCTGGCGGCGTAGGCGCGGAGGTCACGATGGAGGGCGCTAAACCACAGTCCGTCGTAGGTGAGCTGGGCCAGCTCATCGGCCACGAAGCGGTTGAACCGCAGTGTGTCCTTGCTCAGAGTCAGGCCCTCGAGGGCGCGGTGGGCGCGGTGGATGACCGTGGCCGCCGGGGCCTCGTAAATCTCGCGGCTCTTGATGCCGACAAGTCGGTCCTCCACGTGGTCCACGCGGCCGACACCGTGCTCGCCCGCGAGGACGTGGAGATTTTCGACGAGCGCGACCGGATCGAGTCGATCGCCATCGAGTGAAACTGGCACGCCGCCCTCAAAGCCGATGACGATCTCGACTGGATTGGGCGCCTTCGCCGGGTCGACGGTCCAGCGGTAGACGTCGTCGCGCGGCGCCATCCAGGGATCTTCC
>JAYUDR010000232.1:0-3726 GCA_043739665.1 Chloroflexota bacterium
TCGAGGTGCACCGTGATCGAGGCTCCAGGCAAGCTCGCCCAGGTTTCCGCCGTTCCGAATATCGTCACCGAGCTGCCCGGACCCAAGGCCCGTGCCCACATCGAATTCGACAAGCAGTGGACGTCGCCCAGCGTGCCGCGGGCCTATCCGGTCGTGCCGGTTCGGGGCGAAGGCTGCACGATCGAAGACATCGACGGCAACCTTCTGCTCGACTTCAACGCCGGTATCGCGGTCACTTCGACCGGCCACTGCCACCCGGATGTGGTCCGACGGATTCAGGACCAGGCGGCCAGCCTGATCCACTACAGCGCCGACTTCTATCTTCCGATCTATGCCGAAACGTGCGCCGAGCTGGCCCGAATCGCGCCCATGAAGGAGAAGTGCCGGGTCTTCCTGAGCAACTCCGGGACCGAGGCGGTCGAAGGCGCGATCAAGCTGGCCCGCTTCGCAACCAAGCGCCAGTACCTGGTCGCGTTTCTGGGCGCCTTCCACGGCCGGACGTATGGCTCCGTCTCGCTGACCGCCTCCAAGGCGAAGTATCACGCCGGTTTCGGGCCGATGCTGCCGGGCATCTTCCATGCTCCGTTCGGCCACGTCGCGGACCTCAAGTGGTTCGATGAGGTGCTGTTCGAGCGCCTCGTGCCGGCCGAAGAAGTCGCGGCGATCATCGTCGAGCCGATCCAGGGCGAGGGCGGTTACATCGTCCCTGAGGACGGCTTCATGCAGGGCCTGCGCCGCATCTGCGACGAGCACGGCATCCTGCTGATTGCCGACGAAGTCCAGGCGGGCGCCGGTCGCACCGGCAAGATGTGGTCCATTCAGAACTGGAACGTCGAGCCGGACATCCTCGTCACTGCCAAGGGCATCGCCAGCGGCATGCCTCTCAGCGCGTTCGTCGCCCGCGAATCGCTGATGACCCAGTGGGGCCCCGGCGCCCACGGCACGACATATGGCGGCAACCCGCTGGCCTGCGCCGCCGCGCTCGAGACGATCAAGCTGCTTGAAGGCGGCCTGATGGACAACGCCACGGCGCGCGGCGCCGAGCTGATGTCCGGGCTCAGGCTCGTGCAGGCGCGGTTCCCGGCCGTGGTTCGGGATGTCCGTGGCATCGGCCTGATGATCGGTGTTGAATTCGACTCGCATGAGCGGGCGGCGGCCGTCGAGTGGGCCTGCTTCCAGCGCGGGCTGCTCGTTCTGGAGGCCGGCAAGACGGTCCTGAGGCTGGCCCCGCCGCTCGTCATCACGGCTGAGGAAGTGGCCGTCGGTATTCGGATCTTCGGCGAAGCCGTGGCCGAGATCGCAGCGAAGTAGACGCCGCACAGCGGGCGAAGCGGCTCCGCCGGCGTCTGGCTCCGCCGGCGTCTGGTTCCGCCGGCGTCCGGCGTCGGCGGCGTCCGGCGTCGGCGGCGTCTGGCTCCGCCCGAACATGACAGATGTCAACCGGGGCAACGCGGTTCCAGGTTCAGAGTCAGTTTGGACACGGAGATCCTGCCAGATGGAGGCTCAGGCGGGCAGCAGGCCGGCTTCCTCGGTTGGACGTCGCCATTTCAGCCGGTTCTACATGGCCACCGACTTGTCCAGCCTGCATCGTGTTACCCGGGTTCGCATATGGCAGGATGACGTCTCGTCGTCGGACGAAACCTTCAGATAAGCCGCAGATAAGTGTCAGGTAAGCGCCCATGAGTAAGGTCACCTCGATGCGCGACGCCGTCGCCGCCCTCATCCACGACGGCGACGTCGTCGCCATCGAAGGCTTCACGCACTTGATCTGTTTCGCAGCCGGGCACGAGATCATCCGACAGCGCAAGCGCAACCTCACCCTGGCCCGCCTGACGCCGGACCTGATTTACGACCAGATGGTCGCGGCGGGCACGGCGCGCAAGCTCGTGTTCAGCTGGCTGGGCAATCCGGGCGTTGGTGGGCTGCATGCGATCCGCCGACGCGTCGAGGATGCCGATCCGGCGCCACTCGAACTGGAGGAATACAGCCATTTCGGGATGGTCGGCCGGTATACGGCCGGCGCTTCGAATCTGCCCTTCTTCCCGCTGCGCTCGTACTTCGAGACGGACCTGCCCAAGGCGAACCCGCTGATCCGGCCGATCAAGTCGCCGTATGGCGACGAGACGGTGTATGCGGTTCCGCCGCTCAAGCCGGACGTTACGGTCGTGCACGCCCAGCGAGCCGACGCGAACGGCAACACTCAAATGTGGGGCCTGCTGGGCTGCCAGAAGGAAGCTGCATTTGCGGCGGAGCGGGTCATCGTCGTCGTGGAGGAGCTGGTCTCGGAGGACGTCATCCGGGCCGATCCCAACCGAACCGTTATTCCGGGTCTGATCGTGGATGCGGTCGTGGTGGAACCGTTCGGCGCTCATCCTTCTTATGTCCAGGGCGCCTACGACCGCGACAACCATTTCTACCGCGATTGGGACGCGATCAGCCGGGAGGCCGCCACGACGCAGGCCTGGCTGGACGAATGGGTCTACGGCGTCAGCGGCCGGGCCGAATACATGGCCAAGCTTGGCGCGGAGCGAGTCGCCTCTCTGCTCCCGTCGGGCGAGGCGCCGTCCGGTTCGGTCGACTACGGGGTCTACAAGTGAGCGAGCAGCCGGCCCGCGCCGCGACGTCGGCGGACGCCCCCGAAACCCGTGCTTTCTCCAAGTCCGAAATGATGATCGTGGCTGCGGCCCGCGAGCTGGCCGGCCAGCGCGTCTGCTTCGTCGGCGTCGGGCTGCCGAATATCGCCGTCAACCTGGCCCGCCTCACGGTCGCACCAACATTGGAGCTGGTCTACGAGTCGGGCGCGTTCGGGGCAAAGCCGGCCCGACTGCCGCTGTCGATCGGTGACCCGACGATCGTCACCGGCGCCACCGCCGTGGTCTCGATGTTCGAGCTGTTCAGCTTCTATTTGCAAGGTGGACTGGTTGACGTTGGGTTCCTAGGGGCCGCGCAGATCGACCGCTTCGGCAACATCAATAGCACTGTAATCGGCGACTACGAGCACCCCAAGACGCGCCTTCCCGGTTCCGGCGGGGCATGCGAGATCGCCATCAACGCCCGCCAGGTGTTTGTGATCATGCGCCAGTCGAAGCGCTCTTTCGTCGATAAGATCGACTTCCGGACCTCGCCCGGCAACCTTGGCGGGGCGGAGTCGGCGGCCAGGATCCGGCGCGAGCAAGGCTGGCTGGGCAGCGGTCCTTCGGTCGTGGTGACGGACCTTGGCATCTATCACTTCGACGAGTCGGGCGAAATGCGCCTCGACTCTCTTCACCCCGGCGCCACCATGGAGCAGGTTCGCGACACGATCGGCTGGGATCCCAGGGTGGCCGAGCCGCTGGCCATCACTCCCGAGCCCACGCCCGAGGAGCTGCGTCTGATCCGCGAGCAGCTTGACCCCGAGGGCGCCTACAGAAAGTAGGGAAGCGGGGCCGAGCACCAGGGCCCGGCGCATGGTGTGGCTCGCCCAGAGGCCTTAGTGCCGCGTCGCCTCAATGCCGCCGCGGACGACCAATACAGGGCAGCCCGCGTGGCGGACCACATAGTCCGAGACGCTGCCGATGAAGAAGCGGCTGACGCCGCTGCGGCCGTGCGAGCCGACGACGATGAGGTCCACTCCCTCCGAATTGGCGGCAGCCACGATAGCCTCGCCCGGCTCGCCCTCCCAGACCAGGAACGTAGCGTCCGCGCCAGCGGCTTTGGCGCGCTGGACGATGGCCTGGGCCTTGCTGG
>JAYUDR010000233.1:0-3726 GCA_043739665.1 Chloroflexota bacterium
GGGTCTGGGTTCTCCAGGTTGGCCGTGGGTGGAATGATGCCCTCGCGAATCGCGCCGATGGCCGCCAGTCCGCTCGCCACTCCAGCGGCGCCGAGCAGGTGCCCGACCATCGACTTGGGCGAGCTGATCGCCACCTTGTAGGCATGCGCCCCGAATGCGGCCTTGATCGCCCGCGTCTCGGTCACGTCGTTGAGCGGTGTGGAGGTGCCGTGGGCCACGATGTAGTCCACCTCGTCAGGGGCGACGTCGGCGTTGCGGAGCGCCTTGGTCATCGCAGCCGTGGCGCCCCGGCCCGTCGGCTCGGGGGCGCTGATGTGGAACGCGTCGGCGGTCATTCCGCCACCGATGACCTCGCACAGGATCTTCGCACCGCGAGCCATGGCATGCTCAGCCGACTCGAGAACCACGATACCCGCGCCTTCGCCAAAGACGAACCCGTCGCGCTCTCGGTCGAACGGGCGCGAGGCATGCGTGGGGTCGTCATTTCGGCGCGACAGCGCGCCCATGTTGCCCAAAGCGGCGAAGGCGATCGGCAGAAGTGAGGCTTCCGAACCGCCGACGAGAGCGACGTCGACCTCGCCCAGCTGAATCATGCGCAGGCCGTCGATGAACGAAATGACACTGCTGGCGCAGGCAGCGACCTGAGTGATGACCGGGCCGGTGATGCCGTACCTGATCGAGACCTGGCAGGCGGCCATGGAGCCGGATAGCGCCGGAATCGCGAACGGCGAGACCTGACCGGGGCCCTTCTCGGCGATGACACGAGTTCCTACGAGGATCTGCTCGACGCCGCCGCCGCCTGTATTCACGACTACGGCCGCCCTATCGCGCTGATCGGGCTCGTAAGTCGAGAAGTCAATGCCGGCGTCGCGAACGGCCTCATCCGCCGCGGCCATGGCCAGGTGGATGAAACGGCTCATGCGGCGGGCCATCTTGCGGTCCATCGAAACGCTCGGATCAAAGCCCTTTACTTCGGCGGCAATCCGGACGTCTAGCCCAACGGGATCGAACTGGGTGATCGCGCTCACGCCCGATCTACCTGCCAGGAGACCTTCCCAGTAGGCAGGGGCAGTGTTACCGATCGGGGTAACGGCCCCGAGACCGGTGACGACGGCGCGACGGGCAGGATCCTTAGCGGGCACGGGCCATCTCCTCGGACGTTTGGCAAGCGGAGGCAACCACCGCCGGCGGCGCCCAGCTCATCTGGCCCGGCGGAATTAGTGTCTTCCGCCGGTGGGACGGCTGCCGGTTGCCTGGCCATCTGGCCCGGCAGAAACCGACTTCGGGATTGTACTGGCTCAGCGGCTGGTCGGCGCTCCAGGGGTGTCGACGATCCGGGCGCGTAGGCGTTCGGTCACCCGCCGCAGGAAAAGCCGGACCGATTCACGCTCGGCATCCGAAAGCGGCTGCAGCCCCTCTTGGACCGCCTGCCCGCGCCAGCGATAGGCCCGTTCCACCTCATCGAGAGCATCGGGGTTGAGACGGACGCGCACGACCCGGCGGTCGTCCTTGTCGCGTTCGCGGATGACGTAATGGGCCGCCTCAAGCTCATCAGCGACCCGACTCGCCCAGCCGTACGAGATGCCGAGACCGGAGGCAAGCTGGCCGACGGTCCGTTCACCGTGCTGGTAGACGTGGATTGCCGCCCGCATGCCATGGCTCGAGATGGCGGCAGGCGGACGACCGCGGCGCTCGGCGGCTGTCTGATTGTCCGTCCCGACCGCGGCTAGGTCGTCGTCATGGCGGGTGGCGTAGGCCGCATGAAGGAACTCAACGAGGAGCCGACTCGTCTCGATCGTTTCGTCGGATAGTCGTTCGCGTTTGTCAGCCATCGGTCCAATATATCATGAGTATTGTAGTACACCTTGCGCGACGCAAAGACATAACAGGCCGCTGCTTCGACCCAGGCCGGCAAAGTCCGGCCGATTCGTGGCCGCGAACCTAATCTCCGGTGTAGTGCTTGAAGATGACCGCGGCGTTGTGGCCGCCCAGGCCGATGTTGTTGGACAGGGCGTAGCGCAGGGTCCTCTGCACGGTCTCCGTGGCGATGGAGATATTGCATTCCGGATCGGGCTCGCGATAGTTGAGAGTTCCGGGGACGGTCTGGTGGTACAGCGACAGGACTGTCGCGACGCCTTCGAAGGCACCCGCGGCGCCCATCATGTGGCCGGTCATCGACTTTGTGGCCGAGATCAGGATATCCGGCGTGTGGCTGCCAAAAGCGGTCCAGATGGCCTCGCTTTCGCAACGGTCGCCCATGGGCGTGGAGGTGCCGTGCGGATTGATCATGTCGACCTCGTCGCCCGGGACGCCGCGCCGCTGCAGGGCAAGTTTCATGGCCCTCGCGGAGCCCTCGCCGTGATCTGCAGGGGCGATCATGTCAAAGCCGTCCGCGGCTGAGCCATAGCCCACGACCTCGGCGTAAATCCGGGCTCCGCGCGCCTTCGCCAATTCCAGGTCCTCGAGAATCAGCGCGCCGGCTCCCTCGCCCAGGACGAAGCCGTCGCGGGTTCGGTCAAACGGCCGGGACACCGTGCTGATCGGCTGGCCCGGGAGGGGAGTGCCCATGCCGCGCATGTTGGTGAACCCGATGTGGACAAGCTCCAGGATGGGTGACTCAGATGCGCCGGTGATGACGGCGGTGCAGTCGCCTCGCTTGATCACTTCCGCGGCCTCGCCGATGGCCGTGGTGCCCGTCGAACAGGCGGCGACTGGGCAATAGTTGTGGCCCTTGGCTCCGGTCTCGATCGCGATCGTGCCCGAGGCCGCGTCAACCAGGCCGTTGGCGATGAAGAAAGGGCTGACCGATCGGGCGCCCTTGTTCTGCCAGGTCGCCTGGTTGTTGATGAAAAGGCCTTGACCGCCGCCGCCGGAGCCATATATCACACCGATGTCGTAGCGGTTCTCGTCGTCGATCACCAGCCCGGAATCGGCCATCGCCATTTGGGCAGACGCCACTGCAAACTGAACGTTGGTATCCGTTCGGCGGGCATCCTTGAAATTCATCCATTGAGTGATGTCGAAGCCGCTGACTTCTCCGCCGGCCTTGTGCTCGTACGGGGCGGTGTCAAAGTGAGTGATCTCACCGATGCCGCTCCTGCCGTTGACCAGGCTATCCCATACGGCGTCGATGCCCTGACCGACGGGACTAACGACCCCCATTCCCGTTACCGCAACTCGTCTGGTGTAGTCAGGTTTGCGCACTTAGTGTGGTCCTCCTGGGACTCGGTACCGCCACAGCTAGCTGCTGGCGGTCAGTTGGCTAGGCGACGGGGATGCCATCGAGGAAGGGCACGGCGATGCCGCCCGGTGCCCCCGGGTCGTCGGTGGCTATGGAGTTGGCTTGGGGTGCGATTCGTTTGATCAGGCCAGTCAGGACCTTGCCGGGGCCGATCTCGACGAAGGTTGTGACTCCCTCCGCTGACATGCGTCCTACCGCCGCGACCCAATCGACGCCACGCGTCAGATGCACGATCAACTCGCCGCGAGCGACCTCGCCGGAGGTGATGGGAGTGGCGTCCTCGTTGGCCAGGAGCGGGACGGTGGGATCGGCGAAGGCGATCGGCGCGAGGACGCGCGTCATCCCGGCGGCCGCCCCGGCCATCAGTGAGGAATGGGCGGCGACCGAAACGGGCAGGACGATTCCCCGGCGCGCGCCCAGAACTTTGGAGCCGGCGACGGCCGCTTCCACAGCCGCGCGATCGCCGGAAATGACGATCTGGCCGG
>JAYUDR010000234.1:0-9402 GCA_043739665.1 Chloroflexota bacterium
GGTCGTGGTCCGGCTTCCTGCCAATCGCCGCAACTTTGATGGGCTGGGCCCTGCTCATCTGCTCGATTAGGTTAGCGGCCGCAACTGTCGTTTCGGGAGCTGGTGCGCCCGGAAGTTGCCGCGCGGCCCGGCGCCCTTCTCGGGTACAGTCGGGCTGCCCCGGGGTGGCCCCGCCGGCCTCAGCCCCATTTCCAGAAGGACGAGCGTGGACTACGCGCAGGCCATCATTCTCGGGCTCATCCAGGGCGTCACCGAACTCTTCCCCGTTTCGAGCCTCGGCCACTCAGTCATCCTGCCCGAACTGTTTGGCTGGACTAACGTCGTCGCGGCGCAGTCGGCCAAGGAGTCGTTCTTCCTCGCCTTCCTTGTGGGATTGCACGTGGCCACGGCCCTGGCGCTCGCCTTCTTCTACCGCGATCAATGGGTGCGCATCGTTCGTGGGCTGCTTCGATCGCTTCAACGGCGCGAGATCGAGACGTCGGATGAGCGCCTGGGCTGGCTGCTCGTGGTGGCCACGATTCCGGCCGGTCTAGTCGGCCTCCTGCTGGAACACCCACTGCGGGTCCTGTTCGCGACACCGCTCGCGGCCGCCGGGTTCCTGGTCGTCAACGGCGCCATCTTGCTGGCAGGCGAACGCATCCGTCGGCGCGCTGAGGTTCGGGCCGTCGTCGCAGCTCACGAGCAGACACCGTCGGGGGATCGCCGTCTCGACACGCTCCAATTCCGGGAGGCGGGCGCAGTTGGCGTGGCCCAGGTGTTCGCGCTGCTGGCCGGCATCAGCCGCTCGGGGATCACCATGGTGGCGGGTCTGGTTCGAGGCCTGGCCCACGAGGACGCGGCGCGCTTCTCGTTCCTGCTGGCCACCCCGATTATCCTCGCCGCCGGCGTCTACAAGCTGCCGGACCTGCTCGGTCCAAACGGGAACGGGGTTCTGGGTCAGGTGCTGGCAGGCAGCATCGCAGCAGGAATCGCGGCCTACGTGTCCGTACGCTTCCTGAGCCGCTACTTCACGCGCCGGACGCTGACGCCGTTCGCGGTCTACTCGTTAGTCGTTGGAGTGCTGGCGCTGATCCGTTTCGGTTTGTAGGCCGGACGCCCGCGCGGCCGCAAGTGGCCGCCTGAAGGGCCTATGGCTCGTCGAGCGCCCCAACTACTTCGGCCGGTATGTGGTTGGCGCGTCGGCGACTGACAACGGCGAGCGTCACCCGAGCGATCGCATAGGCAACTATTGCCCAGGGCACCCGGGCATCCGAGTCGTAGCCGCCGACGGCCAGCATGGCAGCCAGCCAGGGTGATCGGAGCGGCAACGCGAAGGTGGAGTAGAAGTACTGCGTCGCGGGCCAGAGTGCCGGCACAGCAAGCCAACCCGCGGCCCGGCGATCAACCAGGGCAAGGACACCGATAGCGATCACGGCGACGACTAGCAGCCGAGGGTCACGAGCAGCGCTAAAGCCGCCGTTGGTGAACCCTACAATCCAAGAGGACGTGGCTGCGTAGTCCGCGACGTATTGCCGCCACAGCGGCCAGAACACCACTACCGACAGAGCCACCCCACCGATCAGCACCGCGAGCGCCCGCCATTGCCGCTCCCCGATCATCGGGATCACGGCGTATGCCTTCAGAGGCGCCGCGAGCGAGCGCAGCCATGACGAGCCGCATAACAGCAGCGCAAGGCTGACGACGTGGGGGTTGCCAACGCTGATCCCCGACACGAGCGGCGGGAATAGGAGCCACCACATCGGCAGGCCCAGACGACGGATCGTGTAGACCGCGGCTGCGACCGTCAGCGCCATCCAGAGCGGGACGAAGATCCACTCCGGTATCAGGACGAACGGCACGAAGGCCAGGACGGTCGGCGGCGGGCCTGTGAACAGGAAATGGACGAACGCCCCGGAGGGCGGCCACGTGTTGGTGAGCGTCTGAGCAGAGGCGGCGGTCCATGGATCGCCGCCGGCCACGAAGGTCGCGGCGGCGCGGTAGTACAGGCGCCCGTCTATGCCCACCGTGTCGAGGTGGCCCGGCCAATCGGTGAAGATGCCGGCGACCGTCTGCCAGGCCCAATAGGCAAACCACATCGCGAGGGCGATGTGGGCTGCCGTAGTGGCTCGAGCGAAAGCGTCAGGGTGCCGGCTGCGGATGCCCAATCGGTGCGCCTGTTTCATGCCCGATAGGGTAGGCCGTCCGAACCGCGGTACGCCAGCGAATGAGACCCGCTACGCGAGTTCGGCCGACTCGAACTTCGTTTTGCGAAGGAACCAGACGAAGATGATCCCGCCCGTAACGGCAAAGCCGGCCAGGCTGAGGTTGAGGATGAGGTACGGGATTGTCAGGTCGGGGCCGATTACGAGAGCCGCCGGGATGCCACCCAGGTTGGCGATCGCGTTCCACGAGGCCGCCTGATCGTGAGCTTCCACGCCGTAGATTTGCGGAATGATGTAGAGCATCGAGGCAATCACGAGCAGAACGGAGACGACCCGGAACGTCTTCGGATCGTCATCGGAGTCGCCGGTAAGCTTGGCCAGCAGGGCCCAGAAGAGCACGAGCGCGGCCAGCGGGGCGGTGATCGGGACGCCCAGATCGGCGCTCAAATAGAGGTTTGGGAAGAGGAAGACCGCGCTCAAGGCGAGCGTGAGGACCATAAGCGCGTCGCGCATCAGGACGTAGCTTAGCCACCACACGTCGCCGCCGAAGCGGAGCGTCAGGCCCTGCAGATAGCGGATGACGTACGGCCGTCCGAAGTGGAGCGCCAGGGTAAACGTCCACAGGATCGGCAGGATCGCCGCGACCGAGAGGACGAGCCAGTATTGCGTTCCCTGGACGAGAGCTTGCTGTTCAGGCATCGTGATCTCCTAGCTCTGCGCCGCGGGCTGGCTGGCAGCGCCGGCATCGGCCTTGCGTGGGGAGGGCGAGGCAAGGCGGAGGTTGTAGATGACCGCGATCAGGCCCATCGCCCCGACCAGGGCTTGAGAGAGATAGCAGAGGGCTAAGGCCCAGGTCGGGTTTTGCGAACTGACCAGGACCGAGGCCAGCTGCGTGGCGATGCTGCTGTTGACCGTCGTGACCTGACTGCCCAGCACGTAGGGCACCAGGTAGAGCGTCGCGCCCAAGGCGAGCAGGAAGGTCTGGAGTTGGAAGCTCCGCGCGTTCGAATCGGCCTTGGTCATGAGCTTGAGCATGAGAACGGCGAAGGCAACCGCGCCGGCCAGGCCGCCGGTAATCGGCAGATCGTTCTTACCGACCACGTCCGGGTAGAAGAAGATGAAGCTGCCCAGGAAAACCTGCAGTAGCAGGATGTCGCGCAGGCCGACGTAGATCGTCCACCACAGATCCGCGCCCAGGCGGAGAGTGAATTTGCGAGTCATTGCCAGCATGTAGGGCCGCCCCAGATGCATGGCAATCGCCAGCAGCCAGAGGGCGACGAGAGCTGCGGCTATCGTGCCTTCAATGAACTGTTCGGCAGCTCCGAACGCGGCAGAGTCCATCAGTCTCGACCTCCTGTGACCGACCGTGGATTGCTCGCCGATTCGGCGAGATTGGGCCGGCCGATCAGCGCCGGTGCTGGTTGATTGACTGGAGCGCCTTGATTGGCGTGAGCGCGGGGGCCATCCCTGGGACCGCGCCCTGACTGGACGTGGACCTGCTCGCAGCGGTAGACGGCGTCACATCTGAAGCAGCGGCTCGCCTCAGCCCTGGCCGTGGCCGCATCCAGACTCGGCTGCGTCGCCGCGAACGAACCCGGCTGGTAGGCCGGCAGTTCCATGCCGACCCTCGGCCGAGAGGCAAGATCGACGCTCAAGACCGGCTCGGGCGGCTTCGGCACCCGGACCGTGGCCATGATTTCGGCCTCGCCGTTGCGGCTGCCGCTGAGGTATTCGTGGATCGAACCGGCGGCGCGGCGTCCGGCGCCAACGGCGTGGATGATCGTCTTGGCGCCCGAAACGACGTCTCCGCCGGCGAACACGCCCTTACGGCTGGTGGCCATGCCGGCGTCGGCAACGATGCCCGAGAAGCCGCTCGTTTCGATGCCTGCGCCCGCGGGGAGGATCGATGGATCGGGCTCTTCGCCGACGGCCACAAGGACCGTGACGGCGTCGATGGCGCGATCGCTGCCGGGGATTGGCTCGTACAGAGCGCGGCCGCCCTCGAACTTGCCGGTCGGTCGCTGGCTGATATACGTGACCGAGGTCACGCCCTTGCCGTTGGCCTTGACTTCCGTGACGGCCGCCTCGAGCAGGACCTTGATGCCCTCGTGTTCGGCGGCCTCCACCTCCTCGGCCTGGGCGGGCATTTCGGCCCGACCGCGGCGGTAGAGGATGGTGACCGCCGAGGCCCCGGACCGGAGAGCGGACCGGGCCGCGTCCATGGCCGTGCTGCCTCCGCCAACGACGACGACCGCGCCCCCCAGAACGGGCTTCTCGCCCAGGTTGACTTGCTTGAGGAAGTACGTGGCCGGGACCACGCCAGGCAGGTCGTCGCCCGGTACACCGAGCTTGCGGCTACGAGACGCGCCCGTGGCAAGGAAGACGGCGTCGTACTTGGACTCGAGGTCTGCCAGAGTGAAGTCGCGACCCATGGCGGTGTCCAGCTTCAGCTCCACGCCCAGGCCCACGATCCGGTCGATCTCCTCGCGGATGACGGTCCGGGGCAGTCGGTACTCGGGGATGCCGATGGCCATCATGCCGCCCGGCACGGGCATCGCCTCAAAGACTGTCACGCCGTAGCCGAGGCGGGCCAGGTAGTAGGCGGCCGACATACCGGCGGGCCCTCCCCCGACGATGGCAACCTTTTCCTTGCGCCGCTTCTTCGGAGGCGCCACCGGAGGCAGCTTGCCCGTCTCGGCCGCGAAACGCTTCAGACGACGAATGGCGATCGGCTCGTCCAGCGTGCCGCGTCGGCAGGCTGACTCGCACGGAGCGGTGCAGATCCAGCCGCACACGGACGGGAACGGGTTGACCTCCGCCGCCACGGCGTAGGCTTCGTCGTAGCGGCCCTGGCCGATCAGGCCCACATAACGGCCGGCGTCTGTGCCTGCGGGGCAGGCTTCCTGGCAAGGGGCGATGGGATCCCGGCGCGAGTCCGTCACCATGGACCGCCAGACTTGCCAGTCCTGGGGCCGCTCGCTCGTGCGCCACTGGAAGAGGTTGCCCCAGGGCGAGACGCGGGCCGGCTTGAGCGATTCGCGAGTGACCTCGCTGAGAGGCTGCCATGCCGGTGTCGGTTCCGCGGGCCGGCTAATCGGGCCCTGGCGAACGGCCAGCGGCGTGGCCCCGGCGACGCTGTCGAGCATCACAACGTGCGTTGGGCATTCGCGGACGCAGATGCCACAACCGATGCACTCACCGACCTGGACGGGGAACTCCATCATCCAGTTGAAGGGCCTTCCGAAGATCCCCGCACCTTCGACGCCGGGCCGCTGCGGCCGGCTCATGTCGAGGGCCTGGACGGGGCAGACGTCCATGCAGACGCCGCAGTTCAGACAGCCGGTGTTCTCGATCTGGATGCGGTAGCCCATTTGGACGCCTCGGCCGTACGTTGGTTGTCGGCCTGAGAATGGCGTCCGGACACGGCTACTGCCATCTGCCGTAAGACAGCAACCGAGCTACCCGGCCGGGTAGTCGGGCCTGGCGCTCGCTCAGCGGCGGCGGAAGGGCGAGTCGCGGTAGGGGCTCGAAGAAAAGGCGTCCCGTGGCGGATCGGGAACGAGGCCCTCACGCACGGCACGAGCAGCTAACTCCGCCCTGTTCTGGGCGTGGAGCTTCTCGACGATGTTCTTGAGGTGGAACTTGACGGTGTTCTCGCTGATGCCCAACTCGACCGCGATTTCGCGGTTGCGCTGGCCGACGGTGACGAGTTTCAGCACTTCAAGTTCTCGATCGGTCAGCCGCTGAGTCGCCCGTGGGCTGCTGCCCGGCACCCGAAGAAACTCATCGATGATTCGAGCGGCCGTGGCCGGGGTGATGGCCGGCTCACCGCGCGCCACCCCTTCGAGCATCGTGCGGAGCTGCGGTGCCTCGAGGTTCTTGAGCAGATAGCCCTGAGCGCCGGCCTTGATGGCGCGGAAGAGATCGGCCTCATCCTCACTTACGGTCAGCATCACGATGGCCACCTCGGGGTGGCGATCGTGGATCGTCGCCGTGGCCTCGAGACCAGATACGTTTGGCATCCGGACGTCCATTAGGACGACGTCTGGCGAAGTCTCGTCCACCAGATCGATGGCCTCAGCGCCGTCGGCCGCCTGGCCCACGACCTCGTGTCCCCAAGCCAACAGCAGCGAAGCGACACCATCGCGGAAGAGAGCGTGATCGTCAACGAGGACTGTTCTCATGGCCTCAGTTTGCCTCCGATACTTCAGGGGCGGACGATCGGACCGCCTGGTGCTGCGCCGCGGGGCTGCCCGTTCCATGGGGTGCAGCGATGCCGGGGGGTAGGAGGGTCCCTGCGGACCCAGCAACTGGAACGTGTAGCTCGACCTGCGCACCGCGACCGGGCTCGCTGCGCCAGACGATGCTTCCGCCAACGGATTCCGCCCGCTCTCGCATCCCCGCCAGGCCGAAGTGCGGCCACCGCTCCGGGCCGACGGCCAGCAGTTCGGCTTCGAAACCGACGCCGTCGTCTTCGATACACAGAACAAGATCCTGGCCATCGAGGACCAGATTCAGGCTTACCCGATTGGCTCGAGCGTGCTTGCGGACGTTGGTAAGAGCCTCACGGGCAATGCTGAAGACCTCGGCTTGGGCAGCTGCCGATAGCCTCGCCTTCGCGGCTTCGGGGCTGGCGAGGAAGGGCACGGCGAGTTTCGATGATTCTGCGAACACCGCCGCGTACTCCTCCAGGGCCGCCGCCACTCCCCGATCCAGCGGCACGGGAGTGGACAAGCTCAGGATTGCCTCGCGCACGTCCACGTAGACGGAGCGAGCCGCCGCGGCCAGTTCGGCGAGTTGCCGCCGAGCGTCGGTCACGCGGCCGTCGGCAAGCAATTCCTCAATGGCCTGGGACTTGGTATTGACATAGGCGAGGACCTGGGCCAGACCGTCGTGCATCTCTCGGGCGATGCGCTCGCGCTCGCGCTGAATCGCCAGAACCTGCAGCTCGCCCTGAAGCCTGGAGGCCTCGAGCGCCAGTCCGACCTGCGTCGCCAGGGCTGAGAGCGTCTCCACCTCGGCCACATCGAAGCGTCGGCGAACGCCGGTCGCAGTGGCGAGACCGATCATTCCGACTCGCTTCTCGCCGTGACCCACAGGCGCCGAAAGCCGAATCTGGTAGCCGGGCTGGAGATAGCAGTCGAGATCGTCCTCACTCCGGTCCATCACGCCGACGCCTGCGGGCTGATCGCCCATGAGGACGCCTGGGGCGGCGCTCGTGGCCCGAAGCCGAAGCTCGCCGGCCGGACCGTCGAGTGCCAGCAGTGCCGCATCCACACGCAGAAGGGAGCGAGCGTGCTGGACGATCGAGGCGATGGTCTGATCGGGATCGGCCTGGCCGGAGACGGCCAAACTGACGTCGTATACGGCCCGCAGAACGGCGTTGCGAGACTCGAGAGTGGCGTTGCGCTCCTGGAGGTCGACGGTCAGTCGATCAATCCGGCGGAAGGCATACCAGGCGCCCGTCCCAACAACCGCGCTGACTACCCCGAGCACCGGCAGGGTGTGCCAGGGGAACGGCAGGAAGGCATCGAAGGCCGTGTCGCTGAGAGCCTCGACAGTACCGACGAGGAGGACGGCGGCGACTACTAAGAACCAGCGACGACGGCGATACATGCGTGCACTCCGCGCACGGCGGGCGGCCTGCCGACTTAGACTCGGCGGACCAAACCCACCCGTTCGGGCAGCACTATGCGCCAAAATGGGGAAGTCCGGCACGATCCAGCGGGCCTGTCCTGACCTGCGGCACGAGAGTTCTGGGTGGTGGAGGTCAGGCGTCGCGCGGCAAGGGCGCGGCGCGCGACGGGCGGCGCTGTGCATACGTTGCTGCGGTCCAACCGCGCCAATTCCACCGACTACCCGGCGCACAATGAACTTCCCGGGTCCGGTCGAGGTCTGGATAGGCCACGAAAGGAGTTCGGTTGTTGTTTGCTTTGGAGGTGCGCGTGGCGGAGGGGGCCGTTAGCCCGGCGGAGGAACGCGAGGCGGCAATGCTTCGCGACGAGTTCGTACGCCTGGCCGCCCGTCACCTGGACGGCGCGTACAAGCTCGCGGGGTACCTTCTGGGCGACGCCGCCGAGGCCGAGGACGCGATGCAGGAGGCGCTGGCCCGGGCCTGGCGGGCGTGGCCGCGGCTGCGCGAACCGGACAGCGTCGGGCCGTGGCTCGATCGGATCGTGGCCAACGTCTGCAAGACGCGCATTCGCGCTCGGAGGCGGGTCCGCAGCGTCGCCTTTGACGACGAACTGGAGGTCCACGCTCCGGATCCGTTCCGGGCGACTTTGACGCGCGATGCGGTCGGGCGAGCTCTCGACAGGTTGTCGCCGGAGCAACGCGTCGTGGTGGTGTTGCGCTACTGGCGCGACATGCCGCTCGAACAGATCGCGACGCGTCTGGACGTCCCACTGGGAACGGTCAAATCGAGGCTCCATTACGCCTTGCGCTTGCTGGGCCGGGAGATCGAGCGATGAGACTCTTCAGCCGAACCGACCGATCCACACCGCCGCTCGAGATGGACGCCCAACTGCACCAGATGTTCGATGACAGCCGAACTCCGGGCGCTCCCGAAACGCTCTACTCGTACCTGAGGGAGGTATCGATGGACTCATCGACGGGCCGCGGTCGCGGCCGACTGTGGTTCCTCGGCGGCCTGAGCCGTATGTCTCGCACCGCTGCCGCGTTGACGGCCGTTCTCATCGTCGTCGCCGGCGCAATCGGGGTCACGATGGCTCTTCCACTGACGGGTTGGGCTGGCGGCGTCCATGACGGCCCGAGCGCGACGCCCAACATCCCTGCGGCGCCGAGCGCGCCCTCGGGCTGGAGCTTCAAGGAATCGTTCGGCACCTCTGGTGGACTTTGGGTCGGAGGCAACCTTCTTCCCCCGGCTCCGCGAATTGCCGTCCATGTCGTCTGTCGCGGATGGGCCGATCTCGTCGTGTTCGCTAGCACGGTGCCGGGAACCCCGGTGCCAGAAGGCGCGGCCGTTCAGGCCGTTCGATTCACATGCAGTCCCGACGGTCGTGAGGGTCGCGTGGAGCTGACCGCTCCCAACGGCGAGGAATTCCAGTACGTGACCGCGCACGCCCTCTCGAGCGAATCCAGCCTCGCGGACACCAACTACAACGTCAGCATAGAGGTCCCAGACGAGTCGCCGACTTCTTCGCCATCGCGCTAGTGTCCCGACCCGCAGAAGAATCGCCGGTTCGCCATCCTTGCCCGGTCGTTCGTACGGCGCCGGTCGTTCGTACGGCGCCGGTCGTTG
>JAYUDR010000235.1:0-3718 GCA_043739665.1 Chloroflexota bacterium
AGGACGGCCACCCGATGCTTCGACATGCACCGGACTGTCACGCATGTCCCGACTCATCAGTAACCTATCAAGTGTCACCTATGTCCTGAACTCTGACACCTCCGGGCGCGCCACTCACTCGGGTAGGTCAATGCCAACCCGTTGGCGTAGTTCTGGAAGAGGGCGACCGCCGAACGTCCCTTTGAGGCGCCGCCCGCGCGGTGTCAGCGGGCGAGGATTGGCGAACTTGTCGACGTCCGACCACGGCTCAACGAGCATTTCGCCGCTGGCGTGCTACCGCCTCGACGCTCTGCCTGCGCTTGTGAGCCTTTCGCCAACCTCGGCCATGGCGTTGAGTCGGCGATTGACGCGGGACGATCTGGTGGCAGATGGCGCATTCCAGGAGGGCGCCTACCATTCCCTCATGATTGTCTTCTCGGTGGCTACGGCGTATAGAGCTCGGCCGAGGGGACCATAGTTCCGAGTCTCCCTCAG
Organism: Chloroflexota bacterium; assembly: GCA_043739665.1. Lineage (GTDB taxonomy): Bacteria > Chloroflexota > Limnocylindria > Limnocylindrales > CSP1-4 > Fen-1039. The sequence continues at coordinate 475 of JAYUDR010000235.1, forward strand.
ACTGGGCCAAAGGGGCCGCGGGCGGCCCCGAAAAAGGTCGGGCGTCGATCAAGCTAACGGACGCACGCGGACAGCTTGACACCGGTGGAGGCCTGCCTGTGGCGCTATAGCGACAGCCGCGGTTGCTCGCAATCAACTGGCGCGATGAGCCAAGCTCGCTATTGAGCGGCGGGCTTTCACCTTCATATTGTGGCCCGACTCCTGTCGCCCTGACTATTACCAACAGTTGCCGGGAACGGCGTCGTCACGGCCGCCGCATGTCACGTCGGCGGGGTGCCCGTTGGGCAGGCTCTCTCTCCGACCCGTTGGCGTTGCTCCGGCGTTCACTGAGGCCGCGGGCTGAGGCGCGGTCCCACGTCGGGAGCTACGGGATGAACAGTTCGGCCCGATCCGTAGTGAGGTAGCTATCGCCCTCGCCGCCAGCGATCAGAACGCGTCCATCGGAAAGTGCGGTCGCAGTCGTATAGTCCCCCGCAACGTTCCGAGTGCCAGTGAGGCTGAAGGTTCCCGCCGCGGAGTCGTATGTCACGGCTGGCAAATCGTAGACTTTCCCCATGCCATCTCCCCATCCCACGACCAGGACGCGGCCATCGGGCAGGAGAGCCGAGGATTGGCCGACTAACGCCGTCGGCAGCGGTCCCGTGCGGCTGAAGGCGCCGGTCCTTGGATCGAACAGCTCTGCAATGTCCGTTGGCGCTCCATCGGCAAAGCCACCCACGAGCAATACTTCGCCATTGGGGAGTCTGGTGGCCGTCGTCTCGAAGCGGAAGCCGGCGGCGAGCACGCCCGAGCGGCTGAACCTACCGGTCTTGGGGTCGTACAGCTCTGCTGCGGCGTCGACACTGCCGCCGGCGACAAGGACGCGGCCATCGGCGAGCAGCGTTGCGCAGTGGCTTTCGCGGCGGATTGCCATCGATCCGGTCGGGCTGAATGTGCCCGCCCCGGGGTCGTATATCTCGGCCAACGCGACGTCCCCGTCTCGCCCAAGTTGGAGGTCTTGAGTACCTCCGGCAATCAGGACCCGCCCGTCCGAGAGACGTGTGGCCGTATGCCAGGCGCGAGGAACATTCATCGAGCCTGTGGGGGTGAATGTGTCGGACTTGGGGTCGTATAGCTCCGCCGAGGCCAGAACCCCGCCCACCTTCTGGTAGCCTCCCGTGATCAGGATCCGGCCGTCCGGCAAAGGCGTGGCGGTGTGATTGCTGCGGGGAGTGGTCATGCTGGCGGCCTTTTCGAAGCATTCCGTGGTCGGGTCGTATATCTCGGCCGAAGCCTGAGAGTCCCCCATCCCACCCCACCCGCGGCTGCCCCCTCCAGCGATGAGCACGCGTCCGTCCCTGAGGAGAGCGGCCGTATGGCCCGTTCGATCGATCGTCATCGAGTCGGTCGGAACGAATGCGCCGCTTGTTCCGGTACCCGTGGTCGAGCAAATCTTGGCCGGGGAAGTCGGTGAGGGGGCCGTCGTCGTCCTCGGCGGGGCCGTCGACATGAGTGCCGCCGTTGGTGTGGGCGTGAGGATCGCTTCGACCGTCTGTCCGGCGGCGACCGTCCGACTGCTGGCACCGGCGCAGCCGTTCGTCATCAGCATTGCAACGGCGATCAGCAAGAGCCGAACGGCGCCAGTCGATCCGACGTCGAACATGCCGACCGATGGAGACGATTCGCTCATGCGGCTAGTCCGTAGTACTCGAGAAATCGCCGGCCGCTCGAACGAGACCGGCAACTGGAGCGGGCGCCAGGTCCGACCCGAGTCCGACGTCGCCACCAGATAGGCCTTCGACCAGCAGTCGGTTACGAAGTCTGCATACCCGGACACGCCTAAGCGCGGTGGCGCTGCCGGGGCCAGTCATGGTTATGGCGGTTATGCCGCTCGGCAGACCCGTGACCGGCGCCGAGACCCACGTCCGGCCCTCGTCTGTGGTCCGGTATAGCGTGCCGCCCGCGTTCGGCGCCATCCACGTGACCCTCCCGATGGAGTCGGTCGCGGGTTTCGTGTGCACGTCCAGCAACACCGGCGAGCCGAGAGGAGCCCCACCGACCATCAACCAGATCGGTGTCCGGTTCGTCGTTTCGCGCGTTCTCGAGATCGTCTCCATAGCACTCATGAACCGCGACCTCGCCGCTGAACGGGCTTGCAGGGTCCGGCTGCCCTGACTCGATAGATGGAGGCGAGGATGGCCGCCGTGAGCAGTGAGACTGGGACAAGCGGGAATGGAGACGAGCCGAGTGGTACCTCGTTTACGGTAGAGGTAGCAGGCGGACCTCCCAAGGCAAAGGCATACAACTTGCCTGCGACCGAGCCGATGTAAACGACTCCGTCCGCAACCACAGGAGAAGCTACCGCGCTGCCTTTGGTTGTGCCCGTCCAAAGCGGGGCGCACGTCCCACCGCCACTGGCGCAGTCGACCGCGTAGGCCTTGAGACTGTCGGCCGCGACGTAGATGACGCCGTTCGCTACAGCGGGCGAAGTCTCGAACATTCCCGTGTCGGCCGTCCAGGCCGGCGTGCAGGTCCCGCCGTCGCTAGCGCAGTCGACCGCATAGGCAAACAGCTTGCCAGCCAGATTGCCGATGTAGACAACTCCGTTCGCGACTACGGGGGAGGACGCGTCGATCTCCGAACCCGTGTCAGCCGTCCACCGAGGTTTGCAGGTGCCGCCGCCCCTGCTGCATTTGGCGTCGAACGCATACAGCTTGCCGTCATGGGAGCCGACGTAGACGATGCCGTCCCAGACGACAGGCGAGGATGCGATTACGCCGCCGGTTGTGGCCGTCCAGAGCGGGGTGCAGCTTGCGCCGCCACTGGCACAGCCGACGCCGAAGGCATAGAGCCCGCCGTCCCAGGAACCGACGTACACGACGCCATCCGCTACGGCCGGCGAAGTGGTGGTGCCACCGGTCGTGGCCGTCCAGAGCGGGGTGCACGTTCCCCCGCCCCTACTACAGTGAGTGTCGAACGCGTACACCTTGCCGGCGTAGGAACCGATGTAGACGACACCCCCGGCGACTGCGGGGGAGGAACTGGGCGCGCCACCGATGTCGGCCGTCCAAAGCGGGGTGCAGATTCCGCCGCCACTGGCACAGCCGACGGCATACGCATAGAGATTCCCTTTCCCGGCCGCATAGACGACTCCGTCCGCGACTGCAGGAGACGAATACACCGGGTCGCCGCCGGAAGTGGTCCACAGAGGGTTGCAGGTTCCGCCCCCGGTCGCACAACCTACGGCCAAGGCCGACAGGCCTCC
>JAYUDR010000236.1:0-3640 GCA_043739665.1 Chloroflexota bacterium
GGTCTGCAACAAGAACAGCCTGAGCATGTCCACGGACTCCAAGCAGGTTCACACCCACGCGGAGGTTGGCCCGCAGGGCCAGCGCCCCGGCCACGAGGAGTGGCACAGTCCCGCCCCGGAGCCCGCAGTGGGCGCGGCGCCGACCGCCAAAGCGACGGCCGCCAAAGCGGCGACGCCCGCGACCTGATCTCCGATCCCGAGCGCTTTCGGCCGGCTGGTCCTTCTGGATCGGCCGGCTCTTTTCGTGGGTGCCGGCGCAAACGCGGCGACCGGGCGCGGTAAGCCGCAGTCGATCGCCGTCTGGTTTGATTCGCTCACCTGACCGCTCAAAGTCGCCCAGGCATCAGATGCGCCATCTGATAGCATCAACGCATCATGACAAGGACTACGATCGACATCGACGCAACCATCATGCGCCAACTCAAGCGCCGGCAGCTCCGCGACGGCAAACCGCTCGGGCGGATTGTGTCGGAGCTGCTCGCTGCTGCACTGGAGGAGACCGATACGGCGGTGCCCGAGTTCGTCTGGGAGGTTCGGGACATGGGCGTATTGGTGGACCTTGAGGACAAGGAGGCAGTGCGTCGCGCGCTCGAAGGTGACCGTTGAGCTACACGCTGGACGCCAATATCCTGCTATACGCAGCCAATGGGGCAAGCCCTCTGCACAAACGCAGCCTTGCGATCGTGACTCAGTCGGCTCGGGGGCCGGAGATCGTCTACCTCTTCTGGCCCACGATCATGGCCTACCTGCGTATCGCCACCCATCCTGCAATCTTTTCGCGTCCGCTAAGCGCTTCCGAGGCCGTCAGCGACATCGAGAAGCTCATCAGCCGCCCGCACATTCGGACGCCGGGCGAACAGGACCGCTTTTGGGCCAGGTTCAGCGACGTTGCCGCCGACGCCGCACCCACCGGCAACCTGGTCCCGGACGCCCACCTGGTGACCCTCATGATCGAGAACGGCGTCCGCACGATCTGGACGCGCGACCGCGATTTCCGCCGGTTCCGCGGCATCGAGGTCCGCGATCCGTTCGAGTGACCGAGTGGCTCGGCCGGGACATAGAAAGCTGCCGGCCCTGGCAACGAACCGGTAGCTCCGAGAACGCGGCCAGGATTCGTACGCTCCGACGCACACCGACAGCCCGCGCAACGGCCGCGCATGATCGATCCGTACCACCTGACCGAATGGGTGGCGAAATGACCTTTGGCCCGGTGCGATGGGCCTGACTGGGCATGTGGCAGATGCGGCCGGAGGATCAATATTGGCTCTAAAGTAGTAGCGGCTTAGACAACATTGCCGCGCCCCCAGCGGAGCGCACAGTCAGCGGAGAAAGATGCACCCGATCGTCGCCAAGGCGCAGTTGTCGCCCAACGTCACCCGCCTCGTGATTGAAGCTCCCCGTATCGCCGAGATTCGCCAGCCCGGACAGTTCGTCATCGTGCGACGCGGCCCCGGCGGCGAGCGCATCCCGCTGACCATCGCCGACGTGGACAAGGCCGCCGGCACGATCACGCTCGTGATCCAGGCCGTCGGCAAGACCACGCACGAGTTGACGTCCCTAAACGTGGGCGACGCAATCACGGACGTCGCCGGTCCGCTCGGCAACCCTACGAAGCTGCTCGAGGCGGGCCACGCCGTTTGCGTTGGCGGCGGCGTGGGAACGGCCGTCGTATACCCCATCGCCCAAGCCCTGGCGGCCCGCGGCGTCAAGGTGACGAGCATCATCGGCGGCCGCTCCAAGGAGTGGGTCATCTGCGAGGACGAGCTGCGGGCCTGCGGCGACGTGATCGTCTGCACGGACGACGGCAGCTACGGCCGACACGGCTTCGTGACCGAGGCCCTCAAGGACCTGTGCGAGGCCGGTGGCATCGACGAGGTCTTTGCCGTCGGTCCGGTGCCGATGATGCGGGCCTGCTCCGAGCTAACTCGTCCATACGCGATCAAGACGACCGTCTCGCTCAACTCGATCATGATCGACGGCACGGGGATGTGCGGCGGCTGCCGCGTCTCGATTGCCGGCAAGACCGAGTACGCCTGCGTCGACGGGCCCGAGTTCGACGGCCACCAGGTCGACTTCCGCCAGATGGCCGACCGCCTGAACACCTACCGCCAATTCGAGCAGGCGGCCCTCGAACGCTGGAGCAATGAACACCCGCAGGCCCAGTCATGAGCGAGCCGGGGAACATGGCCGAGATCGCCGACACACTGTCCGGCCGCGCCGCTGAGAACCGCGAGCCGCTTCCCAAGAAGGAGCGGATGAAGATCACGCGTGGCGCCATGCCCGAGCAGGACGCCATGGCCCGGGCCCGCAACTTCGCCGAGGTGAACCTCGGCTACACCGAGCAGCTGGCCATCATGGAGGCCGACCGCTGCCTGCAATGCCCCAAGCCGTACTGCATGGATGGCTGCCCGGTTTCGGTCAACATCCCGAACTTTCTACGGCTTCTGTCCGAAGGGAACGTCAAGGCGGCGGCCGACTCACTCCTCGGCGACAACGCTCTGCCCTGCGTAACCGGACGCGTCTGCCCGCAGGAAACTCAGTGCGAGCAGGTCTGCTTGCGCGCCAAGACCGGCACGCCCGTCGCGATCGGCCACCTCGAACGCTTCGTTGCCGACTGGGCCATCAACAATCGCGACGTCTTCACCGCCGCCAAGCCGGCTTTGTCGGGCAAGAGGGTGGCCATCGTGGGCTCCGGCCCGGCCGGGCTTTCCGCCGCCGGCGAGCTGACCCGGCGCGGCCACAAGGTCACGATCTTTGAAGCCTTCCATGCTGCCGGTGGCGTCCTGATCTACGGCATCCCGGAGTTCCGACTTCCCAAGGACATCGTCCAGAAGGAAGTTGACCGGCTGGTCGATGACGGCGTCGAAATCCGGCCGAACCAGATCATCGGCAAGACCTACACCCTGCCGGAACTGCGCGAGCAGTTCGACGCGGTCTTCGTGGCAGTCGGCGCCGGTCTGCCGGTCTTCATGAACGTGCCCGGCGAGAACCTCAAGGGCGTCTATTCGGCCAACGAGTACCTGACCCGAGTTAACCTCATGGGCGCCTACAACCCGGACTCCGACACGCCGATCCTGCGCGGCCAACGCGTCGCGGTCGTGGGTGGCGGCAACGTGGCCATGGACTCCGTGCGAACCGCTCGACGGTTGGGCGCGGCCGAGTCGGTTTGCGTCTACCGCCGCTCGCGCGACGAGTTGCCGGCCCGCGCCGAGGAAGTCCATCACGCCGAGCAGGAAGGTGTCCGCTTCGAGTTCCTGACCGCGCCGACCGAGATCCTCGGAGATGAGAAGGGCTGGGTCTCGGGCCTTAAGTGCGTCCGCATGGAGCTGGGCGAGCCCGACGCCTCAGGTAGGCGCCGCCCCATCGAGATCCCAGATTCCGAGTTCATCTTCCCGTGCGACATGGTCATCGTCGCCATCGGCACGAAGTCGAACCCGCTACTGACCGCCACTTCGCCCGACCTGCGCGTCAACAAATGGGGCTACATCGAGATCGATGACAACCTTCAGACCTCGATGGACGGGGTTTTCGCCGGTGGTGACATCGTCCGCGGCTCGGCCACGGTCATCCTGGCCATGGGCGACGGCAAAAAGGCCGCCGGCCACATCGACGCTTATCTGCGCGGCGAACTGGCGGCGCC
>JAYUDR010000237.1:0-9206 GCA_043739665.1 Chloroflexota bacterium
GTCGATCGCCAGTTCAAGCTCCGGGCCGAATGCGGCCGACCGACCCAGCCGACCGCGCCGAGCTTTCGAATCCGCGGCCGATTCGGTCTCCCCAGAGGCCGGTCCGGGGCGCATCAGCCCGCCGTCCCGGCTTCGAGGGCGATCTCGATGGTAAGTTCGATCGATCGATTGAGGTCGTCGAGAGGCAGGTACGACTCCTCCGAAGTCGCCTCCTCGGAGAGCACGTCGCTGACCGTGAGAATCGTGGCCGCGGAGACATCCGAACCCGCCGCTCGCGCCCGTGCGGCGAGGTAGTACATGACCGAGCTCTCCATCTCGAAGGCCAGCACGCCGCGACTGCGCCACTTGGAGAAGTAGTCCGCGTCCGGGTTGTAGAAGACATCGACCGTGGCGACCTGTCCGACATGAGGCTTCTGGCCGTGCTTCTCGGCCGTCTCCACGAGCGCCCGGACCAGCCCGAAATCGGCCGTTGGAGCGTACGGATCGCCGTGGAGGTACGTTCGCGTGGCGCCGTCAACGGGAGCCGCCGACGAAGCGATGACGATCTCGCCGGTCCTAATACCGCGGCCGATGCCACCGCAGGTGCCGACTCGGATCAACTTCTTCGCGCCGAGGCGGATCAGCTCCTCCACCACGATCGACATACTGGGCGCGCCCATGCCGCTCGTTTGGACGCTGACCGGGACACCTTTGTAGGTTCCGGTGTAGCCGAGAAGGCCGCGATGTGAGGTCACCTGGCGGGCGGCGCCGGGGCCACCGTCGAGCTTCTCGGCGATCCATGTCGCACGGTTGGGGTCGCCGGGCAGAAGAACGACCGGGGCGTAGTCCTCGGCCTCGGCCCGAAGGTGGATCTGCGGCATTGTTCACTCCTGCTCGGATGCTTTGGCGGCAAGTGGCCACCCTTATGGGATTCTAGAAGATGGTGCCGCAAGGCATCGGTACTAGGCATCGATACTCGGCTCCGCGAGGAACCACATTGGCTGACTGGCCTATTGACAATTCACGCGTGTGGACTAGACGCAACGGCATCTGGGACTTTGCCTTGGATGGTTCCAGGCAGGTCTTGATGAGGTACGTGCAGTTCAGTGTGGACAAATGATGGAAGATCTGAGATAGATATGCATGAACGACGCTTGCAACCGGCCTAATTCGTCGTATGGTACGTGCGACCCAGGGGACGCCCGTACCCTTGGATGATAGGACCGGCGCAAGGTGCGCCCAATTGGAGACTTCCGAACTCTCGACTGGCCGGTCCCGTCTCCCGGCCAAGGTGCCAGCCGCGAGAGTTTGAAGCTGAGGAAACAGCGTGCGGTTTGGTCGTCCTCGGCCTGGGGCCGTCGAGCGTATTTTGTGGTCTCGTGATAGCCGGATTGTCTCGCGCATCGCCCACGATCTGCCGCAGGCTCGAATTCTTGAGCTGGCAGACTCGGGCTGGTGCGTGCTGGCGCGCGCCGAAGACCTGTCCGAGGCCAATATCCATCGACTGGCTCAGGCGTCCGCCTACGGCATCGCCGACGTTGACCAGTCGCTGCCGGCCTCCGAGAGGTACGTGGTCGCACTCGGTCGCGCGGTCCAGGTCTCGGGCCTCGGCAATCAGATCGGCATGGACGAAACGCCCGAGATCGCGATGCGCAAAGTCCTCGACTACTTCTTTGCCCTAAAAGAGAACCACCACGTCGAGTTCCAACCGATCGTGGATCTGCGGACGATGCAGTCCCACGAGTGGGAGTGTCTCTTCCGGCCCCAGATGCCGATGCTTCCCCACTCGATCAGCGCCATCGTGGATGCGGCCCTGGTCGCTAAGCGCCCCGTGGACTTCGATGTCTTCGTGGTCGAAGCCACGCTGGCCAGGATCGCTGAGATTACCGAGATCGCCAAGCCTGGGTCCTTCGGCCGACACGCCCACTACAGCATCAACCTGCTGCCCGCCAGTCTGCTGGACCCGCACTTCGAAGCGGGCGCCTTCGCCGAACGCGTCCGCCGAGCCGGCCTCTCTCCTCGCCAGCTCGTGGTCGAGTGCACCGAGCAGCAGGCCATCGCCGACATCCCGCATCTCAAGAAGCAGGTCCGCGCCCTGCGCCGCCTCGGCTTCGGCTTTGCCATCGATGACGCCGGAGCCGGCTACGCCAGCTTCAACGTGATCTCCGCCCTGGAGCCGTCGATCATCAAGATCGATCGCGAGATCATCTGCCACATCGGCAACAAGGGCAGCGAGGCCAAGAAGGCTCTGGTGGAAGCGTTTGTCTCCTTCAGCCGTCGGATTGGAGCAAAGGTCGTTGCGGAGGGGATCGAGAACCGTCGCGATCTGCTCGCATTGCAGGAGCGCGAAGTGGATTTCGGCCAGGGATTCTTCCTGGGCACACCTTGGCCGACGCCGATGCAGCCCCGTCGGATCCGCAGCGCACGCGAACTGCCGCTCACGATCGCCACGGTTGTCGGCTGGGAAGGCGCAGTCACCACCCACGCCGCCTCCACGCAGTAGAGCGGGGTCATCCGGCAGTACCATCAATTCGAAATGATCTCCACCGAAGGCACCTCTGCCGTCTCCCCCACCCTCTCGGACAAGGCCCGCCGCTTCCTCGAGGCGCCGCGCTTTGCGGTTGTGGCGGTGCTCAACCCTGATGGCAGCCCGCTCCAGGCGGTGGTCTGGTATGCGATAGAGGGCGACGTCATCGTCTTCAACAGCCGGATGGGGCGGCAGTGGCCGACCAACCTCCAGCGTGATCGCCGCCTGTCCTTCACCGTGGCCGACGGCTACGAATACGTCGAGATGCGCGGCGAGGTGGATATCGACGAGGACCCGATCCGCGGCCAGGACGTCATCGCCGGCCTGGCGCGGAGATATCACACCGACAAAGAGAGCGCCGACGCACAGATCGTCGCGTTTGCGACGCAATCGAGAGTGACCTTCACTCTCCGTCCGACTCGCGTGTTCGAGCGGCTCTCCGGCAAATAGGAGCGAGGAGACACCGATGGCCAAGGCGAAGATCGGCTATGCGGCAATGCTCGAGCAGTTCGGGCCAGCCGAAGTGCTCGACCTGTGTGCCCGAGCCGACACGGCAGGTTTCTCCGGCGTCATGGCCGCAGACCATTTCCAGCCCTGGACGTCGAAGCAGGGTCAGGCCTCGTTCGTGTGGGAAGTGCTGGCCGTGGCCGGCGTCCGCACCAAAGGCGATCTCGGGCCCGGCGTGACCTGCCCGTCCTTCCGGATGCACCCGGCAATCTTCGCCCAGGCTGCGGCAACACTCGAGGTCATGTATCCAGGCCGAACGTGGCTCGGTCTCGGCTCGGGCGAGGCCCTCAACGAGCACGTCGTGGCCGGCTACTGGCCGGAGGTGCCGGAGCGGATCAACCGCATGTTCGAGGCCATCGAGATCATCACCAAGCTCTTCAGCGGCCGCGAGGTCAAGCACGACGGCCGCTTCTTCAAGATGGAGACGTGCCGCCTCTGGACGCTGCCGGAGAAGGCCCCGCCGATCTACATCGCCACAGCCGGCCCGGTTACGGCGAAGCGGACCGGGCAGTTCGCCGACGGGCTAATCACCGTCGGCGCGCCGGAGGAGAAGATCGAGATGGTCTTCGGCAAATTCGAGGAGGGCGCGCGCGAGGCCGGCAAGGACCCATCGAAGATGCCGAAGATCCTGCAGCTCCACCTCTCCTGGGCCGAAACGGACGAACAAGCGGTCGCGAACGCGGTCTCCGACTGGCCGACCGGCGGCATGAAGTTCCCCAAGCAGGACATCCGCTCGCCACGCGACTTCGAGCAGATGGCGGCGCTGGTCCGGCCGGAAGACTTCAAGGGTCGAATGCTCATGTCGGCCGACCCGGAGATCCATCGTCGCGAGATCCAGAAGTTCCTCGATCTCGGGTTCGACCAGATCTACCTCCACAACGTCGGCCGCAACCAGGCGGAGTGGATCGACGTCTTCAGCCGCGAGGTTCTGCCAAATCTTCGGGCATAGCCGTCAGTCGACCAGCGCGAGTTCGCGCCCTGGGCATTACGCTTTGCTTGGTCGCCTTGTTTGCCGTCGGAGGACTTGATGCGCGTCGTTTGTCTCGCCGGAGGCGTCGGGGGAGCGAAGCTCGCCGACGGACTCCAGAACATAGTCGCGCCGGGCGAGTTGACCGTCATCGTCAATACCGGCGACGACCTGGAGCGCCACGGCCTGACCGTGTGCCCGGATCATGACACCGTGCTGTATACGCTGGCGGGCATCGCGGACCCCGGCCAGGGCTGGGGCATCGCCGGCGAGACGTACGAGGTCGCGGCGCAGCTGGCGCGGCTGGGCGAGGAGACGTGGTTCCGCCTCGGCGATCGGGACATCGCGACACATCTGTTTCGAACCGAACGACTGCGCGCCGGCGCCCGACCGACGGAGGTCGCTTCGGAGTTGGCAGGCGGGCTGGGCGTCCGAACTCGAATCCTGCCCATGACCGACGCGACCGTTCGAACTCGCGTCCGAACCGACGCCGGGTGGCTCGACTTTCAGGATTACTTCGTTCGATTGCACCAGGAGCCGGAGGTGCGCGAGGTCAGATTCGATGGCGTCGATGCGGCGGCCGTCACGCCCGAGGTCCGCGACGCCTTCCGGGCGGCTGAAGTCATCGTCGTGGCACCCTCGAACCCGATCGTCTCGATCGGGCCGATCCTGGCAGTCCCGGGTCTGCTCGACGAGATCGCCGCGGCGCGCGCCCGTGGAGTGCCGGTTGTCGGCGTGTCGGGCATCGTCGGCGGCAAGGCATTGCGCGGCCCGGCGGATCGCATGCTGGCCGCTCTCGGCGAGGAACCGAGCGCCCTCGGCGTGGCCCGACGCTACGCGGCAGTGGGCCTGCTGGACGTCTTCGTGATCGACCGCGCTGACGAGGCGCTCGCCGACGCCATCCGCGCCCTCGGCCTGGAGGTGCTGGTGACCGACACGGTCATGACCGACGGCGCTGCCCGCGCGGACCTTGCTCATGAGATGGTGGCGGCAGCGGCCACCCGGGCTGCGCGAGCCACAACCGGAGTCCGACCGTGAACCGACCCAGCCTCTCGCGCATCGTGGCCGTCGTACCGGTGCGCTCTCTCAGTGGTGGCAAGTCTCGTCTGGGCGAACCGCTCGATGCCGAAGAGCGCGCCGACCTGGTGCTCGCCCTCCTGCATCGAACTGTCGAACAGGCACTCGCCGCTACGAGCCTGGCTGGGGTCGTGGTCGTGTCGGAAGACGCCGAGCTACTGCGGCAGGCCAGAGCGTTCGGCGCCGCCTCTCTACTGCAGAAGCGTGACGGCCTCAACGAGGGCCTGGACGAAGCTCGGGCGGCGGCGGATCCCGAAGCCAGCGCGATCCTGGTGCTCCCCGCCGATTTGCCCGGTGTTGCAGCATCGGCGATCGACGAGTTGGCGGAGGCAGCCCAGTTGGCCCAACGCGCCGCTCCCGACCGGCCGGTTGTCGCGCTCGTCCCTGACCGCCACGGAACTGGAACAAACGCCCTGCTGGTTGCCCCACCCGAAGCAATCCCGTTCTGCTTCGGTGTAGGAAGCCGCGCCGCCCACCGCTCGGCCGCGAGGGCCGCCGGGGCTTCCTACGTAGAGTTGGCCGGGCCCCTCACGTTCGACCTGGACACGCCCGATGATCTGCTTGAGGCCGACAGGCGCGGTCTGGACCACGAGGCGGGACGATGAGTCCCGCCTTTAACAGGACCACGGGTCCTGCGGAGGCGGGACGGTGAGCGCCGGCTCCGGTGGGCGTAGCCCCGGCCGCGAACAGCTGCCGGAGGGCCGGATGTCTGTCATCGCCCTCGATGGCATGCCCGAGATACGGGACGGGGACGATCTGGCAGCGCTTCTAATCGAGGCCCTGCGCGCTACGCCGGACGCACTGCCGCTCCGCGAGGACGACGTGCTGGTGGTCACGCAGAAGATCGTTTCGAAGGCCGAAGGCGCCACGATAGACCTCACGACGGTCGAGCCTAGGCCGGAGATTGTGGCCTTCGCCGAGCGCTGGGACCGCGACGCACGCCAGCTTGAAGTGGTCCTACGCGAAGCCCGGCGCGTCGTGAGGATGGCCAACGGCGTGCTGATCACGGAGACCCGCCACGGCTTCGTCTGCGCCAACGGCGGAGTCGACGCCTCCAACATGGGCCCCGGCAGTGGCAACGTCGTCACTCTCTTGCCCGTCGACCCAGACGCGTCCGCGGGACGGATCCGCGCCGCCGTGCGGGCGACCCTCTGCGTTGATGTGCCCGTGATCATCTCGGACAGCTTCGGCCGGCCGTGGCGGTGGGGCATCACAGACGTGGCCATTGGTGTCAGCGGCATGCTGCCCCTGGACGACATGCGGGGCACGCCGGACGCGGACGGCCGGATTATGCGCAGCACCGTGCGGGCCACGGCAGACGAGATCGCGACGGCCGCGGAGCTGGCCCTGGGCAAGGCGACGCGACGGCCGGCGGCGATTGTGCGCGGGGCCCACCCAACGCGAGGCGAGGGCAGCATCGTGGACGGACTAATGCCGCGTGAGTTCGACCTGTTCCAATAGCACCGGAGGGGGCGCCGCTCCGCGGCTAGCAGCCCGCCAGGTAGCGGCACGGGTTGACCGCGTTAGAGACGCTGCCCAGCCCCCACGGGTAGCCGAGCCAGACCTCGAAGTGAAGGTGCGGACCGGTTGCCTCACCGGTGGCGCCCACCCTCCCGATCACCTGGCCCGCTGAAATTCTCTGGCCGACCCGCACTCCCCAAGACGAGAGGTGGTTATACGTCGTATAGAGCTTCGTGCCTTCCATCACCCAGATGACGTTGCCGCCGCCCGTGTACCCGTTATTGCCAACCTTCACCACGGTTCCACTCGCGGCCGCGACCACGGCCGTCCCGAATGCGGCCGCGATATCGATTGCGTGGTGGCCGGACCAGAAGTACTGGCTGACGTAATTGCGGCCACCGACGGGCCAGACCCATGAGCCACTTCTGGTGGATCCACTCGTCGCAGTTCCGCCGGACGCTGTCTTTGCCTTGGGCACGGGGCCGCCGCTCGCGCCCGGGATGATCAGCGCCTGACCAACGACGACCGTCGCCTCCGGCAGGTTGTTGGCGTCGACGATGTCCTGCACGGTGACCTTGTACTTGGCGACCAGCGAGTCGAGCGAGTCCTTGGCACCGATCGTGACCAGGAGTCCGTCCATCGGCAGGATCACGAGCTGTTGGCCGACGTGCAGTGAGGCCGGGTCCGGGACCTTGGACTTGTTTGCCCAGTACAGCGTGGACGGGGCCAGCCCAAACTGGCCGGATATCTCGTTGAAGGTGTCCCCCGCCTGCACGGAATACGTCCGCAGTTGCGTCTTCGCGTCCATCGCAACGCCCGGATTCTGGAGCGAGTTGGGGATGGATCCGTCGCCCAGGTAAAGATCGTTCACGTCGGGGGCGAGTGGCCCGTCCCCGTTGCCGTATCGCGCGTCCGGAGCGGACCCAGCCACCGCGGCCGTGACGTTTAGGGCGGTGACGTTTAGGGCGGTGACGTTGGCCGGGCGCGGCGCGGCCGACGCCGGCGGCACGACGGGCAGTGTGCTGACGATGGCAGCCGCGGCGAGCAATACGCACAGCCCGACAGGAACCAAGCGTTCGAGACCGTCGTTACGAGACAACCTGGCCCACGCCCTGCGGACGGGAGCCATGGGGTCGGCGGCGGGATTTACCCGCGAATGAGCGGTAGCCGCTTCCGTGATCGACTTGAGACGGGTTCGAATGCGGCTGACGACGGTTTCGGCTTCAGTCAATACGGACTCCGGCTGGGACGGCTCGCGGCGAACGGCGGGGAGTGGCCGCGTCGAATAGCAAACACCCTACCAGACGATGCGCCAAACGCGCAAACGACGGAGGGACCCGAGGACTGGGCCTAGACTGTGCCTTCTGCATTGGCTCTGACAGACCTGATTTCGCCCATTCCGCGAATACTGGCGTGTCATGGTCGTGCCTGGAGCCAACGCCAGGGAGAAGGAAAACGTGAAGATCGGTCTCCAAATCTCATCATTCACCTGGCCGGGCGGCGACGCCGCGATCGGGCCTACTCTGGCCCGGATCACGGAGACTGCGGACGCAGTCGGCTTCGATTCGCTCTGGGTGATGGACCATTTCTATCAGATTCGCGGCGTGGGTCAGCCTGAGGAGCCCATGCTCGAAGGCTGGTCGGCGCTGGCTTTCATGGCCGCGCATTCGAAAAAGGCCACGCTCGGCTTGATGGTCGGCGGGGTCCACTACCGGGCAGCCGGGATGTGGGCCAAGGCCGCGACCACGCTGGACGTGCTGAGCGGCGGGCGGGCTATCTTCGGCATCGGAGCCGCCTGGAACGAGGAGGAGAGCCACGGCCTGGGCTTCCCCATGCCGGCCCTGGGAGTCCGCTTCGAGATGCTCGAAGAGACACTCCAGATTTGCCTGGCAATGTGGCGAGGCGAGCGTGGCTCAGAGGCGGCCTTCGACGGGGCGCACTACCAGGCCACGCGCTTGCTCAACTCACCCCAGGCGATCAGCAAGCCGCACCCCCGGATTCTCATCGGCGGCGGAGGCGAGCAGAAAACCCTACGCCTGGTGGCCAAGTACGCCGACGGTTGCAACATCTTCGGCGGGCCGGATCAGTTGACCCACAAGTTCGCGGTTCTGCGTGAGCGGTGCGCCGAGGTCGGCCGTCCGTTCAAGGAGATTGAGCGGACGAACCTGCAGTCACTCAACCTCGAACGCGAGTCGGTGGACGAGATAGTCGATCGCTTCGGCAAGCTGGCCGAGGTCGGTGTCCAGCACGTCATGATCGGCCTCGCCGGAGTCTCGGACCCGCACACGATTGAGGCATTCGGCCGTGACCTGCTGCCCAAGCTGCAGGCGCTTTCCCCGACGGCGATCTAGGCGGAAGCGAGCATTCGGCTAACGCCGAATCGATTGGTCCGTCTCGCCCGTCGCTATACTCCCCGGGAGTATCGGCGAGGTGTTAGGATATGGACATGAGCGACGATGCCACTCCAAAGACGAAGAGCCCGCTGGCGGGCCTAAATCTGACCTTCGTTGAGGGCTCGGACGGCGCTCAGCCGGCGTCGGCCGCGACGCCACCACAGACCGGTGGCAAGTCGGTGGATGCCCACGTGGTCATCGTCGGCTCTGGCCCGGCCGGGCTCACGGCCGCCATCTACGCTGCCCGGGCCAACCTCGAGCCGGTCGTGATTGGTGGGATCGCGGGTGGCGGGCA
>JAYUDR010000238.1:0-9199 GCA_043739665.1 Chloroflexota bacterium
GTGCTTTCCTTCATCGACGTCTTGGTCATCCCATTCCTCCGGGACATGTACGCAACGGTCGGCTACCTGGGCGTATTCGTCGCCATGTTCCTCGAGTCAACGCTGCTGCCGCTTCCGTCCGAACTGATCCTCCCGTTCGCGGGCTGGCAAGTTGTCATTCCGGATGCCATCGAACCGCTGACCCACGGCCCCTGGAACTTCTGGATCGTCGTCATCGTCGGGACCACGGCTAACACAGCGGGCTCGCTCTTCGGCTACTTCCTCGGCGCCAGGCTGGGTCGTCCGTTCCTGGACCGCTGGGGCAAGTACCTCCTGATCCGCAAGCACGAGGTCGACAAGGCCGAGCAGTTCTTCGCCCGCTGGGGTTCGCCGACTGCCTTCTTCAGTCGTCTGCTGCCGGGCGTTCGATCTGTCATCAGCTTCATCGCCGGCGTCTCGCACATGCCGATCGGTCGGTTCACCGTCTACTCGACGCTCGGAGCCATCCCCTGGACCATCGCCCTCGTCTACGCCGGCACCGTGCTGGGGAAGAACTACATCCAGATCCGGGATAACCTGCGACCCTTCGACACCCTGATCGTGCTCCTGTGCGTGGCCGCCGTGGTCGTTTTCGTGTGGTTGCGCCTGGGCCATCCCGGCTGGCGCCGGGGCGGTCAAGCGGGGGCTGCAGAGCAGTAAGCGCCGGATCCCGAGGCTGGCCCCGCTGGCAGGGTTAGGCCGTTATGGCGTAGGCTGGACACATCGCATTCATCAGGCTCGCTGCACGCGGCGATCCTGGCGGCGGCCATCGGGGCGCCCGAACGAGGACTACGCAGATGTGCGGTAGAGCTACTCGCGTCCAGTTGCAGGCGCTGAGCATCAACAAGAATTGGCGGGGCCCCGGCCTCGATAACGGGCTCGCGTGAGTTCGATTCCAGAAGGGGCTGCGCCGCGCGCAATGGCCCACCCGAACCCCCGAATGGCTCGGACGGGTCGGCACATGGCGCACCCGGTGAGACGTAACCCCGTGCGGGCGTTCGCCGCAGCCGTTGTTGGCGCGCTGCCGAACGAGAGGGATGCGGGCGTTTGGGGGTTCGTTGGCCGCTTCGGTAGACGCATCGTGCCTCGCGATCAGCGACGCCGTGAGCTGGCCGGAGTGGTGGCCCTGTTGCTCGCGGCCGGTGCCCTTTCGGCAAGCCTGCCGGGCGGCTGGGCTAATTCGGTGCCGCCCGCAGCCATGCCTGCCGCGCAACTCGTGGCGGGCGCGAACGCCAGCAGCACGCCCACACCCTCCGCGAGCGCCTCGCCGACCGCGACCATCGAGCCGACGCCCTCGCCCTCACCGACTGATTCGCCATCGCCGACCGCAACGGCCGGGCCTACTAACCCGCCCGCCCCCGCCAAAACGCCCGCGCCCATCAAGGTCTCCACGTTCGTGGCGATGGGCGACTCGCTGACGGCCTGGCCGTCAGATAACCCCTGGCCTGCGCGGCTCGATAAGGGCGACGCCAATCTCCGAATACTGAACAACGCCGGAGTCCCGGGTGATACGACCGCCGACATGCGCGGCCGCTTCGACAGAGACGTCCTGGCCTACAAGCCAAACGTGGTTTTCATCATGGGCGGCACCAACGACCTGGGCCACAACGTCAGTCGGGCGACGACGATCGCGAACCTCAAGGCGATGGTCTTAGCGGCGAAGGCCAAGGGGATTAGGGTCTTCCTGATGACTATTCCGCCCGACTCGTACACCGGCATGGCTCCCGATATCGATTCGCTCAACACGGCCATCGTTCGCCTCGGCAACGCCACCAGCGTGGTCGTGATCGATATTCACTCCCCGCTGTCCACGCCGACTGGGGTCTACGTTCGGAAGTTCACGTCTGACGGACTGCATTTCAGCACGCTCGGCGCCGCGACGGTTGCCAGTGCGGTCCACTCGCGAGTCTCCAGATTCGGCTACTGAAACGGGCCTGCCCCAAAACATGGCAGTGTGGCGCGTGGCGCCCTGTGCCTGCCGCGAGCTAGCCCCAGGGCGTTTCTGACTTGGCGCGTAGGTGGCCGACGTCGTTGCCAAGGATCAGCTGGGCGCCGTCGGGAGTGTCGTCGTGCTCGTAACGGAGGACCGTCAGGTTCGTCCGATCCTGCACGAAACGGCGGCGGTAGTCTTGAACGGGCTGACCCAGCGCCACGCACAGCAGGATGCGGTTGAACGTTCCGTGGGCCACGACCAGGACGCGGCGTTCACCTTCGGCCTCGGCCTGGGTTTCAGTCACTGGTCCGCGCGAGCCGCCGGGATCGGACGACCGAGGGCTGCGCGACAAGGCACTTAAGTTTGTTCCCAGCTCGGCCTCGAGAAGCTCAACGAGGAAGCTCAACGCCCGAGCCGCCACGTCCTCCCCGGACTCGCCGCCGGGTGAATGGGTCGAGCCGGGGTCGTGGTCCCACCGAGCTCGAAGGTCCGGGTCACGCGCCTCGATCTCATCGTAGACGAGGCCTTCCCACCGTCCGTAGTCAAGTTCGCGCAATCGCTCATCGACCTCGACCCGTCGGCCGGTTGCGACCGTTTGGGCTGTCTCGAGGGCGCGCAGCATTGGGCTCGAAATGATTCGATCGATACGCACGTCGGCCAATCGTCGCGCCAGCGCCTCGGCCTCGTGCCGGCCATCCGGGGTGAGGGGCACGTCCAGCTGGCCCCCGAGCATTATGTCGCTCGGAGCGGCCTCGCCGTGGCGGGTGAGGATCAGGGTCAGCACAGGCGCTAGAAGAGCCCGACGATGTGGCCGTCGGCGCAAACTCGAAAGGTGCGCTTAGAAAAGGCCAACGATATTCCCGTCCGAGTCAATGTCGATGTTCTCGCCGGCGGGGTGCGACGGCAGACCCGGCATCGTCCGCATCTCGCCCAACAGCGGCGTGATGAAGCCCGCTCCGGCAGAGAGATGGACCTCGCGGATCGGGACGCGGAAGCCCGTCGGGCGGCCCTTGAGCGACGGATCGTGACTCAGCGATAGGTGCGTCTTGGCCATGCAGACCGGCAGGTTGCCGTAGCCCAGTTCTTCGTAAAGCTTTAGGGCCTTGGTGGCAGCCGGCAGTTCGTCGACGCCGCTGGCGCCATAGATTCGGACCGCAATCGTCTCGATCTTCTCGCGCAGCGGGAGGTCGTCCGGGTAGAGGAGCCGGAAGTCGGGCGCGCCCTCTTCGGCGGCAGCCCAGACAGCGTGGGCCAGATCCTCGGCCCCGGCGCCGCCGTCGGTAAAGTGGCGGCTCACGACCACGTCGCGGGCACCCGCGGCCAGAGCCACTTCCCGGATCGCGGCCACCTCCGCCTCCGTGTCGCCGGGGTAGTTGTTGATCGCCACCACCACCGGGACGTTGAAGTGGCGGACATTCTCGATCTGGGCCGCCAGGTTGGCCGAGCCCTTCCGGACCGCGTCAACGTTTTCCTGCCCGAGCGCAGGATCGAGAGGTTTGCCGGCCACGATTCGACCGACGCCACCGTGCATCTTGAGCGCCCGGACGGTGGCAACCATGACGGCCGCATCCGGCCGGAGGCCACTCTGGCGGCACTTGATGTCGAAGAACTTCTCAGCCCCCATGTCCGCCCCGAAGCCGGCCTCGGTGCAGGCGATCTCGCACGTAGCCAGAGCGAGCCGGTCGGCGAGGACGCTGTTGTTGCCGTGGGCGATGTTGGCGAATGGTCCGCAATGGACGAAGGCGGGCCCGCCCTCGAGGGTCTGGAGCAGGTTCGGTTTGATGGCGTCGAGCAACAGCACGGTCATGGCGCCGGCACAGCGCAGATCCTCGGCGGTGATACGCCGGCCGTCGAAGGTCGTGGCGACCACCACGCGGCCCAGGCGCTGGCGGAGATCCTGCAGGCTCGACGTGAGCGCCAGAACCGCCATGACTTCCGAGGCTACGGTTATTTGCCACTCGGTCTCGCGCGGGTAGCCGTTTTCGCGGCCGCCCAGACCGATGATCGCCTTGCGGATGGCTCGGTCGGAGATGTCGACGACGCGCGGCCAGAGGACACCCAACGGGTCGATGCCCAGCGGATTGCCGTGAGTCAGCGAGTTGTCGACGAAGGCGGCCAACAGGTTGTGCGCCGCCCCGACGGCATGGTTGTCGCCGGTGAGGTGGAGGTTGAAATCCTCCATCGGGATAACCTGGCTGTAGCCACCACCGGCCGCGCCGCCCTTGATTCCGAACACGGGCCCGAGCGAGGGCTGTCGAATGCAGACGGCGGCGCGGTGGCCGATACGGTTGAGCCCCTGCACGAGGCCGATATTCGTTGTCGTTTTGCCCTCGCCGAGCGGCGTGGGCGTGATGGCCGTGACGACTACGTACTTGCCGCGACGACCGGCCGCGGCGGCCTCCGCCTCAAGCCGGGTGATGCCCTCGAGGCGGATCTTGGCCTTGTACGGCCCGTATTGCTCGACTTCGTCGTCGCGCAGGCCCAGCTCGCGGGCCAGTTCCATAATCGGCCGCGGGGTAACGGAACGGGCGATCTCGAGGCTGCTGGGCATGGGCTGGCCGCTCATAGAGCAGCCTTTGGGCTGCTGGGCATTTCGGCGCCGCTCATCGGGCCGCGTCTCGTGCGGCTTGCAGGGCCTGGTCCGATGCCGCCTGCAGGGCCTGGTCCGTGGCGGCTCGGAGCAGGTGGCTCAGCAGGAGGGCGTTTGTCAGCGGCCCGACGCCGCCCGGCACGGGCGTGATCGCGCTCACCACGTCCCGAGCCGACTCAAAGTCAACGTCGCCGACCAGCCGTTCGGCGCCCTGACCATCCGGCACGACGTTGATGCCCACGTCCACGACCACGACGCCCGGCGAGAGCATCTCGCCGGTGACCAGGCCGGGCTTGCCGGCGGCCACGATCAGGATCTCTGCGTCGCGGGTGTGGTGGGCCAGATCACGCGTCTTGGAATGGAGAACCGTGACCGTACCGTGCTCGCGCATCAGCAGCAAAGCCGCCGGCTTGCCCACCACGTTCGACCGCCCGACCACGACCACGCGCTTGCCGGCGATCTCGATGCCGGACCGCTTGAGAATTTCGACCGAGGCTTGGGCCGTGGCCGGCAGGAAACCGTCATAGCCGAGCGAAAGCAGGCCTGCGTTGCGGGGGTGAATGCCGTCGACATCCTTGGCCGGGTCGATGGAGTCGATGACCGTCCGCAGCGGAATATGCGCGGGCAGCGGCATCTGGACGATGATCCCAGCTACGCTCGGGTCCGCGTTGAGAGTCTCGATCTCGTTGCATAGCGCGTCCGGCGTCACGTCCGAGCCGAGTTCGACGAGCCGGCCGAGGGCACCGACCTTCTCGCACGTCCGCAGGATTTGCTGCAGGTAAACGGCCGATGGCGCGTCGGCGCCGACCAGCACAACCGCGAGCGTTGGCGCGTGGCCCCAACGTTCCTTGAACGCGGCGAAGTCCCCCGCCAATCCGGTGCGGATCTCGGCTGCGATGGCGCCGCCGGCCAGAAGCCGCGGGCCAGCGCCAGCGGCGCCGAGTGCAGCCGGGACGGCGGATGCCACCGTGGCTACTCCTGCGACCGTGGCCGCGCTTCCATCTCGGCCGCTCACTCGGCCTCCGGCTCCTGGGCCTGCCCGGAAAGGACGATCTCGCGCGTCCGCGCCGCGATGGCGGCTATCTCATGCAGCATTGAGTCAACCTGCTGGCCCATGGTCTCGGCATAGATATCGTCACCGGTGGCCGGTAGGTTGATCCTGACATTTTCGGCTGCTCCGCGGGCCGCCGCCTCGCCGAGCAGCGCCGCAACGAGCACGTCGCTGGCCGCATTCACGTTGCTCCGACCTGCCAGAGCCTCGGCCGCGACCACGAGCTGAGCGCAAGCCTTCAAGCATTCCAAAGGCGCATCAGCGGCAACGCGAGCGGCTGCGCGAATTGCGGCTTGGCGTTCCTCCTGCTCAGCCTCGGTCTCGCGGGGCAACTTGAGGGCGGCGGAGTAGGCGGCGTAGGCAACGGCGTCTCGGTCGGCCAAACGGAGAAACTCAGTGGCCAGGTCCCGGCCCAAGGCCAGGCAGCGCGTCAGCGTCCCCTCGTAGACCGCGTATTTAGGTTTGCTCGTCGAAAGCCCTGCGACCATCGAGATCAGGGCCGCGCCGATCGAGGCCGCGACTGCCGCAGCCGATCCCCCACCAGGGACGGGCTCGGCAGAGGCGAGACGCTCGACGAACTGGGCGAGGCTCAGATCGGAAAACGAGAGGTTGGCGGCTCTGTGTTTCTCCATACGTCGATTGTAAGCAGCAACTCGCCGTTCCCGTTCATCTTTCAGCCAACGAGTTTCTGTGCGACAGCCTTGACCAGCCGCGACAGGCCCTATGAAAGGCCGACTTCGTCATCCACCCCGTCAACTGTCCAGCGCCGGGTGCGGTGCTGAAACACCAGGGCGAGGCGAGCGCCGGGGGTGTCGACTTCGAAAACAGTGCGCGGACCGACCTCGATCCGATATGCCGAGTCTTCGCGGCGGACGGCCGCTAGCCTGGTCACGGGGAGACGGACCTCGCCCCAGGTGATCTCACGCGGAGTGCCGTCAAACCAATCGGTTCGGACTCGAACATCAACTGGCTGCATGCGGACGATGGCCATCGCGCTGGCTCCTCTTCGCTTTGGCTGGCCGTCGTTCGCTCGGGCACTGAGCGGATGAACGGACGTTCTATTAGTACCAGGATCCTATGTGAACGGACGTTCGATGTCAAGCAAACCGGCCGTTCGTTCGATTACGTGGCCATCGTCATGCCTGCTTGTGACAGCTGTATGGCACGACGCGATTGTGGAATTTCGCGCCGAAGCCGAAATCTGGAAGCCGGCGTCCCGGCACGCGCATATGCTCGACCGCATGAGCGACTCGAAGCGACTGACCGGCATCGGGCGACCCGCCACGGACGCCGAATGGACGGCTATCTCGACCCGACATGGGCGCCACCTTCTATTTGTCGTCACCAGTACAGGCATCATCTGCACGCCCGGCTGCCCAGCGCGGACTCCCGGTCGGGATAGGATCCGGATCGTCTCCGGGTTCGAAGAAGGACTGGCGGCAGGTGCGCGCGCCTGCCTCCGCTGCCGACCGGACCGGTTGTTCGGGACGCCCACCATCCCCTCGCCCGACCCGGTGCTAACGGCGATAGCTCGACTGACGGCCGCTCTGTCCTCCGGCGACGACCTCCCGACCGAACGCGAACTGGCCGGCGAACTCCATCTGACCGAACGGAGGCTGCGCGAGCGGTTCCGGAGCGCGCTGGGCGTGACGCCTCGGGCATGGGTCGCGGCCAGGCGCGCCGAGTCGCTGCGCTCGCGTTTGTCGAACGGCCAGAACGTAGCGGCGGCGGTCTACGACTCGGGCTACGGCTCGGCGAGCGCCGCCTACGAAGCCGCCAACGACGAGCTGGGCATGGCGCCGGGACGATACCGTGGCGGCGCCGCCGGCGAGTCCATCCGCTGGACGATCGCCCGAATCCCGGAGGGAGTGGCTTTGGTCGCGGCCACGGCCCGCGGCCTGTGCTCGGTCAGGCTGGGCCACTCTCCCGATGCCCTGGCGGCGGACCTTCATGCCGAATTCCCGCGCGCGGTGCTGGCCCGGGATGACGCCGCCCTGGCAGACGTCGCCGCCATCGTGTCGGACCTGGCCGTGGGCCGGCGGCGCCCCGAGGCGGACACTCTGCCGATCGACGTCCACGCGACTGCCTTCCGGCGGCGAGTCTGGGAGGCGCTGCGCCGCATCCCCTTCGGCGAGACGCGCTCGTACGGGCAGATTGCAACGGCCGTCGGCGCGCCCCGCGCCGCCCGAGCGGTGGGCACAGCCTGCGCCCAGAACCCCATCCCGGTCGTGGTTCCGTGTCACCGGGTCGTGGGCTCGGATGGATCGCTGCACGGCTACGCATACGGCCTGGCTCGCAAGCGCCAGCTCCTCGACGCCGAAGCGGAAGGAGCGGCCGGCGGCGGCGTCCCCTCGGCCGATCGGCCACCGGTTCTTGCCTAATGCACACCAGATTGACATTGAGCAAACCGTGAGCGGCCAACACCAGCTTTCTGGCCGCCGATAGGCCGGTCGCGGAGGCTCAAAGTCGGGGATGGGGCCTGAATCGGCCTTCTAGCCGCTCGAAACCGGCCGGCAGCGGCCGACCAAGGCGACCGATTGGGCGGCAAGTCGCCCAATGTCGTCGTGATGTTCAATCGTCAACTTTCACCGGGCCACGCCACCGGGCCACGCCACCGGGCCACGCCACCGGCCCACGCCACCGGCCCACGCCACCGGCCCACGCCACCGGCCCACGCCACCGGCCCACGCCACCGGCTCACGCCCACCGGGCCACGCCAACGGCCCACGCCGCCCGCCACCCGCCGGCTCACGCCGCCGGCCTACTCCACGTCGTCATCGAGTTTAGGCACGCCGACGCGGCCCTCCACGGCTGAGGCTGGGTCGCGTTCGAACGGCGCAGGCAAGCCGCGGTGGAGCAGGCTCGCACGCGTGACGGCGCCGTCACCGAAGCGGCGCCGGACCGCATCCGTAGCATCCACCACGCGCCGGGCCCGCTCGTCCACGACCTCGAACATGCTCATCTGTTCCGGCGCCCCCAGCTGCGTCGCCGACACGCCCAGCAGCCGGATCTTCTTGCCGCGCACCTCCGGCCTAACCAGTTCCAACGCCGCCCGCCAGATCGTGTCCGTCAGGTCGGATGGCTCCGGCAGGTGCTTCTGACGCGTGACCGTCCGGAACTGCGAGTCGCGCACCTTCACGGCGACGGTCCCCGCCCGAATCCCGGCCGCCCTCAACCGCGCAGAGACACCTTCGGTCAACGCCAGCAGTGTCCGTTCGATTTCGGCCAGGTCTGTAATGTCGACCGCAAACGTCGTCTCGTGGCTGACCGACTTCGCCGCCTCGCCGCCGCCCACCACTGGGTCGAAATCGATCCCCAGGGCCCGGTCGTGGAGAGTGGTGCCATGATCGCCGAGCGCGCGCGATAGAGTCTCCACCGGCAAGGCCGCCAGCTCGCCGATCGTTCTAACGCCCAGACCGTGCAGTCGTTCGGCCGTCTTGGGTCCGATGCCCCATAGCCGCCGAATCTCGAGCGGGGCGAGGAAGGCCGCCTCTTGCCCAGGCTCCACTACGACCAGACCGTCGGGCTTGCGCAAGTCCGAACCTACCTTGGCGATGAGCTTGTTAGTCGCGACACCGACCGAAACGGTCAGCCCGGTCACCTCGAC
>JAYUDR010000239.1:0-9173 GCA_043739665.1 Chloroflexota bacterium
GTCGGCTACCGCGGCTTCGATGTCGCGGGGGTGGAGCCGCGCTTCGCTTTCGGCCATGGACTCGGCTACACGACCTTCAAGTACGAGTCGCTGACCGTGGCTGCCGACGGGCTATCGGAGGGCGAGCCGTTGGATCTGCGCATCAAGGTTCGCAACACGGGCAAGCGGCCAGGCAAGGAAGTGATCCAGGTTTACGTCTCACCTCAGAACGCGCCCCTGCCGCGGCCCCCGCGCGAACTGAAAGGGTTCGCCATCGTGCGCCTCCAACCCGGCGAGATTGGCGAAGTGACGCTCGCCCTGGAAGACCGCGACCTCGCCTTCTGGGACGCGAAGCGCCACCACTGGCGCGTCGAGCCGGGGCGCTACGAGATCCAGGTCGGCCACTCATCGCGCGACATCCGCCTCCGCAGCACGCTCGAGCTGGCCTGACGAACGCGCCTCCCGGTTCGCCGGCAGCGTGCTTGTCCACGGCTTTGAGATCCGCCCACTCACCGAATTCACGTTGAATGTCAATCGACCTTGACCCATCGCATCGTGATCTCTAGCCGGTTCGGAAATAGCCAGGCGAGGAGCCCCGATCGGTACTCGCCGGACACGGTGGACTCCACCTGGTAGCCCGCCAACGTGGCGAGTTGCGCCCACTCAGTTGCCCCCAAGTAGGTCCCCTTTACCATGCCTTGGAAGGGCGCGTTGCCGATGCAGTCGAGCATGGTCAAGCGGGTTCGGTCGAGCGCATTTGTCGCCAGGTGGTCCTTGATGTAAAGCCTGCCGCGGCCTGCCGCGCGCGAGCACTCGAGGAGAAGGGCAAGGCGCGACGTCTCCGGCACATGGTGGAGGACATTGCCAAGGAGCACGCAATCAAAGCTCGCATCTGCGAACGGCAGCGTCGCGCCGTCATACGTCTCGGTCTCGATCGACAAGTTAGGCAGGAATCGATCCTCGACATCGACAGAGACGATTCGCTGGACCGGAAAGAGGTCGTGAATAGCTTGTGCGATCACGCCAATCCCTCCGCCAACATCTAGCATTCTTTGGTCGTCCGAATTCCAAAGACTCCTCAGCGACTGGAGTAGAACCGTCTGGTAGACCGGCCGACGGCGACGGTAAAGGGGAACGTGACGGCCCAGCAGTTCTGCCACCTGGTCGCCCGAGGGGTCGCAATGCGTCGCAGTTCCTTCGCTGGCCCCACTGGCCAACTTGCTGGCGCCATAGCGAACGATCGCCCATCGGCTCGATACGTAGTTCCAGCCGAACAGTGCAACCGTGCCCGCCGGAGCCGCAATCGGAACTGGCAGGCTACCGACGGTAACCATGAGGAAGAGGAGCGCAACGATGAGCGGGTAATTGGCTGCCATCGCTACGGCGTACCGCGCGAAGGCCGAGATATTCCGAGGTGCCCGGAAAGTGACGCCGGAATGCAGGAGGTAGCCGACGATTACCACGACGACGAATGACACGGCGCTGGATACGGCGTAGTGAACGGCGAAACGGTCAAGGCCGATGAGGATGGCATTGTGAAGGGCGGCACAGGTAAATCCGACGAACAGGTACCGGGTCCGGACGCCAGCGCGAGCTACGACGGCCACGCCGGGACCTTTCGGGAGAGCGTGACGTACACGCAGGCGTTGTCCTGCGCGACGCCAGCCGGTGTGATGGCGTCTTCAAGCCGCGCCCGAGCGTTAGCCAGAATCGTGACACCCCCCGCGACTGCGGGGCCGGCAATCGGGACGGCGCGGAGTACGTGGGCGATCATCGTCATACGCAGGATCGTCGAATAGGCCAACGGTCCGACGACGGCGCGGCATTCAGACAGTTCGAAGCCGTGCGCACCAAGCTCCGCCGTCAAGCCTTGCCGCGTCCATCGCCGATGGTCTTCCGGCTGAGGATGGTAGAACCAGGTGCCGTGTGTCGATAGCAAGAGGCGCCCACCCGGACGAAGCACGCGCCGGATCTCGCCGAAATACATGTCGAGGTCACGTACGTGCTCCAGCACCTGGAACGAGACCACAACGTCGAAGGATCCGTCGGACACATCGACGAGGCGCCCGCTCTCGTCCACGTCGACTTCCGCGACACCGCCGAAGTCGGCGCCCGTGTATTGCGTTCCGCGAGCGGTAAAGAGAGGAGCGTAAGGTTCGGTGCCACAGCCGAAATCGAGCACTAAGACGCCGGGGGTCGCGATAATCCCTGCGAATCGGTCGATCTCGCGACGCATTCCCCGGAGAACGAGCCAATCCGTGTCCCACAGGCGCGGCCTGAGCCGACGGTGGCCTTCCTTCATGGCATGAGCCGTAGTGGGACTCGGCGACCTGCTTCCCTTTATCACTTCGGCCTTAGTCTCCTATCGTGCCGCCCGGTTACGCGAGGCCGCGGAGAGGACGCGGGCTTCCAAGTGCGCGTTTCATCGACAGCGTCGGCCCCGCTCGGGTGACATTATGCGCTGACAAAACGGACACAAAGTTGCCCTGGAGATGGCTAGAGTCGAAGTTTCCGAGGTTCCGATGTGCAGCACGATCATGAAGCGTAGGAGCAACTGGGGCCGAAAGGCACCCGGCAGTTCAATCGCTGCCCCGCCGACAGGCAGTCGCAGGCGAGGGTCGGTCCTATTGGTGACCGACTATTACCCGACGCACGGTGGAGGCCTCGAGATCGTCGCCGGCGAGCTCGCGACTCGTCTGTCAAACGAGGTGGAGATCCGCTGGTATGCAGCGGCGCCCGCCGCAGGTTCGACCCTCCAGGGCCTGACGCTTCGCCCTATGAGATGTTGGAATGGCCTGGAAAGACATTTTGGCCTGCCGGTCCCGATATCATCTCCCCGATCACTTCTCTCCATCGTCAAGGCCGTTCGTGCGACTGATGTTGTTTGGGTCCACGACCTCATTTACCTGGCCAATCTCGTCGCCGCGTTCAGCGCCATCGTGGCTCGCAAACCGCTTGTGATCACGGTGCACGTGGGTGCGATTCCATACCGGAACCGAGCCGTCCGGCAACTCATGGCGGCGAGCATCTCGCTGACAGGCCGGTGGCTTCTGACGCGTGCCGCCGCCGTGGCCTTCGTGAGCGAGCGCGTCCAGTCCGAATTCCTCGCACGTTGGCGACTCCGCGACCAGCGCCTGATTCCCAACGGTGTTGACTTCGATACGTTCAAGCGGCTTAGCCAATCAGACCGCGACCGGGTGCGCGGTGAACTTGGTCTCCCCGACCGGCCTGTCGTCTTGTTCGTGGGACGCTTCGTCGATCGAAAGGGGCTGCCCCTGTTGCACGAGCTCGCGAAACGCATGCCGTCGATCTATTGGCTGTTCGCAGGACGTGGCCCGCTCGATCCGGATTCCTGGGCGCTGCCGAACGTCCGCGTCGAGCGCGATCGGTCGAGCCAGACCATCGCCGAGCTGTACGGGGCTGCAGACCTGCTTGTGCTTCCAAGCCTTGGCGAGGGGTTTCCACTCGTCGTGAGCGAAGCTCTCGCCATGGGCCTGCCTGTCCTGGTCGATCCATCGACTATTGCAGGTTGCCCAGCCGTAGCGTCGGTCGCAGAAAGCGAGTCGGTGCTGGGCGCCGATGCCCGAAGTCGATGGGCGACCCGAATCGGCGAGATCCTCGGGGACGCAAGTGGACGTGCGGCGATGGCGCCCCTACGAGCCGAGT
The DNA here is from genome assembly GCA_043739665.1 of Chloroflexota bacterium. Taxonomy (GTDB): domain Bacteria; phylum Chloroflexota; class Limnocylindria; order Limnocylindrales; family CSP1-4; genus Fen-1039. The sequence continues at coordinate 3,646 of JAYUDR010000239.1, forward strand.
TCGCGCGGAGCCACTGGGACTGGGACCGCGCCGCCGCCGAATACGCTCGGCTGTTCGCCGAGTTGCGGGGCGGCGGTGATGGTCTCGGCGGCGACGGCCCCGAACATGTTCGGCCCGCAGAATAGGCGCGGCCCCGTGGTACAGTCCGTCCATTCCTTTCGGCCACTGCCGCTCAACGTCTGCCCGGCGTCTCGCAAGGACGAACGCGGCGCAGGAGGAGGACCGATGTGAGCAGGGAGCCAAGGGCCGTACGGGGCGGTGAAATAGTTGCTGCCTCCGCCGCGCAGCGCATCGCCGTCATCATTCCATGCCTCGACGAAGCGCTCACCCTCGCCAAGGTAATCGAGGATTTCCGGCGCGCTCTCCCGGCGGCCACGACCTACGTGATCGACAACGGCTCAACCGACGGGACCGCCGAGGTCGCAACAGCCCACGGTGCGCACGTGATCCTCGAGACGCGGCGCGGCAAGGGCTTTGCGGTCCGGAGAGCCTTCCGGAGCATCGACGCAGACTTCTACGTCATGGTCGACGGCGACGATACCTACCCGGCCGAGTCGGTGGGAGCTCTCCTGGAACCGGTCCTCGCCGGGCGAGCGGACATGGCCGTGGGCTCGCGCAGGATGGCCGGTACCTCGAGCCAGTTCCGGCCCCTCAACCAGCTGGGAAACCGCCTCATCGCGGGTTTCCTGCATTTTCTGCTGCGGGTGAAACTCACCGATATCCTCTCCGGGTTCCGCGTCATGACGCGCGACTTCGTGCAGAGCGTCCCCATCACCGCCCGAGACTTCGAGATCGAGGCGGAATTGACCGTCAAGGCCATCGAGCGAAGCTATCGACTCGTCGAGGTACCCGTCAACCTTCGCTTGCGCCCCGAGGGGAGCTTCAGCAAGCTCCGCCGCGTTCACGACGGCCGCCAGATCCTGTGGACGATCGTGCTGCTCTTCCGCGACTACCGCCCGATGGCGTTTTTCGGCGGGCTCGGGCTGGTTCTCTTAATCATCGGCCTCATCCCCGGCGTCATCGTGATCTCGGAGTTCATCCAGACGGGGCAGGTGCCGCGCTTCCCGTCGGCGATCCTCGCCGTCGCGCTGGAGCTCGCGGGGATGCTCTTGATCTCCGTGGGGCTCGTCCTGAGCGCAGTCAGCAGGCGCTTTCAGGAGCTCGAGGCGAAAGTCGAGATGCTGGCCAGGCCCCCGTCGCGCAGGTCCTGAAGCGATACCCAACCTGACAAGGGCGCTCGGCACCTTCAAGGCCTCGCATAGCCGCTCCCGAACGAATTCTGGATCATCAGCCGCGCGCCCGGGAAGTGGCGGTCGACGATTTCCTGGTCGGCAACCGGGCCGTAGCTTACGAGGACCAGCTTGCCGGCGAGCGAGGTGTCGGTCTCAAATGTAATCGAGCTGTCTTCGGAACCATTGAAGTTGATGAAATACAGGTTGACTCCTCGCGAAGCCAGGGCGTGAATTGACGCCGAGCCACCATCGACTGACGTGGGGCCACCAAAGAAACCTTGGGCTGTGTCGCGCGCGTACGCGAGTTGAAGGGGCACGACGAGGACCAGTCCAGCCAGCGCCGCTGTGAGTGCGATGCGACGCAGCGTGTCAGCGTCGGGCCTGACCAGCAGGATGGCTGCAAGAATCGGGAGCGCTCCCCAGGCCGATTGATAGTAGCGAGCGCCCCACCCAAGTCCTTGACTTGCCGGGAAGAACACGTACAGGGCTACGGTCAGGCCGAAGGCGACGCCAAGAATCCATGCGCCCGACCCCCTGGTCTGCTGGCGCCAGGCGAGAAACGCGAGGACCAGGAGGCCGGGCGCGCTCCAGATCCAGAGGCGAATGAGTTCCCAGAAGCGGAAGAAGGCGCTGTCGAGCGACGGAATGCTAACCAGGAGAGGGAGTCGGCCCTGCCAGAAGTTGCCCGTGCTACCTGGCGCCGATGCATGGAGGGACATCGTAGCCAGAAGCCAAGCCCAAGAGACAGCTAGCCAGGGGGCGTAGCCGATGGCGAGCCAGAGGAGCTGACGCCGACGCGTGCGATCCGCTGCAAGCCAAACGAGCCACGGAATGGCGAACAGTGTGTGGGGCACGGGATTATTCAGGTTTAGGGCGAGACCTCCGACGAATCCGGCCAGCACAACGCCTCGCCGACCGCCTCTCAGTAGGAGCCACGCATACAGCAAGTTCAGGGTCAAGTAGCCGCCGGAAGGATAGAGGCCCATTCCGGTTACAACGAAAGCACCCGAAGTAACGGTAAGGAGAACGGCTATGGCTGCCGCCGACGCACCGACCAGAAGGCTGGTCAGTCTGCCTATCAGGTAGAGCCCCAGAGAGGCCATCGCCGGTCCGAGCAACCACGGAGCCCCAAGCCAAACAAACGGCGTCATCAGCAGTGCCCACCCAGGCCAATAGACGGACATTGCCCGACCATCCGGCGACACCAGGATGCCGGTGTTCTGATAGGCGAGCGGGATGATACGATCAAACAGACTGGGCGGATAGCTCGCAAAGACTCTGAACTGGGCGAACAGTCGGGCCTGAAAGAGCTGAATCTGCTCGTCTGGCGAGGCCGGCCTGGTCCCGAACACCATATAGCTTCCCAGGGCGAGCGCTACGAACGCGACCAGCGCAATCAATGCCAGAGACCTTGGTTTTGTCATTACACCGAGCAAACTCCGACACCATGCGGTGTCGTGGAGCACCGTCCCCACGAAGAGCGCTAGGACTAAGAGAATGGATGTCGGAACGTCCGCAGCCTGACCTTGAATGAGCTCTGTGTGTCTGACGAGGAGGAGAAGTGCCAGCGCAGCGGCCGCCAGGATGGCCGGCCTCAGCAACAGATGGGGAATCACAGGCGACGCTCGGCGGCTTGAGTGCGCCTCAGACACTTGAGTGCGCCTCAGACATCTGTTCCGTGCATCTCTTTAGACATTAGCCGCATGCCGAACGCACTGACGCACAGCCTGGCTCCCGTTTCGACGAGTGAAGGGCATTTCGGCGCTGACTTCGGGACGCGCGGACGGGGCTTCACTCATGGTCGTCGCAAGGTAGGTTAGGGAGGGCCTGTCGATAACCCGTACTTCCGGGCCAGCGCGGCTCCCCCAATCTCGCGCGCAGCCAACTCGAGGCGTAGGTCCCCAGGTCGGACGCTCGCGTCCTCGGTGGCCGTATTTCGGCCGATTTGCGGTCATCTGGCGGCCCTATCGACGCTTGCCAAGGCGTGCGGCCGCCTTGCACCGGCCTTGCGGCCGAGGGAGTGGTAACCTCGGTGGTCCCTCGTCCGCCGTGAGACGGGGCAAGTGATCGTGAGTCGAGCATGGCTGACAGACCGCGCACATTGGTGGAAAAGATCTGGGACGAGCACTTCGTGTCGTCCGATCCCGGCGCGCCGGCAATTCTCGCGATCGATCTACACCTCGTTCATGAAGTTACCAGCCCGCAGGCATTCACCGGCCTGCGCGAGCGCGGCCTGAAGGTCCGAAAGCCGGGCCAGACGGTCGCCACGGCCGACCATTCGATCCCCACGCTGGACCCGTCGATCCCGATGGTCGACGAACTGGCCATCAAGCAGCTCCGCCAGATTGAAGAGAACTGCCGCGAGTTTGGCATTCCGTTCCACGGCCAGGGCTCGGCGACGCGTGGCATCGTCCACGTCATCGGGCCGGAGTTGGGGCTGACGCAGCCCGGCATGACCATCGTCTGCGGCGATTCCCACACCGCCACGCACGGCGCCTTCGGGGCGCTGGCTTTCGGCATCGGGACGAGCGAGATCGAGATGGTCCTGGCGACACAGACCCTGCTGCAACGCCCGCCAAAGACGTTCCAGGTGCGCATCGACGGACGGCTCGGGCCGGGCGTCGGAGCCAAGGACATCATCCTCGCCCTGATCGCACGCATCGGCGTGGGGGGCGGCACCGGCCACGTCTTCGAATTCACCGGCGACGCCGTCCGGGCCCTGTCCATGGAAGAGCGGATGACGGTCTGCAACATGTCCATCGAGGGCGGCGCCCGAGCGGGCCTCATCGCCCCGGACGAGACCACGTTCGCGTACCTGAAGGGGCGTAGGTTCGCTCCGCAGGGAGCGGCCTGGGACGAGGCCGTCGCGCGTTGGCGGGCGCTGCCCACCGACGAAGGTGCGACCTACGACCGCACGGTCGTGATCGACGGCGACGCGCTCGAACCGATGGTCACCTACGGCACGAACCCGGGCATGGGGATTGCGGTGACCGGCCGAATTCCTTCGGTCGCCGATATGGAGCCTTCGGCTCGCGAGGATTTCGAGCGCTCCCTCAAGTACATGGGGCTCCAGCCGGGCAGTTCGATTGCCGGCCACAAGCTCGACGTCGTCTTCATCGGCTCATGCACCAACGGCCGCATCGAGGACCTGCGCGTCGCAGCCTCGGTTCTGCGTGGCCGCCACGTGGCCGACGGATTGCGCGTGCTCGTCGTCCCGGGATCGCAGCAGGTCAAGAAGCAGGCCGAGAACGAGGGCCTCGATGAGGTCTTTCGCGCCTCCGGCGCCGAGTGGCGCGAGTCGGGCTGCTCGATGTGCATCGCCATGAACGGCGACCAGCTGGAGCCCGGCCAGTACGGCATCAGCACCTCGAACCGCAACTTCGAGGGTCGCCAGGGCAAGGGCGGGCGTTCGTTCCTGGCATCGCCGCTCACCGCTGCCGCCAGCGCCGTCACCGGCGTAGTGACCGACCCGCGGACCTTGGCCGGCGTGGCCGCCGGCGCCGCAGCCCCGCAGCCCGCGGCCGTGGAGACCAACTGACATGCCCGAACAGTTCGTCAAGACCACCAGCCGCGTGATCCCGATCCCGCGCGCCAACATCGACACGGATCAGCTCTGCCCGGCCCGATTCCTCAAGATCACCGACAAGGCCGGCCTGGCCGACGCCCTTTTCTTCGATTGGCGCTTCACGCCCGACGGAAAGCGCCGCGAACCGGTTTCGTTCATCGACGAGCCGCACAACGCCGGCCGCCAGATCCTCCTGGTGGGCGACAACTTCGGCTCCGGCTCCTCGCGCGAGCACGCTCCCTGGGCGCTGCGGGCGTGGGGCATCCGAGCCATCGTCTCGACCAGCTTCGCCGACATCTTCAGCGGCAATGCCCTCAAGAACGCGCTCCTGCCGATCGTCGTCTCGGCCGAGCGGCACGCGGCGCTTCAGGCGCTCGTTGCCACCAATCCGGACGGCGAGTGGACCGTCGATCTCGACGCGCTGACGGTTATGCTGCCCGATGGCGACTCGTTCGCCTTCGAAATCGACCTGTTCGCCCGGGCCATGATCCTGGCCGGCACCGACGAGATCGGCTACGTCCGCACGAAGCTCCCGTCCATCGAGGCCTGGGAGGCGACGCACGCCGCTCGCATCGAAACCCGCAGCGAGTCCGCGGCGGCGCGGTAGCCGACCGTGAGTCGACGGTCGCCTTGACTCAGGCCTGGCTACCATGCACGCTTCCGTGAGCAGGGTGAATTCCGACGAGAGGAAGGGTGCGGAGGGTAGATGGCTCGCGATCTGGTCCAGGTGC
>JAYUDR010000240.1:0-9135 GCA_043739665.1 Chloroflexota bacterium
GCGGCCTTCCACCGTATTCGCAACGGCCTCGAGCCTGTAAAGCCGAACCCGAAGCTCACGCTGGCAGGCGGCTTCCTGCAGCAGCTGACCGGCAGGGACCCCGATCCGGCCGCGACCCGCGCCCTTGACGCGTACTTCGTGGTTGGCGCCGAGCACGGCCTCAACGCTTCCACCTTCACCTGCCGCGTAATCATCTCGACCCGGTCCGACCTGGCCAGTGCGGTATGCGGCGCCATCGGATGCCTGAAGGGGCCGCTCCATGGTGGCGCCCCGGCCGAGGTCGTCAGCCAGCTTCACGAGATCGGATCGCCCGAACGCGCCGAGAAGTGGGTCCGCGAGGCGATCGCGCGCGGGGATCGGATCATGGGCTTCGGCCATCGCGTCTATCGAGCCTATGACCCGCGCGCCGCTGCGCTCCGCAAGGTTGCCGAAGGAATGTCGGACATGGCGGCCTGGCTGGACACGGCGGTCAAGGTCGAGGACGTGGTGCTGCGCATCTTCGGCGAACTCAAACCGGATCGCGTCATCAAGACCAACGTCGAGTACTACGCTGCCGCGGTCCTGCAGGGCGTTGGGCTTCCGCCCGACCTCTTCCCGCCGACCTTTGCCCTGGCCCGAATGGCCGGCTGGAGCGCCCACGCCATCGAGCAGGCCTCTGCCGACAAGCTGATCAGGCCGGACGCCCGATACGTCGGCCCGCCCGAGATGGACGTGCCCAATTTCCGCTCCTAACTAGCCGCGCCGCGGCCTGCGGGCAAACGCAAACGCGACCACGAGGCTTACTGCCAACACCGCCGCAGCCGCGAAGAAGACCATGCGCAGACCGGCCGTGACCACGTTCGCCCCGATGGCCGGGCCGGCGATGCCGCCAATGTAGAGCGGCAGATAGATAAGGTTGAGCGTCGCCGAGCGCCGTTCGGACGGCACCTCCGTGGCCAACAGGCCCGACACCATCGCTCCAACCACGGCCTGGAAAGCGATGGCAAAGCTGTAGGCAACGGCCAGCCAGATCACGTTCGGGGCCAGCGGCAGGGCCGCAAAGGATATGGCGATGCCGCCGATGGCGGCCACAAGAACGCTCCGGAAGCCCACGCGATCAGCTATCCAACCGCCCACCGGCGAGAGTCCCGCGCCGACAATCGTCGCCCCACCGAGGACCAGCCCGATCGAGCCGGCGACCAACAGGGGCGTCATCTCCACGTCGTGAATGAGCAAGGCCATGTACTGGGCCGTCATCTGGCGGCCCACAAAAACCAGCCCGTATACGACGAACAGCCAACGCACGATCGGGTCGGCCATGACGCCCCGAACGGCTCCAAATGCCAGGCGCATCAGGCTGCCTGTCGGTACGACCTCGGGTCTGACCTCGCGCGACCAAACAGCCAGCATCACGGCCACAGCCACCGAAAGGAGCGCCGCCAAACCGAACACGGCGGAACTGCCGAGGTGGAGATGGTCGATCATGAAGGCCCCGATGGCAGGGCCGGCACCGAAGCCCAGAGGACTGCTGGCCGCGAATATCCCCATCGAAAGGCCGAATCGGTGGCTCGGTGTGGCATCCCGAATCGCGGCCATCATCACGCCGCTGTTGCCCAGCTGGAAGCCCACGAGCAGCATGCCAACCACAAGCTGCCAGGGAGCGGCGCTGGCCGCGATCACAGAAAAGACGACCGCCTCAACGAGAGCGCTGCGGACGATTACCGCCTTGCGGCTGTACTTGTCGGCCCAGACGCCCCAGAGGGGAATGAACGGCAGACCCGACAGAAAGAAGAGAGAGCCAAGCCAGCCGACGAAGTGGGGGATATCGGGATCCGCGACGCCAACCTCGGCCAGACGGTTCGGCAGGAAGGCGTAGATTTGAGCCACTCCGAGGCCCTCGATGAACGAGGTTATCGAGTACAGGACCAGCAGACGGCGCCAATCCGGCATGGCAGGGAGACTCACCGGTCCAGCCTAGCGGAGTCGCAACAAGACGGCCGAACGGTCCGATCTCGGGGCGGCTGAAGCCCCGCGAAATGCCCGCATGGGGTGGCGTGGGCCCTACGGCTCCCTCGAAAGCCCTGCAGGCGGTATGGTTCGCACGTCCGACGACGACAGGTCGGAGGATCGGACAGGAGGAGCCCGGGTGGACGACAGGATCTGGAAGAACCTTTCAATCGTATTGGGCATCGTGGCTGCGGTGCTGTTGGGTATCGCCGGCGCGTTGATGGTGATTCACACTGGCCCATCGTCCGGCGGCACCTCGAGCCCTGGTTCGAGTGCCATCAGCGAGGGATCGCAGGCCCCAGCCGACGCCTCCGGAAACCCCGCCAGCCACACACCCGGCGGTAGCCAGGGTCCAAGTGGCACTCCCGCGCCGACGCCAAAGCTCGGCCCCAGCTCCCCGGCAACGATCACCTTTACCGGTCTCGCTCTCGACGCCGCCAATGACAAGAACGGCACAGCCCGAACATTCACATTTGTGAGCGATGGCGTCGGTCCTGTGACATACGCGGTTACCAAGACGTCCGCCGGCGGCTCCACGAAGCTGTGCGCCAAGGTCGATGCCGGCGACTTCAATTGCAAGGTCGGCGGCCTGCCCAACTTCCTCAAGGGTGCGGCCGACGCAGCACACAACACCTGGATCGTGACTATCGTGGGCTACGCCAACTCCCACCCGACCGTCGACATAACCTTCACCTGGCCGGCGGTCACCCCAAAGATCACACTCAACCACGGCCGCTTCCAGGGTAGCTCCAGCCCCAACGTGGCCGAGGCCCTCAACGGCTTCAGCGCCAGCTTCAAGCCTCGCGCCGCCGGGCCCATCAACGTTCAGGCGTCCTGGACCACGATCAACGCCGACGTCGACATGTCCCTCTCCGACGTGACGACTCCGCCTGCGGTTGCGGTGGACAATCGCCACTACAGCGCTGTCACATACATCAACCCGGCGTACAACTACAACGTAGACCCAACGAAGGCTTACCTGCTCAAGCTCAGGAATACCTCGGCAGACAGTCAGCGTCCCGACCTCACGGCTCAGATCACGTTCCCCTAGGCGGTAGGCGGAATAGGTGACCTGAGGGTTTAGTCGGCCGCTAATTCGTCCTGTCGGACGACGTGGCCGTAGGCCCGGATGCGGAAACCAGACCAGACGCCGGCCTGCCAGTACACGTCAGCCTCGAGCACGGCCCGCGCCGCTTTCTCGCTCGGAGCACGCAGCAGGATCAACGAACCCGACATGTCTGCGAAGGCGCCCGCGTCGACGATGACTCCGGCGGCCTTTAGCTCTCCGATGCGGGCCAGGTGACGACTCCGAACCGGCGCTCGCCGCTCGGCGACATCGGGCCCGTAGTCGCACTCGGCGACCCAAATCTGCTCGATTGCCAGGCCGTCCGGGATCTCGCCGGCCATCGCTACGCCTCGTGTCCGTCGCCCGCAGGAGCCTCGCCCGCAGGAGCCTCGCCCGCAGGAGCCTCGCCGGTGGCGACCTCTTCGGTCGGGGTCGCGGGCAAGGATGGCTCCGTCTCGGGTGGGCCTGGCAGCTCCACGATCGAGTCGGCCAGGCCGTCATAGCGGTTCGAACACGCCAGATAAATGACCTGGAAGTCCGACGAGATTTCTCGTAGCAGAAGTGCGGCACGAGCGGCGCGCGTGTCATCGAACGTTACAAACGGATCGTCGAGAATCAGCGGCGGCCGGCGACCCTGCGTGACGAGGCGGACGAGTCCGATCCGGGCCGCCAGGAAGACCTGGTCTATCGTGCCCTTGCTCAACCGGCTGGCGGGAACCCAATTGTCCCGCTCCGGCGCCCAAACCTGGATATCCAGGGTCTGGTCGTCGATGCTCACCCGCCGGTAGCGATCACCGGTCAGCCGGGCAATGTCGCGGCCGACCTGCTGCTCGAGGAAACGCGTCGCCTTGCGCATGGTCAGGCCTTCGGCGGCGTTGACCCCGGCCAGCGTGGTCTCGTAGATGCGCACCCGACGCTGCAAGGCGGCCAGTTGGTCGCGCCAAGTTACGAGGCGCTCCGCCTCGCCCGCAACCTGCTCCGCGTCCACCGGGTTGGCGTCAACACGGGCACTCGCACCCGCCTCGGCATCGCGGGATCGCTCCAGGACCACGTGGCGATCTCGTACCTCAGCCTCAAGCCGTTCGCGGGCACGAGCGTCGCTGGCCAACGGCCCAAGCGCGTCGAGCGCGGCCGTCTTCTGCTCCATCTCCAGCGCCGCCCTGTCGCGCAGATCCCCAATGCTGCCGCCGCTCTGTCCGGCCATCAGGGCGGAGACCTGGACCTGCAGCGTGGCGATCTCCTGGCGTCGCGACTGCTCGCCGGCCATGAGATTCTCGGCAGAGGCAACGTCGTGAACGCCAAGCTCGCGCAGGATGTTCTGGACACCCGACGTCGCCACCCGAACGCCTTCCTCGGTCCCGACGCGTCCCTGGCGACGCAACGTGCGGTCCCGCTGCCGGGACTCGTTGACATGGCGGACGTTCATGGCGACCGACCGTCGCTCCCAGAAGCGCTTGAATGCAATAAGAGCCGCGATGACGAGGACGGCTGCGACGACGAACAAGGCGGGCGATAGCGCCAGGCCAACCACGATCGCCGCCATGCCGGCGAACAAGAGCGCCAGCGCAGCGACGCCGCCACTCGCAAACGTTAGCTCCGGCTCGTCAGGCTGGACTTCCGGCCCAAGATCCTCCCGGAGGGTCTCCGTCATTATGGAAACCCGACTCTGAAGTGTCCTCATCCGTTCCAGTTGTTCTCGAAGGCTCGAGAGTGACCGCTCCGGCATCGCCTCCAGTTCTTGCAGGTGCAGCTGAGCCTCGGCTGCCTGGCGATAGCGCTCGAAGCGCTCCCCGATGACGGCCCTGTCAGTGCGCAGCCGCTCCCCCTGACGGGCCGCCTCGAGCATGTTGCGGCTCTCAGTCAGGGCTATCTCGGCCCGCAACCGGGCATCAAGGGCCTGAACGAGGGCGTCTCGGTCCAGCTCAAGCTTCCCCAGCGCGGCCTCGCCGCTCTTGAGTGCCTGCTCGGCCCGCGAGACCGCCTCCTCGGCGATCTTGAGCCGGCCGGGATTCTTGTCGCCGCGCGACCTCAGCCCGCGCACGGCATCCTCGAGACGAGCCTTGGCGCGAGATGAGCCTTTGTCACCGCCGCCGATGCTGGCCTGCAAACGATCACGCAAGGCGCCTTCGTCGCGATCGAGGTCCTCGAGTTCCTGGTGACGGATCGACGCGGTGGATCGGAAAAAGGCTTCGTTGGGAATGCCGGTCAGCTCGGCAATGATCTCCTCGGCCTTGGCCGGGTCCGTATACATGTCGTCGCCGACCTGCAGGGCGACACGTCCGCGCTGGCCCCGGAACTCCTTCTCGAGGACTCCGTGGCGGGTAACAATTTGGCCGTCGGCGCCGGTCTCATCGTCGATTACGAACTCCAGGCGGGTTGCCGAGCGCTGGTCGTCGGCTGCACCCCAGGACCGGAGAGTGTCCAGCTCGGAAGTGCTGGCCGTCGGCTTGCGGAAGAGGGCCAATTCCAAAGCGCGCTGGATCGTCGACTTGCCGGCTTCGTTGGGGCCGCGAATGATCGTGAAACCGGCAGCCAACTCGATATCGAGATCGCGATGCCGGCCGAACTCGTGCAGCTGCAGGCGCGTGATCCTCATCGGTCGCCGCTCCAACTCACAGCGTCACCTGCCGGCCCTCGAGGAGGTGGCGGCCAAGCCGCAGCACCTCTCGCAGATCGGCCAGCTCTTCAGACGGGTCCAGATTCGCGGCGGCGATGGGCGACTTGACCTGGCCATCGGTCGGAGTGCCGCCCTCAAGCTCAGTCATTCGATCCTGAACGATCCGCAGGAAGGCCCCAACGACGGTATCCGGAGGCGGCGCCACCCCCTCAGGCGCGCCCGGGATAGACACGTCGCGAATTCGGAAGCGCAAGAACGAGGGCGAGAGCGCCCGCTCGATCTCATCCAGATCGAGGTCCAGCTCGTCGGGGTAGAGGCCGGTCAACCGCACGTCGAAGACGAGGTTCGGATCGGCATGACGGCCGACCGCCTCTATCAGGTCCGGCTGGCTGCCAACGCCGCTGACGTCCAGCTCCAACTTCTCAACCCGCGTTTGGCCGACCCGCCTCGGCTCGATGGAAACGACGTGCGTGCCGCTTCGATCGTCCAGCGTGACGAGCAATACCTGACCTGCGCCGTCTTGATCGATGGCAACTGGCTCCGGGGCGCCGGAGTAAGCGTAGGAGACGTTCCCGGCACGGCCTTCCATGGCCGAATGCCAGTGGCCCAGGGCCAGGTAGTCGAGTCCGGTCCGGGCGATCTCATCGTCCGTGAAGACAACGAGATCAGCGTCGGTCCGGCCGGGAATGGCGAGGGCGCCGTGGACCATGCCGATCTTCCAGGAAGCCCGCGTGTCTGCCCTGGCATCGAGACCGGCCAGGGGGCTGCGGGGCGAACGCTTCGTGTCGAAAACGCGACCGTAGATGATTGCGTCGAGCGACGGGAACACGATTTCCGGCAAGTTGGGCGTCAGGACCACGACCCAGCCGCTGGCGGCGCGGGCCATGCTGGCCAGGTCGTAGGAGCGATAGATCGAGGCGCGGTCGTAGACATCGTGGGTGCCAGGAATGATGACGGTCCGAATGCTTGCCTTAGCCAGGCGTCCGAATTCAGCGGCAACGCGCTCGACCGAACGTCGCGGCTGAGTATTCGAATCGAAAAGATCCCCGGCCACCAGGAACATGTCAACGTCCTCGGCGAGGGCGAGGTCAACAGAGGCCCGGAATGCGGCGAACTGGCGCTCGCGGAGCACAGCCGCACGCTCACCCAGGTCCGTATGCCTGGCCCCGAGGTGGATGTCGGCAGTGTGAAGCAAGCGCAGCATCAGGGCGATTTTGCCAGGTTCTGGCGTTGCGTATACGACGCCCGCGAATTGGCCGTCAGACTGGCTCCGCGCAAACCTGGGTGAACGTCGATGGGGGCCCTGTTTCACCCTGCCGGACGATCCGGAACCGGTATCCGGCCCAGCCGGACCGGGTGCTAGGCTGCGATCCTGCCGGTGCGTCCCAGACAGGCAGGCCAGAACCGAACCCCGCCGGCCGGGTCCACCAGCCCCTCAGGAGCATTCCGCGACGCCGGCACAAACGAGGTTCGCCTGTCCTCCAGGCCGCTCGGCTCGGAACCTGTGGCTCCGGGAGGAGAATCGTGTCCTACATCGATCGAACCCTGACCTGTGTTGACTGCGACGCCGAGTTCGTCCACTCGGCCGAGGACCAGGAGTACTACAAGACGAAGGGGTTCGTCTCAGACCCCAAGCGCTGCCCGGGCTGCCGCGCGGCTCGGCGATCCACGCGTGAGGGCGGAGAGGGCGTGAGTCGTGGGGGCGGCGGCGGACCGCGTGAGTACTTCGCCGTCGTCTGCTCGCGCTGTGGCAACCAAGCCCAGGTCCCGTTTAAGCCGAACATGGAACGGCCGGTCTACTGCTCCGACTGCTTCCGCCTCGTCCAGGCCGAAGGAACCGTAATACCCGGCGCCTAGCGATCCTCTGGCACAGCGCCCTCGCCACATAAGAAGAGGCGGCCGCCCGAAGGCGACCGCCTCTGTGTTTGCGAGTGTTCAGGCGGCCGTCTTGCTGGCCGTCCAATCGAGGTAGGCGGCGTAGGCCATGAGGGCCGCGCCAACAACGACGCCCGCGGCGACTAGGTAGATCGTGATCGGCTTGCCGACGCCGGCCGCGCCAAGCAGGGCGCCGTAGCCGGCGTAAGGATCGAAGGTGAAAGCCTGGAGGAGGCCGATGAGCGCAGCGACACCTGCTACTGCGCCGAGCACAAGGAACATCGTGGGCAACGGCGCCGGCCAGGTGATGTTTGTATTGGGCGCGTACTTGAGGTAGAGCACGACGACGGCTGCAACGGCCGCGGCTACGGCCAGCAGGTCGGTCGTCTGCGCGCCTGAGGAGCCGTACCAACCGCTGGTGATGACAAGACCAAGCACCCACGCCACGGCCACGACGACAGCACCGATTCCGATCATCTTCTCGTTCTTGGTGAGCTTCGCCATGATCTCATTCAGCACGATCAGAGCCTCCTTCTCCAACTTGACCAGCTCGTCCCGGCGGGACTGCCGGATACCACGCTCCGTTCGGCCGTCATGACGGCGCCCGAGGCCGATAAGAACGATCGCAGACTACACCCCGGCCAGGGGCGTGACCAGATGGTATTGCAGCGGCGGACGCACTTACCGGCCGCCCTTTCTCCTCGCAACTGTGTGAATCTGGCCCTGTGGGAGCCGGCGGGTTCCGGAAGGGCTCCGCCAGACGGCCGAGACGTATCCGTTTCGGCAGGCGAAACCGCGGCGGCAACTCGTCGAGGGAGCGCCCGTTCGGCTCGCGTCAGGGCCATAGCGGCACCTCTGCTAGAATGTAGGCCACTCCCCAAATGGCGTTTCAGTTGCCGAAATGCTCGCGAAAGCGTCAGTTTACGGTCGCGTGGTGGTCGTAATCGTCGGCGATGCCAGAGATGGGAGATCGAGGAGGAACCATGGCTCGGCCTGTCCGCACGCCGGTCACCCCAAACCCTCTCCGGCCGGCGAAGTCTCACCTGATCGAGGAGTACAACGCCCGGACGAACGTCGTCCGCTGCGATTGCGGCTGGTCTGGCTACGCTGACGACTTCGCCGTCCATCGCCGGGCGGTCGGCGCCGCAAGTCCGTCCTGATTGGGCGGCGCGCGGAGCCGCGTGACCGCCACTGACCCGACTCGCCAGCCCCTCGCAACCTACGAGGATCTGCGCTATCGGGATGTTTTCTGGGCCGCCCGAACCTATGAGGATGCCTGCGACCGGATAGCCCTGCGCGCCTTGCTGCCGGCGAGGGGTGCGAGGCTCATTGAGGTTGGGGCCGGCTTTGGCCGACTGGCCGGTGAGTATGGCGGCTACGACAGGGTCGTCCTCCTCGACTCGTCGGAAGTCCACGTCAGGGCGGCCAATGAGGCGCTAAGCGGCGATCAGAGGTTTGAGGTGCGCCTCGGCGACGCCCTCGCGCTGCCCTTCCCCGAAGCCACCTTCGATGTCGCGGTCTGCGTCCGAGTGCTTCACCACTTCGACGATCCCGGACCGCTCATCGCCGAGCTGGGGCGCATCGTGCGGCC
>JAYUDR010000241.1:0-3600 GCA_043739665.1 Chloroflexota bacterium
GGGCCGCGCGCGGCCCGACCCCATCCCCTACCGGCGCCTCGCCGGCCTCGCGATCCTTGTCGCATGGCTGATCCCCGCCGGCCCTCTAAGTCGCGGCCCCGTCTTCTGTCCGTTCCGGCGGCTCACCGGATTGCCGTGCCCTACATGCGGGCTGACGAGATCGTGGAGCGCCGCGCTGCACGGTCGGCTGGGCGAGAGCGTGGCGTTCCACCCGCTCGGACCACTCACGGTCGTCGGAGCCGCCGCATTTGCCCTCGGGATCGATGAGCTGGCGCCCGGGCTGACGATGGGGCTGCGGTCGCGGGCCATCGCCGGGTCGCTCGCGGCCGGCTGGGTCGTCGTCTGGCTGATCCGCCTCGTGACCGCCCGGCGATGACGGTGTCTCTGAACAGCGTGAGGTCGGAACAGCGGCCCTCACGATGCGCCGGGTCGCCGAGCCTTCGGCCACGGCTCGCCTCGTTGGTGACGGGTTCGTCCTAGCCCGCGCTGGACGCCGGCGAGCGGGCGAGGCGTTCCTACCTGACCGCCTTTCGTTCCCAGTTGACCGGTCCCGGCGAGCAGCGATTGAAGTGGTCGGTTCGGACCTTCCTCACGGGCATCGCCGCGGCCCCGTCGCCTGAGTCCGGCATCGCTTTCTGGTCAAACTTGCCTGGAGTGAAAGTTAGCCAACCCGTCGCGGCCCGGCAGCTGGTGGTGACGCGGCGTGCGACCGCCAGGGATCCGAGCCACGCTCAGACGCGGGCTTGCGGAGCGGCCAATGACCCGAGCGATACGGCTCGACGCAGTCGGGCCCGACCTCTCGCCCCGTCGTCTGCTCCAACTCTCATGGGGCGCAAGTCTGACCAGATACACAGTCCGCGGCAGTGTTCGGGACTCGCCGCGCGGGACGCGAGCCGCGGGCCGGTCACGCCGGGCACGCCGGGCACGCCGGTCACGCCGTTCACGCCGGTCACGCGCGCCTTCGCGAGTGACGCGACGTGAGCGAGGATGAGGTTCGGGGCGTCCCCTCAGTGCGGTGGCCGGCGAGCCGGATTTGGGGTCGTCGGCGCCGCGACAAATCCTTGACCCACTCGTGGCCTCTGGAACGCCCGGGATCCCGGTCTTCGGAGATCTCTGCGATGTCAGACATGAGTGAAGAGAAGGTGCATTTCCATGAGCCCGTGATCGTTGACCGACACAACCGCGAAGGAACTCGGACCGGAGAAGCCGTAGTCGGCGAACACGATCGGCAGCGAGCCGGCGACGGCGATAATCCCGCCTTGCCGTTGCGCCTGGAGGGCGACCTGGACGGTCTTGGTGGTGCCGTGGATCGTCAGGCTGCCGGTGGCGCTGACGGCAACGATCTTTCCGTCATCAGGCAGCGCCCCAAGGTCGATCGGACGGTTGAGGGTGAAGGTCGCCGTTGGGAAGCTGTCCGTCTTGATTGCCTGGCGGCGGAGCTGATCGTCTCGCTGGGGATCGTCGCTGGCCAGAACCGTGAGATCGGCGGTTATGGACACGGCGCTCAGCGTCGATCGGCCCAGAGTCAGCGATCCGGTGACCTTGGGAGTTCGGCCGACGGCGGTGTGGCCGCCCACGCCCGCAAGTTGCTCCTGGACGCGATAGCCGACCCAGGATGAACTGAAGTCGGTGATCGAGCCGAGGCTTTGGTTGACCTGCCAGGAGCCGTCGAAAGTGGCAGGCGCAGAAACCGAGACGCCGGCGGGGATCACCGGGGCGGCGTCGCTCACCGCCGCCGGACCGGCGGGTCCGATGAGGATGTACCAGAGTCCGTAGCCGCCGGCTGCAATCGCGGCCACTACGAAGATGGCGATGACCACAAGCAGGGTCCGCTTTCGGCGGAATCGCCCGCCGGCTGTAGCAAGTTTCGTGGTCATGGTGTCGACCTTTACATGAAAAAGACCCGGGCGAATCCGTGGCACGGACTCGCCCGGGCTCATCTGTCAGGGCTTGACTAGATTCCAGTTGGGGTAGCTGCCGGTGGTGTCGCCCGGTGCCTTGTCGCCCTGGAAGAAGTAGAGCGGCAGGCCGTTATAGGTGACCTGGAGGGTCCCGTCGTCGGTGCGGGTGATCGTTGCGAGCATGCCTGAGACTCCGTCGCCCGCAGTCGGCTTGGCCCCGGCGGCGACTGTTACGGCCGGCCACTTTGTCAGGCAGCCGCCGGTGCAGGTGCTGACTCCGCTGCCGACGGTGTCTTTGGTGAACGTGTAGACCGTCATCCCGTTTGCGCCCGCAACCAGAAGCGTCTGGCTACCGATGGCCTTGGCAAGGAGGGTTACCGCGGCTCCGGCCGGGGCCTGGCTGGCCGCTGCAGGTGTCGCCACGGCCGGAACCGGCGTCACAGCCGCAGCTTGTGTCGCGCCGGCCACGGCTTGCGTCGCTGAGGCACCGTATGGACCTGCGGCAGTGCCGCTGCTGCATGCCCCGACGACGGCCGCAATGAGGAGGAGGCCGGCGGCCGTCCCGATGGACGTCCTCGTAAGGTTGGGTCTGTTCATTTCAAGAACCTCAGTTTGTTCGATCTGTATTGCGGTATCTCCGCTACGAACAAGGTGGCTCCCCACCTGGGCGGCCGCCACGGCCCTGGGTTCCAAAGACGGACGGACCTTGGTCTGATACCGGCACGGGCTCAGGTCCATATCCGTTTCGGTCGGCATCCGTTCCGGTCGGCCCAGCCCCCTCCTACAATTGCCGAAACCAAGGCACTGGAGGAGACCGTGCTCCGACATAGGGCGGCTAGTCTCGTTGGCAAGATCCACGCCAGGGCAGGCGGTCACAGAATGGGGCGCCTTCGATCCGCCCTGGGCCACCTGTCTCTGGCTCGCCGCTTCCTACTCGTCAGCCTGGCCGTGGTCGTGGTTGGGGGCGCGGCCGTCGCCTGGGTTCTGGGGCAGCTGATCGAGACAAGCGCCATCAACCGAACGACGTCGGTCACCGCGCTGTACGTCGAGAGCTTCGTGGCGCCGGAGTTGCAGTCGCTTGCCGGCAGTCCCAGCCTTACTCAACCCGAAATTGACGCGCTCCAGTCGCTCCTCACCAACTCACCGGTCCGGCAGCGGGTCGTTGCGTTCCGGATCTGGTCGACCGATGGCCGGATCCTCTACAGCCCGAACCCAGACCTCATGGGCCGCAAGTTCGCCATGGACGGCGACCGAGGGAAGGCGGCGCAGGGCGTCGTCACAGGTGACATCAGCAATCTGACCGATCCCGAAAACATCTACGAGCGGCAGCAGTGGAGCCACCTGCTCGAGATCTACCTGCCGATCCGAGCCAACCGATCGTCGCTGATCATCGCCGTCGCCGAGCTGTACCAGGACCCAGCCGAATTGGAAGCGGAGGTCAACCAAGACAAGTTGGTAGCCTGGGGTCTCGTTGCGGTGGCGGCCTTGCTTGCGTTCCTGGCGCTGGCCACCGTCGTGCGACAGGGCAGCCAGAAGATCATCAGCCAGGACTCCGAGCTACGCGAGCGGGTTCGCGAGCTCTCGGGGCTGCTCGACCAGAACGCCGGGCTCCACGATCGGCTCCGCCGCGCGGCGGCGCGAACGACGGCCCTCAATGAGCTGGAACGGCGGCGTATCGGCTCGGACCTGCACGACGGTC
>JAYUDR010000242.1:0-21123 GCA_043739665.1 Chloroflexota bacterium
GGCTGGACCATCTATGCGATCGAGACGAACGGTGATGCCGTCTTCTCCGATGCCAAGCTGCCCTTCGAGCCGGTGGCGATCGGCCTCGACTCGAGCCCGCAGATGCCCGATGTCAACCACGCGGCGCTTCTCGCATTCGCCCCTGATGGCTCGATGGCTTCCGTCGATGTCGGCCAGTTCGCCTTCTCGTGGCGACTCGTCGGCGTTCTGTTCGGCACGCTGATGGCCGTCGGCATGTACCTGCTGGCCCGGATCCTGTTCCGGCGGCGCACGGTTGGGCTCCTGGTGGCGGCATTCACGCTCATGGACGGGATGCTCTTCGCCCAATCGCGGATCGCCATGAATGACACGTATGTGGGCGGCCTCCTGCTCTTGGCCTACGTGATCTTCGCCCTCCTGTGGCTCGACGGCGGGAAGCGCCGCTATGCCTTCTGGCTCGGAATGCCGCTCCTGGGGGTGGTCCTTGGCCTGGCCCTGTCCGCGAAATGGGTCGCGCTATATGCCATCGCCAGCATCGGCGTTCTGATCCTGATCCGGTCCGCGCTGGGACGGCTGCTCACGATCGTGGGCCTGGCCGCCGGAACGGGCGTGCTGGGTTACATGGCCACCAACGAGATGAAGTACGCACCGGGAACGGGCAACGTGCCCCTGACGGCGCTCTTCATGCTGGCCGCGGTCGGCGTTGTGTTGGCCGGCACCATGTGGGTCATCAGGACGCGACTCGTGCCCGACAAGGTCTTCGCCGGCGTCGCAACGGCCGTCGTCGCGGGCATCCTCTTCGCCGTCGGACTGACGTTCTCGCCGGGATCGCTACAGAACGGCGCCCCCAACTACACCTTCTTCATCATCATGCTGGCGGTTACGTCGCTGGCCGCCGCCGCCAACGCCTACCACCCGGTCGCCTGGACTCGGGAAGAGCTGTACTTCGGTATTGGGGCGCCGGTCGTGATAGGCGCGATGGCCGGTGGGCTGGGACTGGTTCGAATGAGCGGCACGCTGCTCGAGGTCGGCGCCGGCGGTATTAGCCTGGGCATCGCGGCCGGTCTGGCCTTCTGGGTTGGGGGCCGGATGGGCTTTGGGCCGCTCGCGGTCCCTCCGCGGCCGGGCAGCCTGGCCTCGTTCGCAGAACCAGCCGCGCCCGCGCCCAAGGGCTGGCTGAGGCTCGGCTCGGGCCACGGGCTTCCGGCCGCCTGGATGGGTCTCTGCCTCCTCGTACTGCCCTTCATCGTGTACATCCTCTTGTACATTCCATGGGCCGTGCCGTGGCAGACCCAGATCGACTCCGGCCCCAACGCCACGGGCCCGCTGCCGATGATCGCCTGCCTGCACTTCGATAAGCAGGCTGCGGTGTGTGACAACGCCTGGCCGGCCGGCCATACCGGGCAGACGCTCTGGGACCTGACCACCTCGATGTACACCTACCACAACGACCTGCGCCAGCCGCACGCGGCGTCCTCGCCCTGGTGGGCCTGGCCGATGGACCTCAAGCCGGTCTGGTTCGACAGCGGCGGCGACGTGCCCGGCATGTCGTCTTGGATCCACGACGGCGGTAATCCGGCGCTGTGGTGGATGGCGATCTTCGGCATGGCGTTCATCACCTGGCAGGCCTTCAAGCGGCGGAGCCTCGGTCTGGCCTTAATTGCCGTGGCCTTCTTCTGGCAGTGGCTCTCCTGGGCTCGCATAGACCGGGCTGCGTTCCAATACCACTTCTACACGGCCTTGCCCTTCTTCCTGATGGCCCTGGCTTACTTCCTGGCAGAGCTGTGGCACGGACCGTCGCGTCGGACATGGCTGCTGGCCAGAGTGGCCGCGGCTGCGGCGTTGCTCTTCCCAGGCGTTATGTGGCTCCTCAAGCCGGCACTTTGCGGACTTGCTCGCGTGAACACCGGCGACTTTTTCGGCAATACGGCCTGTGGGACGGGCACAGGTGACGTCGTCATCACATCACGAATGTTCCTGATCGCCCTGGTTGTGATCGCGGCGCTCGTCGTGCTGTCCGCGGTGCTATGGCGCCTTGAGCGTCGCCAGGAAGAGGGCATCGAAGATCGCAATTGGATACTCCAGCTCCTCGCGCCCGTTGCCCTCGGCCTCGGCCTCGTCGGCTGGCTGAGCCTGAGCGGGCCAAACGACGTCCTGATCCACGCCGCTTTGCCGCCCGACTTGCTGGCGATCTTCCTCGGCCTGCTGGGCCTGGTGTTGTCCTACTTTGCCCTTACTGCTCGAAACCCGCGCCGCTTTGTCCTGGGCGTCTGCGTCATCGCCGCGATGGTCTTCGTGGCGCTATATCCCGACGTTTCTGGCCTATGGCTGCCGTCCAAGATCATCGGCATCTATTACGCCCCGCTTCCGACATGGCTGTTCGGCTTCCAATTCTCGGTGAACCTGCAGGTTTCGGAGTCGGTCAAGCTGATAAGCGTCTACGGCATCAGTGCGGCCCTGTTGGCCCTGTTCGTGGCCGGCATGGCGGCCTGGGTTGCCTGGGAGCGTCGCATCGTGGTCGGCTGGCGCCGGTCCAGGCGGCTGCTGGACGCGGGCCCGGTCGCACCCGCCGCCGAGGACGCCGCGTCAACTGGAGGCGGGGGCGCCCCGGACGAGTCGAAGTCGGGCGACGGCCCGGCCACGACCAAGGATTCGAGCCAATCGAAAGGCACCGACGTCCCCTAGCGTCTGGTGGCGCGCGGGCTGGCTAGCTCTCTATGGCTCGCTATTCCTCGTGATCGAATCCCGTGTGAGAGGCCGGTGGGATCTCGGCCGAATAGCCGCTGGGGAGCTGGCCCTGGGCCGCCAGTCGACGGATGACGAAGCCGTAGTAGGCCTCCACCCTGGCCGTGACGCGTTCCCAGCTGAACTGCTCCGCCCGTTCCTGGCCGGCGGCGCCCATTCGGGCTCGCAGCACCGGATCGGCCAGCAACTCCGAGATGCCGGCGGCAAGGCTCTTGGCGTCACGTGGCGGAACGAGCAACGCCTGGCGGCCACGCTGGACCACGCCCTTGTAGCCGTGGATGTCGCTGCACACGATCGGCGTTCCGGCGGCCATTGCCTCGAGCAGGACGATGCCGAACGACTCCCGGCCCGTTGCCGGAGAGACGAAGACATCGGCGGTCTTGAAGAGTTGGGCCTTCTCGGCGTCGCTGACTCGGCCCAGGAACTCGACGTTCTGCAGACCGCGGGTCATGACGTAGCGGCGCGCTTCCCGTTCCTGCGGACCTGCGCCCACGACCAGGAGCCGGCATTCGATGCCGCTCTTGCGTACCAGGCGGAATGCTTTGAGCAGGTGAGGAAGGCCCTTGCGATCCTCCAGACGGCCCACGAAAAGGATGTTGGCGCAGCCGTCCTGCCAGCGAGCAATCGGCACCGCGCGCTGGTATCGGCCGACGTTGACGCCGTTGGGGATGACCTTGAAGTCGCCGGGAAAGAAGCGGTCCGCGAAATGCCGGGCCGCCGCGCTGACCGCGATTCGGCCGTGGAGCCGGTCGGCGTAGCTGGAGAGCGTCCGCTTGCCCAACTCCATGGCCGGCGAGAAGCCGGCGTAAGCGTGGAACGTGGCGATGTTGACGCTCGCAGACTGGCGCAGCACCACGAGTGACAGGAACGGCACGAACGGCTCGTGGAAGTGGAGCAGATCGAAGTGCTCCCGGTCCAGAACCCTCTGGACCTGCGAGACGTATCGCGGTGAGAGCGTGATGGTCCCCATCGAGCCGTTGCTCGGGACACTGAAGCCCTTGCCGATGCGAATAACGTCGCCCTCGGACGAGCGCTGCAGGCCGTGGCTGCTGGTCAAGATCCGGACGTCGTGGCCGCGCATCCGCAGGTTCTCGTACAGGAAGCGGACATGCTCGTTGACCCCGCCAGGAACCGGGTAGACGTAGGGGGTCACGAGGCCGATCTTCACGCCGTCGGCTCCTCTTTCCCGCGCCGTCCCGTCGCCTTAGCCGTGTGGTGGTCGCGACCACGGCGAGAAAGGTACTCGGCTTCCTGGGCAGCCTGCGTCTCGAGTTGATCCGAGGGCACGCCCAGGTCGCGTGGCGTGCCGTCGCGGAGGACATGACGGCGCCCCCAACGGGCTACGTCGCGGGCCTGCTTGCGCACCTGGCGGCTGTAGATGTGCGTCTCGCGTATGAAGCCCCAATCGATGCAGGAGCCGCTGGTCGTGCCTTCGTCGATGGCCCGCCGGTAGTCGTCCGCGGTGGAGCCCGGGAAGTGGGTCCGACCGTCGCCGATAGTGTCGAGGGTGTGGCTGTCGCTGTTGCCTACCAGCGGCAGGCCCAGCTGCCCGGCCAGGCGGATCGTAGCGCTGCGGCCGTAGCGCCCGGCGGTAGACGGGTTGTAGCCCTCCAGCGCGTCCCAATAAAGGAGCGGGTCCGTTGAGTTATGGATGCGCATGATGGCGTGCTTGCGCATGCCCTTGGTAAAGGCAGAGAAGGGGTGGGGCACGATTGCCAGCCCGCCTTGCTCGTGGATTTCGGCGACCGTGATCTCCAGGCGCTGGTTACGTTTCAGCCGGGCTTGCAGGAACAGTCCGAGGAGGTGACCGCTGCGAGTCGTGACCTCTTCGCCGATCACCACGTCAATGCGGCTGCCGCGCTCGAGCGCCAGGCGCTGACACTCCACCGCGGCCTCGATTCTCTCGTGGTCGGCAATGGCGATGACGTCCAGGTCTGTCTGGCCTTCCGCGTAGTCGAGGATCCGGACGGCCGAGGCGCAGCCATCCGAGGCCATCGAATGGATGTGCATGTCAGCCTGGCCGAGCTTCCGCGCAGAGCCCGGCGTCTCGCCAGCGGTCTCGCCAGCGGTCGCGCCAGGAGTCTCGCCAGGAGTTCGGTCCGGCCTCACGCGCCTTTTCCGTCTTGCATTGTCGACTGCTCCAGGTCGGGCCAGATTGGGTGGAACAGGGCCAGCCACTGCTCGGGGGCGTCGATGATCATCTGCTCAAATGCCCGCGCTTCCTCCCGGGCCATGGCCCGGCTTCGCTCGCGACGGGTGGCGCCTTCAGGCGTGGCCAGCGGCCACACCCTGCCAAGATAGCGGCCCGAGCCTGCCCGCCGCACGGTTGCCACGTATATCGGCGCCCCGGTTTCGACCGCGAGGATAACCGGCCCGGCCGGGATCTTGGTCTTGCCGCCGAACATCTCCACCTCGATGCCACCGCCTGTGATGTCGCGATCGGCCACGAGACCCACCGGCTCGTTGCGCCTCAGGGCCGCGAGCAGCTCGTGCCCGGCCGCCTCCAGGCTCACGATTCGGGTGCCGATGGTTGCCCGAGTCGAGAAGATGTAGCGCTGGATGCGGGCGTTGGCAACCGCTTCCATGGGGGCCACGATCTCACCCAACCGGCTCACGGCATAGAAGCCGGGCATCTCGATGGCCCCGAAGTGCATGCCGACCAGGATCAAGGCCCGCCGCTCCGTGAGAAGCGAATCGGCCTCAGCGGGCGTTTCCACGATCATCCGCTCGCTCACCCAGCGCGTGTTGCATCGGGGGGCTCGGGCCATCTCTACGTAATAGCGGGCGTGGTTGCGGAAGGCCGAGCGGACGATTTCCTCGAGAGCCCTGGGGTCCGAGGCGGCCCGGCGGTAAGACTCGTCTCCCTGGCCGTGCGCCGCCATCCACTCGACGATGCGCCGCAAGTTCCGGCGGGCGCGGTCGCGGCGGACGGCCGAGACGCGATACGAAATCCCGCCGGCCAGATCGGCCAGCCGCCACAGCGGCTTCTCGGGCAGGTGCAGGACCAGCTTGAGGCCACCGATGGCGGCGAACGCGATCAACTCGTCGACCGCCCTGCGTCGCAGGCCGTGACGAGGAGCCGTGTTGGTGCCAGATGCGGGGGACGCCCGGCCGGTCATTTCTCCGCTTGCTGCGCCGGTGCGGCGCCTAAGCCAGGCCGACCTGGCTCGGCGTCGTTAGCCATGGCGGCGCGGTGCCGGGCCTCGAGTGCCACCTGTTCCGCGGCAGTCTCGGGCCAGATCGGCTTGAAGATATACCACTGCTCCGGCGCGGGTGAAATCTGGGCTTCCAGGGCCGTCGCGATCTTCTGCGTCGCGATGGCGAGGTCGGCCGGGGAGTTGGAGGGCACCAGGATGGGCTCGTCGGCGGCGGCCCGGAAGGTTCCGTCGGGCAGTCGATTGATCGAGAACGGCACGATCGCGGAGCCGTGTTTGGCCGCGAGTATTGCGGGGCCGGCCGGTAGCGTGGTCCACGACCCGAACATCTTGACCGGGATGCCGTCCTCTCGATAACCCCAGTCCACCAGCAGGACGAGGCCCTCATGGCGCTTCAGGGCGCCGAACACACCGCGCAGGTTGCGCCAGGCGATCATCTTGACGCCCCAGCTTTCGCGCTGGCGCTCGAACAGGTCGTACAGCTGCCGGTAGGAGCTGTCGTCACCCACGACGTTGATCACCAGGCCGTGCTTGGCGAAGCCCGCTGCGGCGGCCTCGTTGTTGCCGAGGTGGGCGGCGACGAGGACGATGCCCTTGGACTCACGGTAGATCTCAAAGAACCGATCGAGGCTGCGAACCTCGAGCAGCTGATCCTGCTGCTCCTTCTTGAGCCAAGGCAGCCGCATCAGCTCCATGAGATAGCGCGAGTAGTTGAGGTATGCAGCCCGAGCCATTTTGTGGGCGGCCTTGTCATCGGGCGAGATGCCCAGGACGTGGCCAAAGTTGGCCCGCAGCCAGCGTCGGCGTGTTGGGCTGGCGGCATAGCCGATCAGCGACACCCAGCTGCCAAGCCGATACACGGGCCCGGCCGGAAGATGGCCGACGATCCAGGACGACGTCTTCCAGAAGCTCACTGCCGTCAGGCCCGCCAGATTAGTGAAAAAGGTCTCCTTCTTCAGGCGGTGGGGCGCTTCGAACTTCTTGGTCGGCTCGGGGGTGTCGCCCGACTTCCGCGACGAGGCGGCGCTCACTCTGGTCCGTGCTCCTCATTGCCAAGCTGCGTCCGAACGTGCCAGGTTCGTTGAACTGCGGTGATGCTGGCGGTCACGCAGATGATGCCGAGTGCGCCGGCGAGCCAGAACTGGCCGCGTGCGCCCGGGGCGATGCCTCCATCCAAGCCGGCCAGGGCGAGGCCGATGGTCAGGAGGACGAGGCGTTCGGCGCGAGGCGCGATACCCACTTCGCCGTGCAGATCCAGGCTCTCAGCCTTGGCCCGGGTGTAGCTGACCTGGAAGCTGGATACCGCCGCGGCCGCGGCTAGGATCGCTCCGACCACGAAGCCGGCAGCCGCGGCGCCCGCGACAATCCCGATATAGACGACGCCCTCGCCCCAACGATCCAGAGTGGAGTCGAGGAAGGCCCCGAAACGGGTGACGCGGTTTTGGGCGCGGGCAAGGGCGCCATCCAGCATGTCGAACGAGCCGCCGAAAAGGACGAGGGCCGCGGCCGGAAGCCATAGCTGGGCAGCGGCGGTAGCGGCGGCGATCCCGGAGATCCCGAAACCGATGACGGTCAGCGCATTGGGTGTGAGGCCGATCTTCCCGGCAGCCAGCGCGATGGGGGTGATTGCGCCGCGCACTCGGGCTCGCGTGGCCTGCGAGACGAACGACTGATCGCCCACGCTCAGTGCGCCTCGGCTGGCTGCGTCGGCATCTGAGCCGCGAGCCGCGGCACTCCCAGGAGGATGCGCTCGCGCTCCGCGACCTCGCCAAAAACGTTGGGTCGGAGTTGGCAGACCACTTCGCGGCCCGCCCGCCTGGTCTCGACGACGCCCGCGGCTCTGAGCCGGCCGACGTGCCAGGAGACGAGCGGCTGGCTGAGCCCGACCGTATCGATGAGCTCGCCTACGGTGGCCGGCCCCTCGGCCAGCCTTCGAACGATACGCAGGCGGTTCACGTCGGCGAGGGCCTTGTGAAAGATGCGCAACTCGCGCAGATCGTCGGGTTGGTCGACGATCGCGGCGACGGTGCCCCTGAAGTGCGCTGGAGAGGGCAAAGTGAGCGGCCTCGTGTCTGGGCGCGCGGCTGTGTGCCCCGCACAAGCGAGCCTTTATATAAAGGCCGGTTGATGCTATGACGCCTGGTTGGGGCTGTCAAGCGCGGCGCATGAGGCGGCCTACGAGCAGGTGAAGGTGCCCGTGACGTTGCCGGCGCCGTTGAGGTCGGTGCCGGAGAAGGAGCCGCTGCCGTCGGGGGCGAAGGTCACGATGGCGGTGGTGTCGAGGACGATATTCTGGCCCGCAACGCTGGCATCGACCGCCACGTTCAAGTGGCCAGTGGCGGTTGGAGAGGCGAGCGGATTCGTGGTGGGCGCGGGCGTGGGCGTTGGGCCGCCGGCCCGATAGCCGCTGACCGTGAGATAGTCAGCGACGCCCGTGTTGCCCCAGTCGCCGAACCGAGCCTCGATACCGGCCGCCCCGGTGTCGTAGCAGCCGCCCCCCGTGACCGTGGTAGTGACGCCACTTACGATCACCCGGCCCGAGCCGTTGCCGCACCAGTGCTCACAGCCGGCGGTCTCACCGCCGCCGTTGGCAGTCGGGGTGGAACTCGATCCGCAGCCGCCCACGAGTAGGGCCAGGCCGAGCGCGAGGGCTATCGGGATTCGGCTGGTGCGGACTCCGCCTGGCATGGCTGTCTCCCGGGTCGGGCGCCTATACGAGTCGAGGCGCGCAGCGAATAGTAGGCTCAGATGGGCCGCACCGCCGTAACGATCGAGGCAGCACCCACCAGGCGCCCGTACACTCCACGACATGTCACGACGCACCTCGTACATGCTGCTGATCGTTCTAGGCATCGGCGTCTTCCTGGCCGGTCTGGAGCTGATGGTCACGGCCGTGGCCTTGCCCCAGATCCTGGCCACGATGGCCAACTGGACGGACCTGCGCAAGGCGTCGTGGATTATCAACGGCTACCTGCTCGTGTACGTGGTGACGATGCCTCTGGCCGGTCGCCTGACCGACCTGTGGGGCGCCCGGCGCCTCTTTCTTGCCGCCCTTGCCGTCTTCACCCTCGGCTCGTTCCTGGCCGGCATCGCCCAGAACCTCGACCAGCTGATCGCCGCCCGGCTCGTCCAGGCGGTTGGTGGCGGCGCGATCATCCCAGTGGCTACCGCGGCCGCTTCGCATCTTTTCGAGGGCAACGCGCGGCCGCGGGCACTCGGCATCATCGGCGCGCTGACATTCCTGGGCATGGCCGCCGGGCCGTTCGTCGGTGCGGCCGTCCTCGAGACGATCCACCCCGAAACCGCCCTGGCCAACATGGGCATTGCCGGCGGGCCGCTCGTGTCAACCATTGCGCCGGCGTGGCGCTGGGTCTTCTACGTCAACGTCCCGATCGGCATCTGCGCTCTGGCAATCGCCTGGGCCGCCAGCGCCAGCTGGGACACACGCCGTCAGCCCGCCCAGCTCGACTGGCTCGGGGCTGGTCTGTTCACGGTCGCGCTCGGTGGGATCCTCACCGGAATTACGCTCGTGGGCAATTCGGACGAGGTTTTCGGCGTGCCGACCGCAGTCGCCGTGGGCGGCCTGGTAGGCGGCGGCATCCTGTGCGGGCTGGTCGCCATATGGCACGGCCTGCGCCGGCCGTATCCCTTCCTGGACCCGCGCCTCTTCGCCGATCGAGTCTTCTCCTCGGCGGCCCTGATCTCGCTGCTGACCGGCTACGGCCTGGCGACGGCAATCGTCGGCGGCGCCGTCTTCGTCGACCGGGTGCTGTACGGCGGTCCCGAGGAGCAGCGCGTCGTTCTGGGGGCGATCGCCGCGGCCATGGCCATTGGCGCTCTGGCGTCAGGGTTCCTGGCCAGGCTTATCTCGCTGCGGCTACTAACGCTGGTCGGTCTGGCGCTCAGCACCGGCGGCCTGGTCTGGATGTCGACGTGGACCCCCGACGTGGCCACCAACGCCTTCGCGGCGTCTGGCGCGGTCTTTGGACTCGGCTTCGGGCTAACCGTTACGCCGCGGTCAACGGCGGCGGTTGAGGCCGCGGGGCGAGCCGCCTTCGGCGCGGCATCGGCGACGGTGACCGTGGCCCGAATGATCGGCATGGCCATCGGCATGGCCGCGCTGACCGCGTACGGTTCCACCACGATCACGCGCCTCTCGAACGAGATCTACGGCTCGGGCGAGCAGTACAAGCAATACATCCCGGCCTACCTGCGCGATCGGTCCATCCACGATGGCCTCGTGGCCCAGGCGCTGGAGCAGTGGGCGGCCACCAAGGCCGCGACAATCATGGTCGGGATATTCCTGGTGGCGGCGGTCGTGACCCTCGTCGCGGTCGTGCCGGCACTGGTCTTGAGAGTCAGGCACGGCCGAGACGGCTCGGGCGAAGGCGGGGCAGCGGAGGAGAGTCAGCATGGCGAAATCGCCTTCTAGGGCCGAGTCAGAGGCAGCTGCGAAGGTGGCGGCGGCCGAGTTGTCGGCCGAGCCGGCATCTGCCCAGCAGACCGCCGATCCGGCCGCCCAGTCCGCCGCCCAGTCCGCCGAGGGCGTCGTTCGCCTCGTCACTATCGAGGCTCGCGTCTGTCGCGAATGGGAAGGCGAGTCTGCCCTGGCAGAGCTGCCGCGGGCGCTGGCGCGGCGTACGGCACGCCTGTGGGTGGACGTGTGTGACGGCACGCCTGAAATGAAGTCCAGGGTGGCCGGCATCCTGGGTTTCCATCCGCTCCTGGCCGAGGACATCGCCGAACGGGACCAGCGGGCAAAGATCGAACAGGTCGGAGACCTGCTCCATCTGGTCATGTTTTCGCTCGGATTCGATGACGGCGAGATCTACGAGCGCGAGCTTGACTTCGTGCTGGGCGGGCGCCTGCTCCTGACCAATCACAGCAGATGGTGGGATCCGCGGGCGACCCGGCATCTGCGGTCCGGCGTGGCCGAAGTCTTGGCCATAGGGCCCGACCACCTGCTGTGGGCCCTTTCCGATGATGTTATCGACAGCTACTTCCCCATCCTCGACCTGCTTGGCGACGAGATTGACGCCCTCGAAGACCAGGTGGTCACCAACCCCGATCGGAGGCTACTGGAGAGGCTCTTTGAACTGAAGCGCAGCCTGATTCAGATCAGGCGGGTGACCTCACCCCAGCGCGAGATGTTCAACCTTCTATCGAGCCGCGAGGAAAAGGTCATTTCCGTGGACGAACGGCTGTACTTCCGCGACGCCTACGACCATTTGATACGGCTCACCGACGAACTCGACACCTATCGGGAGCTGGCATCCGCAACGCTCGAGACCTACCTCTCCACGGTCAACAACAATCTGTCGCTGATCATGAAGCGCCTGACCGGAGTGACCGTGGTAGTCGCCGGGATAGGGGCCATTGGCGGCATCTTCGGGATGAGCGAAGCCCAGGCTGCCTTTCGGTTCGATGAAGGCCCGGGCTTCTGGATCGTTGCCGTCGGCAGTTTGGTCCTGGCCGGGATAGCTGCCTCGATCCTGCGAAAGATCGACTGGATCTAGAAGCGTCGGGCGCCTGTTACGGCCGGCAGCCGCTGGCGCCACTGGTCTTGCATTTGGGGGCGCCGGGGCAGACGTTGCCCTTGCCGGGCGGATGGGCATCGGCCTGGCTGGCCGCCAGGACGCCGATCGGTTGGGCCACGACCTGCAGCTTAGTGGAGGTTTCCTTCGGACCCTCGGACGTCTGCAGCCAGAGCTGGTCGGTGGTGGCGCCGCTTGGTCGATCCAGTGATGAGGGACTTGGGGAGACGCCGCGGATGACCTCGCTGATCTTGTAAATGTGGCGCTGGTTGTCGTCGGTGTAGACCACCGCCAACATCCCGTACATCGCATCGCCGTTGCTGACCCGTGATGCCGTCAGGAGCGTCAGGAACATGCCCTTCTGGGCGTGCGCGTAGATGTAGGTCGCCTGAGGCAGCCCGGGATAGGCTAAGACCTTGTCCAGGGTCATGTATTCGGCCACGTTGCAGAGCGGGAACGCCTCGTTTGGTGGGGACGTAACGATCGGCAAATCTATGCTGAGGGCTGGGACCTCGATCCGAGTCGCGATGGCAGCCTGAGCCTTTGCGCTGCCGGATGGACCGGGCGACTGCCGTGGCGGCAGGCTGTAGATCGCAATGGCCTCGGACGGGCCGGCCGAGGCCTCGGCGTAGGGCTGCGCGGCGACGGGCTGGAGGTAGTAGAAAAGCCCGGCGACGATGAGGAAAACGCCCGCCCCGGTCAGGAGAGCCGGAACCAAACCAAGGAGGTTGCCGGATAACCGAGCGATCGGCCGAATGATCGAGCTAATGCGTCGCATGGACCGGCATGCTAGCAGGCGCCACAGCGTTCCGCCGCGAGTCTTGCTTCCGATGGGAGGAGCGTGTTATAGGAGGGAACGCGGCCCGGGCCTGACATGGATCCTCGATACTTGGTAACCTCAGACCATGTTTGGTCGAATGCAACTCATCTTTGGGGCCCTCGCAGGAGTGGTCACTGCCCTGGTCGTCGCAATCGCGGTCGTTGTTGCCTGGCCCACGGCCAGCCCCAACGTTCCGCCGAAGCCCACGGCGATGGTCATGCCCAGCGACGCACCCTCGTCTGGGGCATCCGCTTCCCCAACGCCGTTCAGTACGGCCAAGCCGTCAGCGACGATCGGCGCATTCGGCGACCAGTAGGCGATCGCCGGCGGCCCGCCGAGACTAGACGTGGAGTGCGTTAGCGGCGCTCGTCGCTGCGGTCACGAAGGCCGGCAAGAGTCCGAAGATCAGCGTCGCGACGCAGGTGATGCCCAATCCCACACGGAAGAGCACGCCGGGCGAGCTGGGCTCGGTCTCCCCGACCGGGTCGCGCATGTACATATACGTCACTACCCGCAGGTAGTAGAACGCAGCCGCCGCCGCGTTGACCACGGCCAGCACGGCCAGGGCCGATAACCAGCCGCCAGCCTGAACGGCCGCCAGGATTACGTAGGCTTTGGCCCAGAATCCGGCGAGAGGCGGTATGCCGGTCAGCGACAGCAGGAAGATCGTCATCAGCACGCCCAGCCACGGATCTCGCCGGCCCAGGCCGGCAAACGTGGCGATCTGGCTGCTCACGCCCGGCCGTCGCTGGAGCGCGGTCACGACCGCGAAGGCGCCCATATTCATGAACGTGTAGGCGGCCCCGTAGAACAGGATCGCCGAGAGGCCGCTCTGCTGGCCGCCCGCGTATGCCGCCAAACCCACCAGGATGTAGCCGGTGTGCGCGATCGAGGAATAGGCCAGCATCCGCTTGACGTTGTCCTGCGTGATCGCCACGAGATTGCCCAGCGTCATCGTAGCCGCGGCCAGGACGATGACGATCGGCAGCCAGTCGGCCTTGAGCGGGCCGAGCGCCTCTGCGAAAAGGCGTAGGGCAATGGCGAAGGCCCCGACCTTTGGCCCCACCGATAGGTACGCGGTCACGGGGGTGGGCGAGCCCTGGTAGGCGTCGGGCGTCCAGTAGTGGAACGGCACCGCGGCCATCTTGAAGGCCACTCCCGCCGACATGAAGGCGAGGCCCATGGCCAGGCCCGGCGAGAGCGGCCCGCCTGCCACCACTTTGGCGAGGGCGGCAGCCACGCCATCCACGCGCGTGGTGCCGGTGATGCCCCAGACGTAAGCTAGGCCGAAGAGCAGGATGGCGCTAGAGAACGAACCAAGCAGGAAGTACTTGATGGCGCCCTCGGTCGAGTATGGGTCGCGGCGGGCGAAGCCGACCAGCATGTAGCCGGGCAGGACCATCAGTTCCAGGGCGACGAAGAGAAGCAGCAGGTCCGTCGATCCGGCGATGAGCATCGCCCCGGTCACGGCGAAGACCAGGATCGCCGCGAACTCGGCGATGGGCAGGCCGCGCGATTCCAGATAGTCAACGGCGAAGAGCAGCGTCAGAACGGCGATCGAGACGAACAGGAAGTCCAGGAATACGGTCGCGTCATCTAGCGAGTAGGCCCCGCCGAAGGCCTGGCCGGTGTGCCCAGCCTGAGCCAGTAGCACCGCGACCACCACAGCCAGGCCACCCAGGGCTGTCACCAGAATGGCGTTGCGGCGGCCCGGCAGAATCATGTCAACGATGAGGATCGCTGCCGCTACCAGCACGGCAGCAACGACCGGGGCAATGGTTCCGAGGTCGGCCCAACTCATGGCATTCCCTCTCAGCCGCCGACCGCGACCCCGACGGCCGCCAGGAAGACCTGGGTCGGCGCGCGGAGGAGATCGAGTACGAGACTCGGGAAGAGCCCGAGCACAACGATCAGAAATGCCAGGGGAGCCAGCGTGGTCAGCTCGGTCCGATCTATCTCGGTCAGGTGACTGCCGAGGCCCCGCAGGAACTCGGATAGCTCGCCGAAGGCAATCCGCTGGAACATCCAGAGCAGGTACGTTGCCGCGAGGACCATGACGATGATCGAGGCTACGGCGATCGCGGGCGCCATGCCGAACGACCCCACAAAGACGAGGAACTCGCCCACGAATCCGGATAGGCCGGGCAGGCCGGCTGAAGCCAGGATGAAGAAGCCGAAAACCGTGGCGTAGATCGGCATAACCGCCGCGAGGCCCCCCATCTTGGCGATCGATCGATCGTGGGTGCGCTCGTAGATCACGCCGACAAGGAGGAAGAGCCCGCCCGTGATCAGGCCGTGGTTGATCATCTGCAGGACCGCCCCCTGATAGGACGCTGCGGTAAACGTAAATATGCCAAGCGTCACGAAGCCCATATGGCTCACGGAGCTGTAGGCGACCAGGCGCTTGAGGTCTGGCTGAACGATCGAGACGATCGCGCCGTAGACGATGGCAATTACGCTCAGGACGATGATTGGCCAGGCGAAGGTGTGGGCCGCGAACGGGAATAGCGGAACGGCGAAGCGGATCAGCCCGTACGCGCCCAGCTTCAAGAGCACGCCCGCCAGGATCACCGAGCCCGCCGTCGGCGCCTCGGTGTGGGCGTCGGGCAGCCAGGTGTGGAATGGGAACATCGGGACCTTGATGGCGAAGGCCAGGAAGAGGGCCAGGAATGCCAGGATCTGGAGATCGTTGGCGAAGTGGCCGCCGGCCGCCCATGCGGCCAGAGCCTGGTAGTCGAAGGCGCCAACCCAGGAGCCCGTGTGGGCCGTCTGGTACGCAAAGGCCGTGGCCAGGATCGCGACCAGCATCAGCAGCGAACCGACGAGCGTGTACAGCACGAACTTCATCGTCGCGTAGAGGCGGTTGGTGCCGCCCCAGATGCCGATGATGAGGTACATCGGCACGAGGACGATCTCCCAGAAGATGTAGAAGAGGAAGAGGTCCAGGGCCACGAAGACGCCGATCATCCCGACCTCGAGGACCAGGAAGGAGATCATGTAGCCCTTCACTCGGTCGTTGATCGGCTTGAAGCTGGCCAGGATGCTGATCCACGTCAGGGTCGTCGTCAGAACGACCATCAAGACGCTCAGTCCATCCACGCCGACTTTGTACTGAATGCCGAAGGTCGGGATCCAGTTGCTGGCCTCGATGAACTGGAACCCCGTCGGCCCAAACGCGAAGGCGGCCAACAGCCCGAGCGAGAAGACCCAGGCGAGGAGCGCGAAGGCGAGCGCCGTACGGCGGATGAGGTCCGTCTCCTTGGACGGCAGAGCAGCGATCAGCAGCGCCCCAACAAGGGGTGTGAGGATGATCAGGCTCAGGATCGGCATCGTCCTACCTCCACCTGACCAGGATCAGGAGATAGCCGACGACCATGGCGATGAGGCCGATCGCGATGCCGAGAGCGTAGTTCTGGACTCGGCCCGTCTGGACGTGGCGCAGTCGCGCGCCGGCCCCGGTGGTTACGGCCCCCATGCCATTGACCGCGCCGTCGATGATCGTCCTGTCGAACCAGAACGCGGCGGCCGCGAGCTTGCCGCCCCAGACCACGAACAGCAGATTGTTGAGGTCGTCGAACCACCACTTGTTCGATGAGCCTCGGTAGAAGAAGGCGAAAACGGGCCGGGCGCTGATCTCGCGGACTCGATCGGGGCGTGGTTGGGCGCGCAGGCCCAGCGCCGGCATGTTGACGCCGAAGAGCCGCCAGGCCAGGACGATGGCAACCGCCACCAGGGCCGTGGTCCCGATCGCCAGCACGCCATCGATGCCGAAGAAGTTGTAGGCCGCCTCGGTCCGGCCGCTGGCCGCGATGGTGTGCTCGAAGATCGGCGCCAGCCACATGTGCAGCAGCCCCGACTCGGGCGGGAAGCCGATCAGCAGGCCCAGGAAGACCGCGGGTATGGCCAACAGGATGAGCGGCCGCGTCATGGAGGTCGGCGACTCGTGGATATGCTGCTCCTTCTCGGGATCCACTCGGCTTTCGCCCCAGAAGGTCATGCCCATGAGCCGGAACATGTAGAAGGCGGTCATGCCGGCGACTGCGAAGCCAATAGCCCAGACCCAAAGGAAGCCGTTCTTCAGGGCGCCGCCCAGGATCTCGTCCTTCGAGAAGAAGCCCGCCAGCGGGGGAATGCCGGCAATGGCCATCGAGCCGATGAGCATCGTCACGTAGGTGATCGGGATCTTGCGGGCCAGGCCGCCCATCTTGCGCATGTCCTGCTCGCCGTCCACGGCGTGGATGACTGAGCCCGAGCCGAGGAAGAGCAGGCCCTTGAAGAAGCCGTGGCTCATGAGGTGGAAGATCGCAGCCGTCCAGGCGCCCACGCCGAGCGAGGCGAACATGTAACCCAGCTGCGAGATCGTGGAGTAGGCCAGGACGCGCTTGATGTCGGTTTGCGTGAAGGCGATCGAGGCGCCCAGGATGGCGGTGAAGATGCCGATTGAGGCCACGACCACCATGACCTCAGGCGCGGAGCCGAAGATGGGGTTCGCCCGGGCCACGAGGTAGACGCCGGCGTTGACCATGGTCGCGGCGTGGATGAGGGCGGAGACGGGCGTGGGGCCCTCCATCGCGTCCGGCAGCCAGACGTGGAGCGGGAACTGGGCGCTCTTGCCCACGGCGCCGCAGAAGAGCAGCAGGGCGATTGCGATCTGCCACTCGTGCGGGATGGTGCCGACCTTCTCGAAGACGGCCTGCATGTTCAGAGTTCCGACCTGGGTCCAGATGGCCATGATACCGAGGGCGAAGCCCATGTCGCCGACGCGGTTGACCAGGAAGGCCTTCTTGGCGGCGACCGCCGCGGACCGGCGCGGGAACCAGAAACCGATCAGGAGGTAGCTGCTCAGGCCCACCAGCTCCCAGCCGGCGAATACCAGCAGGAAGTTGTCGGCCAGGATCAGCACCAGCATCGAGAACATGAACAGGTTGAGATAGGCGAAAAAGCGCCATCGGCCCGGGTCGTGGGCCATGTAGCCTACGGAGTAGAAGTGGACGATCATGCCGATTGTCGTGACCACGATCAGCAGGCAGGCTGTCAGTGCATCAACGTAGAAGCCCATGCTGGCGCTGAAGCCGGTGGCCGGGATCCAGTTCCAGAGCGTTATTCCGGCGCCGTGGTCCCCAAAGCCGAAGCCGTGCGAGAGGGCACCGAAGGCGACGACCATCGAGACCACCCACGAGGCCACGACGGCCCAGATGGCGACCTTGTGGATCCCCTTCTGGTTGCTCCGGCCGAATAGCCCGGTCAGCCCGAAGCCGACCAGCGGGATTAGCGGAATCAGAGGGACCAGGAAGATCATCGGCCTAGTCCCGCATGGTGTCGTACTCGTCCACCAGCGGCGTCTTCTTGTTCCTGAATATGGCGATGATGATCGCCAGGCCCACCGTGGCCTCGGCCGCGGCGACGGCGATCACAAGCAGCGCAATCACCGCCGCGTGCGTCTTGAGCGGGACCACGAAGGCGCCGAAGGCGAGGACGGTCAGGTTGACGGCGTTGAGCATCAGTTCGATCGACATCAGCATGCTGATGGCATTGCGGCGGGCTAGGAAGCCGAAGGTCCCGATGGCGAATAGCAGGCCCGACAGGATCAGGTATGAGTCGAGCGAATTGCTCACAACTGATCCTCCTCACGGCTGCTGGGCTCGCGGCGGGCGAGGTAGACGGCCCCGACCACGGCCGCGGTCAGCAGAACGCTCACGACCTCGAACGGCAGAACGTAGTCGCGGAATAGTAGATGGGCCACGTCAGTGGTCGCCGTCCAGAGGCGGGCCGGGGCGGTGGGCCACGTCGTCGCGAGAACGGCCGCCGAGATCAGGACGGCGAGGACGGCGGCGGCCAGCGCCGCCGCCCAGGTCTGGGTCTGGAAGACCAGGCGGTTCGGGGCGTTCTTGGTTTGGGTAAGCATGATCGCGAACAGGACCAGGACGCTGATCGCGCCGATGTAGACAAGGACCTGGGTGGCGGCGATGAGCGGGTTGCCGAGCATTACGTATATCCCGGCCAGTGACGCGAACGACACGATCATGGCCAGACCGCAGCGGATGATGTCGCGCATGGTGACGACCAGCAGCGCTGAGACAAGAAGCACGGCGGCCAGGCCAAGGAACAGCACGTCGTCCCAGCGGACCCCCGTCCACGGGATCGAGTCGCCTATCGGCATGCCACGCCTCCCTCCTCGACTCTCACTATCGTTTGGCCTTCCTGCCGTCGCCGATGACCCCGGCGAGAGAAGGTGGCAGCGCCGGCAGTAGTTCCTCCGCCGGCGTCTCGAGTCGTCCTTCGGCCAGGGCGTGGGCCATCCAGTCGCGCTCGCGTCGAATGTAAGTCACCTCGGTCTCGCGGTCGATCGCGGCCAGCCCGATCAGATCGATCTGAGGATCGCTTCGGTCGGTGTGGGCGAGCTCGTTGTCCTGGCCGCCGCGGAGGGCATCGTACGGACAGGCGTCCACGCAAATGCCGCACAGGATGCAGCGGCTCTCGTCGACGTCGTACTTCTCCAGGACTCGCGGCTTGGGCATGAGGGCGCCGGTTGGGCATGTTTCGGCGCAGCGACCGCAGGACACGCAGGGCGTGTCGTTGAGGCTCATGTCGAGAGGCGTCGTCACGAGTGTGTCGAAGCCCGTCCGCATGAAGTCGTAGCAGGCCGCGCCGACGACTTCGGCACAGACGGCGGCGCAACGCCCGCAGTCGATGCAGCGAGACGGCTCGCGCAGGATGAAGGCGTGGCTGTCGTCGCGGATGTAGTCGTGGTTGGCGCCCGTGAAGCGGTTCTCAGTGACGCTGCGGAAGCCGGCGCCCTGGTCGTGGCCCGGTTCGAGTGTCTCGAGTGTCGTGCCGTATTCGATGCCGAGGCGACGCAGGTCGCAGTTGCCCAGCGCCTCGCAGTTGCACTGCAGACAGCGGGTGGACTCGGCCATGACTTCGGCCGCGGTGTACGAAATCTCGTACTCGGCGTAGGTCTTTGATCGTTCCTTGGCCGGGAGCGACTTGAGGCGATGGCGCGCTTCCTTGGGTTCGTCGGTGTAGGGCACGATCGAGAGGAAGATCGGCTCAACTTCGGCAAGCGTCTGGCGGTTCCGCAGTTCCGAAAGATCGTTGCCCTTGAGGAATGCGTCCACGGCGTAGGCGCAACGGCGGCCCTCGGCGACGGCCTGAACCACTGTCGCGGCCCCGATACGGACGTCGCCGGCACCGAAGACACCGGGCCGGCCCGTCTCGAACGTGACGGCATCGGCGCGCAGCTTGGACTTGACCGCCGCCACGCCCTCGTTGCCCGGGCCGATCCACGCCAGATCCGGTCCCTGCCCGATGGCCAGCAAGACGCGGTCGCAGGCGACGACAAACTCCGTCCCGGGGGCGGGTTCGGGGCGTCGGCGACCGGACGCGTCCGGCGCTCCGGGCTGCATCCGGATGAACTCGACGCCCGTGACCTTGTTGTTTTCGTCGACGATCACGCGCGTTGGGCCGGCCTGGAAGATGGCCCTGCCGCCCTCCTCGCGAGCCTCGTGGACTTCGCTCGAGGCCGGCATGTCCTTCATGTCGCGGCGATAGACGAGCGTTACTTCCTTGGCGCCCTGCCGGAGCGAGGTGCGCCAGCAGTCCATGGCCGTGAATCCGCCGCCGATGACCACCACGCGGCTCTTCTTGTGGCCCGGATAGGGCAGGCCGAGGGTGGCGATCTTGAGGTACTCGAGACCGTCGATGACCCCGTCCGCTGTGTCGTTAGGGATGTTGATCCTGTTTGTAACGTAACAGCCGGTCGCGACGACGGTGGCGTCAAAGCCCTGCGCCTTCAGGTCGTCCAGGCTGAAATCCGTGCCCAGCGCCTGGTTGCAGACTAGACGGCCACCGAGCTTCCAAACGGCCTCGTATTCGGGGTCGAGCACCTCGGCCTTGGGCAGCCGGTACTCCGGGATGCCGTAGCGGAGCATCCCGCCCGCCAACTCGTCCTTCTCGAAGACCGTTACTTCGTGGCCGGAAAGGAGCAGGTAGTAGGCCGCAGACATGCCGGCCGGCCCGGAGCCGATAACGGCCACGCGCTTGCCGGTCTTGGGTGAGGTCTCGAACGGCAGCGGTGGCTCGATGCCTTCCTTCTGCGCCGCCAGGACCTTGTCGCCGGCATAGCGGTGGCTATCGCGGATGGCGATCGCCTCGTCCACTTCGTCGCGACGGCAGTGGTCCTCGCACGGCGCCGGGCAGACCCGGCCCAGGATCGAAGGGAAGGGGATCGTGCGCTTGAAGATGCGGGCCGACTCTCGGAACTGGCCCTCTGCGTTGGCCTTTAGGAACCCCGGAATGTCGATGTGGCTGGGGCACTTGTTCTGGCAGGGCGGCAGGCAGTACGCGTTGTGGTCGCTGAAGATGAGCTCCAGGTTGGTCGCGCGAAGGCGGCGCAACTCGTCGGTCTGGGTCTGGATGCGCATCTCGGGCTCGGCTGCACGAGAGCAGCTGATCGGCGGGTGCGCCTCGCCTTCGACCTCGACGACGCACATCCGGCAGGCCCCGAAGCCGGGCAGCTTGGGCTCGTAGCACAGGGTCGGGATCTCGATCCCGTTGTCTCGGCAGACTTCGAGGATGGTCTGGCCCTCGAGGCCCTCGAGGACGCGCCCGTCGACCTCGATCCGGATGGTTGGCGTCGACTGCGGACGCTGCGGCGACTGGGTCGTGATCAGCCGCTCGGCGAGCGAATCGTCGAGCGGAACGAGGGTGTTCGTCTGGGCGATCGGGCGAGGCAGCAGGTCGGTCATCGTCTCGTCAGTGGGCTCCGCCGGCGGCGACCGCGATCGGTCGGCAGACGCCGGCCGGGCACGAGCTTCGCAGGATGTGATCGTCGAGCTCGGATCGGAAGTATCGCATCCCGCTCGCGAACGGGAGGGTCGCCAGGCGCTCG
>JAYUDR010000243.1:0-3576 GCA_043739665.1 Chloroflexota bacterium
ACCAGTTTGGCGCCTTCGGACTTCTCGCTCATGCGCTGACACTACACGGTTGGCACTGCTAGAGTCAATGTCTTGTAGTGCTAGTTGGTGTCGTTCCCACCGTAGCGACTCTTTAGAGTCGCGAGCATGCCGATTCAGGTGAATCCGCCGAGAACCCATGCTTCGTGACCGCCTCGGCGTAGCGGTCCGAGCATGGAGTACCGGACGTCGGCCTTGGACGACTCGATCTCGTCAACGACCGACAGGATCAGGACCCCGGCTCAGCGGGACCACCGGTGCTGGCGATGCCCTCCGGTCCATGGGACCGTTGCGTTCTGTTCGGCGTTGTTCGCCCGTGTGCGCCGTTGCTACCGCGGATTGCTACCGGCGTCGGACAAAACAGGCCGGTTTCGGCCGCAAAAATAGCCGATTCACGCTCAGATTCTTGGCGGAGAGGCAGGGATTCGAACCCTGGGACCTTCCGGTCTGCGGTTTTCAAGACCGCCGCATTAGACCACTCTGCCACCTCTCCGCGGGGGCCAGCGTAGTTTACGCGTAGCGCCTGCGCCGGGTGGCCGGTCACAGTCTTGCGGCCGTGACCGCCCTAGCGTCGGGAGAGAACAGTGTCCAGCGGTGGCCTTCCCGGTTTCGCATCCTCAGGCTCGTGAGGGTGGCCGGCAACCGCCATTGCGTGCGTCGTCGTCGCGACCCAGCTTGCGATCTCGGTCCGGCGTCCGGCACCAAGCCTGGCAAGGATGTGCTCCACGTGTGCGCCGACGGTTCTGGGCGCGACCGACAGCTGAGCGGCGATCTCCGAGTTGGTCAGACCAGTGGCAATCAGCTGCGCGACTTCGAACTCTCGGGCGGTGAGCGGGTGCCAGGCAGATTCTCCAGCGTCATGCCGGCGATTGAGGTGGGCGAGCTCCTCGACCCGATCGAGTAGAGGCCGACTCCGCAATCGCTTCGCGGCCTCGCGCACACCCGAAATCAGACTCGCCGCGTCGACGAATCGACCGGAGTGCATGAGGCACCCCGCGAGATCGAGACGCGCCCACAGCAACTCCCAGACCCGGCCTCTCGCCTCCCAGCCGCGCACGGCCCGCTCTAGCGACTCGCGAGCGGCGACGGTCGAACCACCCGAAAGGGTCAGCAGACCCGCGGCGTGGTCGAGGGCCGGCGAGACGTACCACTCGCTCTGACCCAGGAAGTCGGTTGCTTCGGCCAGCCAGCGTTCGGCTTCGCCGCGACGGCCGGCCGCGATTCGGGCTCGGGTTCCGGTTACCACGAACGGCGCAAATCTCCCCCGCTCGCCTGTGCGTCGGGCGAGCTGCAGAGCTCGCTCGCTGCGTACTATCGCGTCCTCATGGTCACCCCCGAGGATCGACAATTCGGCCAGACCCCAGGAAGCGGCCAGTATGAAATCGGGAGCGCCGGACGCCTCGCCGAACGCCTCGGCCGCCCGCAGGTGCCTGGTCGCCGGCTCGACCTCACCCCGAGCGAGCGCGGTGTAGCCCAGGGGCCAGCGGGCCATGCCGGCCGCCCGATTGCACCCTCGGTCGGCGACGGCGTGCTCCCCAAGGGCGACAGCCTCATCCCATCGCCCGTCCGCCCATGCCACCAGCGCTCCGGTCGCGGCCATGATGTGGGCGCAGTGGGATTGCTCGATCGCGTCGGCGTAGCGGAGTCCAGCGTCGA
Source organism: Chloroflexota bacterium (assembly GCA_043739665.1). Taxonomy (GTDB): domain Bacteria; phylum Chloroflexota; class Limnocylindria; order Limnocylindrales; family CSP1-4; genus Fen-1039. The sequence continues at coordinate 1,675 of JAYUDR010000243.1, forward strand.
TCCAGCCCGCGGCGCGGCGATAGTCCATGACCCGCGTCGCCACGACGGCAGCGTCGCGGTAGGCGGTGATGCCGGCATCCTCGAAGCCCCGATCTTGCGCCTCGTGTGCCACCGCGGCCATTCGATCGAGTCCGGCAGGCACGTGCCCCTCGATCACGTCGAGCATCCCATCGAGCGAGGACGCCTGCAGGAGTCCGTCCCCGTCGTCTGCCTCCTGTGCGGCCTGCCGACCGGATTCGAGCGCGGCGCGAGCCCCTTCGAGATCAAGCGTCTCGATCAAGGCCTGCGCGAGTTCCATGAACATTGCGCCGCGTACTCGGCTCGCAGGCGCGCCGGACGGGAGCAAGTCCACTTCGGCAAGGGCCGACGTGATCGCCCCAAGGCGCGCTCCGACCGGCCGCACGCTGCGGCGTGCCATCCAGGCGAGGGCCACTAGCTGACCTGCGGCGCCGATCGGGTCGCCCGCCCGAGCGTAGCGCTCACGCGCTTCCCCGGCCGCCCATTCGCAGGTGTCGATCTCCTCGTTCGCGGCAGCTTCGATGGAGAAAGCCGCGAGGATTTCAGCCTGCTCGGCCAGAGGGAGGTCGTGGGGCATGTTATCGACGGCGCGGCGGTACAAGTCCAGCGCTTCGCGGTGCGATGACAGCCGAGCCGCCATCCTGGCCCCTTGAAGGGCCGAACCGAATGCCTGGACCGGCATTCGTGCCCTTTCGTAGTGGAGCGAGGCGTGGATCTCCGACGATCCCTCCAGCTCCTTCCCGAACTCACCGGCGCGAGCGTGGAGTCGGCGGCGCTGGCCCTCCGGCAGGCTGCGGTAGAGGGCATCGCGCAGCAACTGATGGCGAAAGTCGAACAGCCCGCGAGGTCCCGGTGGGTCGAGCACGTGCTGGTCGACGAGTTCGCGCAGCGGTCTGTCGAGGGACTCGGCGGGCACTTCCATGATGCCCGCAAGAACGTCGGGGACGAAGCAGCGCCCAATCACGGCGCCGGATCGGGCGACTGCTTGGGCATCCGGGGAGAGCCGGCCGATGCGCTGGAGGATCGCATCCTCGAGGGTGTCCGGGACGGCGGCGTTGCGGATTGCGCGGCTATCCGTCTGTTCATCCGGGGACATCGCCCCGAGCAGCTCTTCGATGTGAAGCGGAACGCCGTCGGTTCGGGCGTAGATCGCGGCCACGACGTCGCGCGGCGCCGGCAGACCGGTGCCGAGGATGAGCGTCGCCATGAGCGCCGTCTGCTCGAGGGTCAGGGGTGCGAGTCGCGCCTCCTCGGCGATGCGCTGCGTCAGGAGCCTCGCCCGCCACTCCCGCAGGAGGGCGCCCGGCGCGAGCTCGTCGGTGCGATACGCGCCGACGATCAACAGGGGTCGATCTCGGGTGGCTCGAGCGAGCTCCGTGACGATATGGAGGCTCAGGTTGTCCGCCCACTGCAGATCGTCGAAAGAGAGCACCGTCGGCCCGTCCAGCGCACCGACAATTAGGTCGACAGCTTTGAGGGTGAGGGCTCGGCGGCCTTGCTGCGGTGCCGCCACGGTCGCATCGACGAGTTCAAGGAGCTTGCGTCCTAGGTCCGCCCACGGCTCCAGACGCGTCATTGAGCGCGCCATGTCGAGCAGCGAGGCCGCCGGCACATCGCTGTCCTGCGGAGCGAGGAGACCGGCCGCCGTTCGGAAGTCCGCGCCGCGGGCCATGGTCTCGATCGCCGCCATAAATCGCGACTTGCCGACGCCGGCTTCGCCGGCCAGCAGAAGGAACTGGCCGTGACCCGCCGACGACTCAGCCAGACGCCGCTCAGCGAGGTCGACCAAGTCCTCGCGTCCGATCAGCGTCGGCGACAGGCGTGGCCCTAAGCGTGTCATGAGGCCGAGTTTACGTCGCCGATCCGGGCGGTCATCGGTCAAAT
>JAYUDR010000244.1:0-3539 GCA_043739665.1 Chloroflexota bacterium
CTCCACTGGATCTCGGCTGGTCACGCTATGGCCGCGGAGGTGCGGCTATACGACCACCTGTTTGTGCGGCCCGACCCCGGCGCGGACGGCCGCGATCTCTTCGCGGACCTGAGCCCCGACTCCGAGAAGGTGCTCCAGGGCTGCTTCGTCGAGCCGACCCTGGCCGAGCTGCCCGTTGGCGAAACCGTGCAGTTTGAGCGGCTGGGCTACTTCACCCCGGATCCCGATTCGACGCCCGACCAGCCCGTCTTCAACCGCACGCTAACCCTCAAGGACACCTGGGCAAAGCTCCAGGCTCAAGGCCGGCAAGGTACCTAGGCGTCTGGGGCGGGCGGGGCCGGCCGGCCAACTCGGGGAATCAGAAAGGAGCCCGAATGCTCGGGCTCCTTTTGGCTTGACGTTGCGGGTTAGTAGGAGCGGTTGCTCGAACTTCGCTGGTTGGTGAAGCAGTCGCTGCAATAGACCGGCTTCGCGCCACTCGGGCGGAAGGGGACCTGGGCCTCGCGGCCGCAGCTGGAGCACGTTGCGCTGAACATCTCGCGCGGGCCGCTCGAATAGCCGCCGCCTGAGTTGCCGCGATCCGAGTAACCGCCGCCACCGCTGTCACCGCGCTGGGCCTTCTTGGCCGCGCGGCACGATGGGCAGCGACGCGGCTCGCTGAACTGGCGGTCTGCGTAGAACTGCTGCTCGCTCGCGGTAAATGCGAACTCCTGATTGCAGTCGGCGCAAACCAGCGTCTTGTCTTGTCCGTACAAAGAAAAACTCCTTCTCGTGCGGCCTCAGCGAACCTTTCTCGCCGAGTACCGATGAGAGGGAGTGTCGTGTGCCGCTTGGTTGGACACCTTTTGGTGTCTAGGCATCAAAGTACCACACGCTGCGGCGCCTGTCGAACGAAATTTCGCAGACCTGCAGACTGGCCGCCGCTGTGGCCGCCGCTGTGGCCGATTGCGAGGCCCAGAGGTCCCGCTTGCCACGTTCGGCCCGCCGACGCGGCATTTCCTGATACGCTTTCACCCGGCGCTTTGGCGAGTAGCCTAACGGTAAGGCACCTGCCTCTGGAGCAGGGGATTGAAGGTTCGAATCCTTCCTCGCCAGCCAACTACGACCTAAGAAGACCCTCGGAGTCAACTCTGGGGGTCTTGGTTTGATTCGACATAAGCCTGGGGTGATCGCTATCTGGTTTCCTTGAGCCGTGCGCCGGCCCGCCGGCGATTGACGGGAGCTGTATTACCGCTATGCTGCAATGCATGAAGACCCACTATGTCGCGGTCCAGTCTCGAGGGACGATCGCCCTGCCGGCGGACCTTCGGCGACGGCTTCACCTCGATGAGCCGGGTGCTCAACTCCAGATCATCGAGCACGAGGACGGGCGAGTGGAGTTGGTGCCGGTCTTGGCGGTGCCGGCGGACCAAGCATGGTTCTGGACGGACCGCTGGCAAGCGATGGAACGAGAAGCAGACGCAGAAATCGCTGCGGGCCGCGTGACCGTGGTGGACGGTGTCGACGAGTTGATCGCACACCTCGACGCGTAGGTTGAAGTACGTCGTGAGCGGCTCGTTCAAGGCCGACTACAAGCGTCTTTCCCGGGACGAACAGGGCACGTTTGAGTCCGTGCTGACAGTCTTCGGGCCGGCCTGCGACCGACACGCGGCCGACCCATCTGTGGCGTGGCCGGCTTCGTTCCGGGTGAAGGCCCTGGAGAATGCGCCGGGCATCATGGAAATGACCTGGAGCTTCAGCGGTCCGGACGGCCGCGCAACTTTCGAGTGGCTTCAGATTGACGGTCGCCTGGGACTACGGTGGCGTCGGATCGGCGGCCACGGGGTATTCAATAACCCGTAGTCGGTGAAAGTCAGCCTGCGGCCTTCAAGCCGCCGTCGTATGGGAAGACCGTTGACGCGGTCTTTCGCTGCCTGCGGGCCTGCTGCCAGTCGGGCAGGGCGTCGACACATGCATCGATGCGCGGGTCCGGGACGCTATGTGGCATCTCTCTCTTCGCGCTGAGTGGCATAGATGGCCTCCGCTTGGTCGGCCGCTTCGGCCAGGACCTCTTCCGGCGTGGCCTCTGGGTAGGCAGCTCGAATGGCGGTTGTGACCTCGACCAGGTCCACACCCTCGACCTCTTGAACCGCTTGCAGATTGATGACGTAGTTAGCCAGGATCGATATCACTGCCGCCACAGGGAGTCCAAAGAGCGCGCCCCAGATCCCAGCCAGCTGTGCTCCGACCAGAACGGACAGGATGGTGACGATGGGATGAACCCCAGACGTCCGCTTCATAAGTCGCGGCACCAGCAGATTCATGATCAGTGCCTGCGCGACGAAGAGCATCAGGGTGACCGGGATGAAGGCGCCGGGCACGAATGCGGCCGTGATCACGATCGGCGGTAGCAGGGCCAACCCTGGGCCGACCATGGGAATCGGCATGCTGAGTGCCGCAAATAGACACATGAGGAACAGGTACGGTAGGCCAAAGACCAGGCCGACAACGACGGTCAGTACGACCTGGATGACGATGAGGATCACCTGGGACCAAAGGAACCCTCTGAAGGCTCGACCAACTGAGCGATCGAAAAGATCAAGCTGAGTCTCGAAGCGATTTGGCATCACCCTGCGCCACTTGGCCTGCAGGCCGGAAGCGTCTGAGACTATGAAGACCGACAGCACCAGGATGATTGAGAGGGTGCCGACAATCGAGGCCACGGTTGCGGCGATGACCCCAGACTGATCTCCCAGGGTCGCCTTGATATCGGGCAGGAGTCTGGCCTCCCCCTGGCGGAAGAGGGCGGCCAGGTCAATCTGGTGGGTGCCGATTCCCAAGCCCTTCTGGAACGAGGCGAGACTTGCGCTGATGGTCGCGGTCGCCTCGTCGGTCCTACCGACCAGACTCGTTGCCTCAGTCGCCCCGATCGAGGTGGCAACGAGAACAAAACCTACAAAGGCGAGGGCCACGCAACCGTAGACCAAACCGACCGCCCCTCCTCGTCCAATGTGGAAACGGATGGCGGCCCCGTCGACGAGCGGGCTAACCACAAACGCCAGCAGCCAGGCGAAGAAACAGATCAGGAAGACCCCACTGAAGGAGCCAATGGCAGTCATGGATTGCTGTAGAACGAGTAGCAGGAAGGCCACCGTCCCGGTCGCAAAGAAGATCGTTGCGGCGCGACGGAGGCCGTATGCGGAACGCGGATTGATCGAACGCAGACCAGCCGAACGAAGCTCTGGAACCTCCTTGGTCATCTCGGTCCTCCACTAGTGACTCATGCCCGCGCCGGGCCACGGACCCCGCGTGCTACCCAGAATTTGATCAGATTCGCGCGCCGGCCGCAAGGCTGAGCCTCGTGTTGACTGAACTCCGACCGCTAGCGTTTGCGCCGCGCCAACCAGGCCGTCCACGTCGTCTCGTCCTGGCCCGCCGTGACGTCGTCCCCGTATCGCACCAACGGCAGCCTAAGGAGGCTCACGTCGGCCCGAATCCGCGCAATGAGGCCACCCGCGTTGGTGGTGAGGTCCACCGCATCCGTGAGCGCCGCCGCGCCA
>JAYUDR010000245.1:0-3525 GCA_043739665.1 Chloroflexota bacterium
GTTGACCGGCCGGCCCAGGGTCTCGTGCGCAGGTGCAGTGCTCATTGCATGCCCTCGGTCGCAGTCGAGAGGAGCACGGGGCTCATCTGATTGAAGGAAGGTTGTTTGGCGCTACTTGGCGGCGTCTTGGACGGCCTGGAGGCCCTGCAGGGCCTGGTCAGCAGTCTTCTGGCCGGACGCCATACCAATCAGAGCATCGCGGAACGCGGTGTTGAGATCAGCACTCACGTCGCCTAGACGCTGCGAAATCGAAGAGACCGCCGTCGTCTGATAGGCCTGGAGCGCCTTCAGCTGCTTGGAGGGGTTGACGAGGTTGATCTGGTCCCACTGGGCGCCGACGCCCTTGAGAGCCGGGATGAGGTTGAGAGTGTTGGCCACGACCTGCTGGCCGGCTTGGGACGTCGCAATCCAGATGGCGAAGGCCTTCGCCGCTTCCTGCTGAGAGGACTTCGCGCTGACCGCCAAACCGTAGTCAGCGTCGCCGAACATCGTGCCGGTCTTGCCGGACCCGGCGAGATCCGGGAACGGGATCGGCATGATGGTGATCGGGGTCGGGTTGGTCACGCCCGCTGCGGTCATCCCGTTCACCATGGTTTCCTTGACCGTATTCGAGGTGTACCAGCTGCCCATCATGACCATCGCGTACTTGCCCGACAGGAAGAGGTTGTTGCCGTCGGGGTACTGCTGGAGGCCTACGGCCCCATCCTGCATGATCCCCTGATCGAAGAGGGACTTCCAATTGGCCATAGCCTGGGCGAAGCGGGGGTCGGTCCACTTGACCTTGCCCTGCGCGGCCTGGGTATAGAGATCGGGCGCGATGTTCTCGGAGATTGCCTCGAACGTGTCCATGTCGAAGGCCCACTGGCCCGCGCCCTGGACGAAGCAGCCCACACCATTCGTCTTGAGGGTCGAGCACACGGTCTTCCACTCGGCCAGCGTGGTGGGCGCCTTGAGGTTGTACTTGTCGAAGATGTCCTGGTTGATCCACATCCAGCCGGAGTAGACCGCACCGACCTGCAGGCCGACGAGCTTGCCGCCAACGGTCATCGGGTCAACGCCCGCTGGGGCGACCTTGGTCTTCCAGTCGCTGCCGAGTGCCGCCGTAATGGCGGGAGTCATGTCAACTGCGCCCGGCGCGAACTGGGACACGCCGCCGTTGAGCGAGCCTGGCGCGACGTTGAATACGTCGGGCCCCTTGGACGAAGTGATCGCCGGGCCGATCACCGAGTCGTACGAGTCGATCGGCTTCGAGACGAAGGCGACCTTCACGTTCGGGTAAACCTTGTTGAACCCCGCGATCATCTGGGTAGCGAGGTCCGCCGTGGGCGTCCATCCCCACCAGGTGAGATCGCCGGTCAGGGCCGTGGTAGCCGCTGTGGCTCCCGACGCCGCTGTGGCTCCCGACGCCGCAGTGGACCCCGGTGCCGTGGTTGAACTACTCCCCGAGCAGGCGCTCGCTACAAGCAGCGCGACGCTGACGAGACCGATGCCGGCACTCCGGCGGCCGTTGGGCCGTTTCGCTCCCCACATCTCCATCTCCTCTTTTCCATTCCTTCCCGCCCAAACTCGGGCCAACCCTTGATCGTTCCTAGGAAAAGAATCGCGCAACTTACGTTGCTACAAATCGCGCAACTTACGTTGCCGAGTTACGTTATAGTCTGCGAAAGAAATCGTCAATGGCCGTTGGCAACAATTGATGGGAGAGATAGATGGCGGGGAAAGGCGTCACGATCGCCGAGATCGCTGCAGCGGCGGGTGTCTCGGTTCCAACCATCTCGAGGGTCCTCAACGGCCGGGCGGGGGTCTCGATAGAGAAGCGAGAACTGGTCGAGCGCCTGCTGACTGAACAGGGCTACCAGCGCCGCAACCGGCAGGATCGCGGCCTGATCTACTTCGTCATCACCGACCTCGAAACGCAGTGGGCCACGACACTACTCCGGGGCGCTGAGGCCGAAGCCGGGCGTCTCGGGTGTGATCTGGTCGTCAAGACGACTCAGGGGAGCCCGGTGGGTAGCCCGGGCTGGGTCGAGCACGTCGTCCAGCGTGGGGCCTCCGGCGTCGTCCTCGTCGTGTCGGAGCTCCTGGACGCTGGCCGTGCGGAGCTTGAGAGCTTCCACGTGCCGGTCGTGCTGGTGGACCCGGTAGGGACCGGACCTCAGTCGCTGACGACTATCGCCGCAACCGACTGGGCTGGAGGGCGAGATGCAACGGAGTACCTGATCGGGCTCGGACACAGACGCATCGGCTTCATTACGGGTCCTCAGAGCGAGGAGTGTCACCGGGACCGACTTGACGGCTACCGGGCAGCCCTCCAACGCGCCGGCATCGAGCCCGACCAAGAGCTAGTACGAAATGGCGACTCGCTCATGTCGGGCGGCCTCCGCGGAGGCCGAGAGCTCCTGCAGCTTCCCGAGCCGCCGACGGCGATCATCAGCGGCTCCGATGCGCAGGCGTACGGTGTCTACAAGGCGGCTTGGGCACTGGGATTGGCCATCCCGGATGACCTGTCAGTCGTCGGGTTCGACGACGTCGAACTCTGCCAGTGGGTGTCGCCCAACCTGACCACGGTCCGTCAGCCGCTGGCGGAGATGGCGACCGAGGCAACTCGCATGGTGATCGAACTCGCGAGGGGTGGCACGCGCCCGAACCAGCGATTCGAGCTTTCGACCTCCGTGATCGTTCGCGAGTCCACGGCCCCGCCGAGGCCGCACCCGACGGCAACAAGAAGCACCTGACGCGCGGGCCGCCTCCCCAATGGGTCGCGGCGAAATGCCCCGATCGGGGCCGGACGGGAGGATGCTGACATGAACGTGGCGTCACATGGCGCCGGGCCCCAGTACCGGCATCGGACGGTTCGCGCGGCCTTGACCCTGGTCGGGCAGGACGGTGAGCCGCTTCGCAACACGCCCGCCACCGTCGAGCAAGTCCGGCACGCTTTCAGTTTCGGCAACATCGGCTTCGACTTCATAGCTCTCGCGAACGGCGAGACCGACGCGGTGATCTACAGCCCGTTTGGCGGGGCTTCCGCCGACCTGGGCCCCCGCCTCGCGGGACTCTGGCTGGACGTCTTTAACATGGTCACCCTGCCCTTTTACTGGGGCAGCTTCGAGCCGGAGCGGGGTCACCCTGACACCCAACGCCTGCTGCGTACGGCGGCCTGGTTCGCGGATCGCGGGGTCGCGGTCAAGGGCCATCCGCTCGTCTGGCACACGATCGCGCCGGCGTGGCTGCTGGACCTCGAGGAAGATGCCGTCGAGGCGGCCCTCCGGGCACGCATCAAGCGGGAGGTCACCGACTTCGGCGGCGTGATCCGGACCTGGGACGCGATCAACGAAGCGGTCATCATGCCGGTCTTCGATCGCCAGGCGAACGCCATTACTCTCCTGGCCCAGCGCCTGGGCCGCGTCGGCATGGTCCGCCTTGCCTTCGAGTCGGCCTGCGCCGCCGATCCCGGGATCAGGCTGATCATCAACGACTTCGACATGTCCGAGGCGTACGAGGAGCTGCTCTCGGCCTGCATGGATG
>JAYUDR010000246.1:0-3480 GCA_043739665.1 Chloroflexota bacterium
CTTGAGGCCCGGGCCGAGACGCTGGCCGCAGCCGAACGAGCGGCCCTTGAAGCGCGCACGATCCCACTCCGAGTCGAGCGCTGGTTCGGCGAATCTAACTTCCACCATCGCGAATTCGGGGACCTCGATCGCTTGGTCGGCCTTAAGCAGAAGCAAGGCCTGACGGTCAGCCTCGTCCTGCCGACGCTCAACGAGGAAGAGACGATCGGCATCATCGTCGAGCGGGCCCGGCGCGAGCTGATCGATCGCCATGGCCTCGTCGACGAACTACTCGTCATCGACTCCGACTCGACCGATCGGACCCGTGAGGTGGCCGAAGCGGCCGGCGCACGCGTCGTCGTCCATCAGCAGGTCCTGACCCGCCACGGCAGCTTCCCCGGCAAGGGCGAGGCCCTCTGGAAGAGCCTCTACGAGACGAGCGGCGACATCGTCGTCTGGGCCGACACGGACGTTCGCAACTGGCACCCGCGGATGGTCTACGGCACGGTAGGGCCGCTCATCACTGAGGAGCGAATCCAGTATGTGAAGGGCTACTACCGGCGCCCAATCGTGGAGGGCGGTCTCCTCAAGGAGGGCGGCGGGGGTCGGGTCACCGAGCTTGTCGCTCGACCGTTGATCAACCTCTTCTTCCCCGAACTGTCCGGCCTGATCCAGCCCCTATCGGGCGAGTACGCCGGGCGGCGAAGCCTGCTCGAGACGCTGCCCTTCTTCACCGGCTACGCGGTCGAGATCGGGCACCTCATCGACGTCGCCGATCGGGTTGGGCTCGAGGGACTCGGCCAGGTGGACCTGGAGCGCCGGATCCACCGCAACCAGGAGCTCGAGGGTTTGTCGCGGATGAGCTTCGTCATCCTGCAGGCGGTCATGAAGCGGCTCGAGGAGAGGCGTCAGACGCGACTTTTCGCGGAACTCGGCTCCACGATGAAGCTGCCCCGCTCCGGCCACGGGGAACTGTCCCTGGAGGTGATCGACCTGGCGGACTTCGAGCGGCCACCGATGGTCAGCATCCCCGAGTACCTGGAGAAGCGGCGCGGCGCGGGGGCAGCGGGAGTCGCCGGGGCAGCGGGGGGCAGCGCGCAGGCCGGCCCGGTAGGCCTGCCGGCCGCGGTTGGCATTAGGGATGTCGAGGATTGAGCGGCGAGGGCAACCGGCTGCGCGTCCTGTTTGCACCCGACTCATTCAAGGGATCGCTCTCGTCCGTGGAAGTGGCGCGGGCGCTGGCCGCGGGCTGGGCGCGCGCCCGTCCCGCCGACGAGTTGATCCTGGCGCCGCTTGCAGACGGAGGCGAGGGGACGCTTGCTGCAATCGCCGAAACGGGTGGCTGGGAGTGGCAGGAGTGCCCTTCGCATGACCCCTTGGGTCGGCCGCTGACGGCTCGCTGGCTGCTCTCCGCCGACGGTCACCGCGCCGCCGTGGAGATGGCCGAGGCCTCGGGCCTGTCGCGTCTTCCCGACGGCGAGCCGCGCAGCCCGCTGGCCGCCACGACCGAGGGGACGGGCGAAGTTCTGGCGGCCGTCCTGGACGCCGGCGTGCGCCACGTGCTGCTGGGCGTGGGCGGGAGCGCCACGACGGACGGCGGGGCCGGCCTGCTCGGTGCTCTGGGCGCCTGGTATCGGGGCAGCTCGGAGGCGCCGCTGCCGGGGCCGATTGCCGACCTGTCGGTGGTGGACCTGGCCGGCCTGGATCCGCGCCTCGGCGAACTAGAGATGCGCGTCGCTTGCGACGTCACGAATCAGCTTCTCGGCGAGCATGGCGCGGCGGCGACATACGCGCCCCAGAAGGGCGCCTGGCCGGAGGACGTGGAAGCGCTCGAGGCCTGGCTGACCCGCTTCGCCGACCTGCTGGAGAAGGCCGCCGGCACGCGGGCCCGAGACATGCCGGGGTCAGGAGCCGCCGGCGGTACCAGTTTTGGACTGCTCTGTGTAGCTCCGCGGATGCGCTCCTTCGAGCTGGTTCCTGGTATAGACGTCGTCATGGAGGAGACCAACTTCGCCGAGCGGCTCAAGGGCGTTGACCTGGTGGTCACGGGCGAGGGCCGAATCGACGACCAAACCGCATACGGCAAGACGGCGTTGGGAGTGGCCCGGAGGGCGGCTGCGGCCGGGGTGCCGTGTCTGGCAGTGGGCGGCGGCATCACGCGGGAGGGCGTAGCCGCGCTGGCCAAGGTGGGCGCGGTGGCGGTGCCGGTGACCGACGGTCCCATGACGCTGGAGGAGGCCATGAGCGCGGCCGCGACGCTGGTTGCGGCCGCCGGCCAGCGGCTGGCGCGCGTGGTGGAGATTGGGACGGTCGTCGGTGAGCGGCTGGTGGCGCGGCTGACGGCAGCGGGTATCGCCGGATCATGACCCCACGGCCGCTGCGCGCGCCCCGCCCGCCCCACCAGCCGGGCGCGCCCCGCCAGCCCCGCGCGCCCCGCCAGCCGGACGCGTCCCGCCAGCCGGGCGCGTTCCGCCAGCCGCGTGCGCCCCGCCCCGATCCGGACGTGGTCGCCCGCGAGTGGGTCGCGGCGCTTGCCATCGAGCGTCCGGGCCTGATCAACTTCGTCCTCGATCGCCTGGCAGAGGTCACCGGTCGGCCGGCGTGGCAGACCCGCCTCGACCCCGTCAGCGAACTGATACTCACCATCCTCACCCAGAACAGCGCCGACATCAACGCCGAGGTGGCGTTCGCGGCGCTCCGGGCCGCCTATCCGTCAGCGCCGGCGTCGGTCGGCGCCGCCGAGGCCGAGCCGCGCCACTTCCCGGGCTGGGGCGGCGTGGGCCTGCCGGACCTGCCCCCGCCGGACTGGGCTGCCGTCGAGGCTGCGCCAATCGCCGAACTAACCGACGTCATCCGCCCCGGCGGCCTGGCCAACCAGAAGGCGCCGCGCATCCAGGCCGCGCTTCGGGCGCTGGTCGCCAACGGCGGCAGCTACTCGCTGGAGTTCTTGGCCGGGAAGCCGCCACTCGAGGCCCGCGACTGGCTCTCGGCCATCCCAGGAATCGGCAAGAAGACCGCGTCGGTGGTGCTGCTGTTCAGCTTCGGCACGCCCTTGATGCCCGTCGATCGCCACGTCCATCGGGTCAGCCAGCGCATCGGGCTGATCCCGGCCGGTGCGGACGCCGACGCGGCTCACGACTACTACATGGCGTTGCTGGCGCCCGCCCAGATGTACGAAGCCCACGTCTCTCTAATCAGTCACGGCCGCCGGACCTGCCACGCCCGCAACCCCGACTGCGAGCACTGCCCCCTTGCCCCGCGCTGCCGCTACTTCACGCCGGGCGCGGAATAGATCAAGGCGCCGCTGGGCGGCAACAGCGGGCCAACCGAGACATCTCCGCTCATTGCCGCCCGGGGCAGCGCTGGGTGGGTTGGACCTATCTTTCCGCTCATTGCCGCCCGTGGGCGACGCAAGCTCCGGCTTCGTCCCATTTCTCCGCTCATTGCCGCCCGGGGGCGACGCAAGCTCCGGCTTCGTCCCATTTCTCCGCTCATTGCCGC
>JAYUDR010000247.1:0-20464 GCA_043739665.1 Chloroflexota bacterium
GAGGCGCGACGGGGCAGCCTGGACATGGTCGCTGCCGCGCCCTTCGGCAAGCGTCGGATTGCCCTCGAGAAGTTGGCGGCACACGTGACCGGCATGGTCGCGGCCACGGTATTCCTGGCTGTGATCACATACGTAGCCACGAACGCTCTCGGCACAGTTGCCGGCGACGCGCTGCCGGTCTCGGCCGCCGTCGGCATCGCACTCTGGGTCGCCCTCATCGGCCTGGTGTCCGGATCAGTGGCCTGGGCCATGGCACCGTTCGTCGGTCGGGCCAGCGCTGCGGGCGTGGCCGGGGCGCTGCTGATCGGCGGCTACGTGGTCAGCGGCTACTCGACTTCGGTGCCGGCGCTGCAACTTCCGGCCGACCTTTCGTGGTTCCACTGGACGGCGGGCCACCTCCCGCTCGCGGGCCAGTACGACTGGCTCTCGCTGGTACCGGTGGCTCTGGCCGCGCTGGCGCTGTTCGCCGTCGGCGTCATCGCTTTCGATCGGCGCGATCTCGGCGTCAGCAGCGCCATTCCGATGCCGGCCATGCCCGGGGCCCTGCTCGGAGTGCGCGGCCCCACCAGTCGCTCGTTCGGCGAGCGGCTGCCCGGGGCGCTGGCCTGGGGCCTCGGCTTGGCAGCCTTTGCGGCCCTGATCGCGGCGTCGAGCCGATCCTTCGCCGATACGCTCACGAACTCGCCCGACACCGCAAAGTTACTCACGACGGTATTCAAAGGCTACGGCATCACCACGGGCGGCGGCTTCCTGCAGTTGCTCTTCGCCTTCATGGGCTACCTGGTTGCGGGCCTGGCCGCGGCCACATTTGTCGCTGGCTGGGCATCGGACGAAAACGGCCGACGGCTTGAATTGCTCCTGGCCAGCCCTCTCGGCCGGGCTCGCTGGGCCATCGCCAGTGGCCTGGGCGTCTTTGGGGCGGTGGCTGTGATGACTGCCGTCGCCGCCGCCGGAATCGCCATCGGCGTAGCCTCGGCCGGGAGCGACGTGGTCACACCGGTCGCCGGCGCCATCACGATCGGGCTGTATGCAGCCGCGATGGCCGGCATCGGCTTCGCCGTAGGCGGCGTGTTCCGGAACACGTTTGCCGGCGAGGCTGTGGCAGCCCTCGTCATCGCCACCTTTCTGATCGACTTCCTCGCTCCGGCCCTGAACCTGCCGGATTGGGTGCATCAGCTCGCCCTGACCTCGCATCTCGGTCAGCCGATGATCGGCAACTGGGATCCCGTCGGAATAGCGGTCTCCCTGGCGCTGGCGATCGGCGGGCTGTTGATCGGAGGCCTGGGCATGCGGCGACGCGACGTGGATTAGCCGAGGTCGAGTCAGGGGCAGAAAAATAGGCAGGGGCGGTGGAACTAACGACCGCCCCTGCCCGCCAAACGGCGGCTCGTGTGCTCAGCCGGGGAGCTGCCCGAGCGTCAAGCTCACCGTGGCCGTGCTGCCCGCACGATGCTGGACCTTGAGCTTTACCGTGTCGCCCGGGTGATGGGCGGCCACCGCTTCGATCAGGGTTCCACTATCCGGAGTGGCCTTGGCGTCGATTTCGAGGACGATGTCACCGACCAGCAGGCCTGCCTTGTCGGCGGGACCGCCGGCAGAGACGGCAACCACGACTGGGCCGGCTGTGCCGTCGCGAAGCTGGACGCCCATGTAGGCTCGGCCGGAGTTGGTCACTTTGCCGCCGGTGATGAGCTGATCGGCGATCACCTTGGCACGGTTGCTGGAGATAGCGAAGCCGATGCCGGGGGCGCTGCCGCCGACCTGGGCGTTCGTGGCCGCCAGCGTCGGGATGCCGACGATGTTGCCCTGGAGGTCAACCAGCGCGCCGCCACTGTTGCCCGGATTGATTGCCGCGCTCGTCTGGATGACGTCGGGCAGGGCGTTGCCATTGGGCTCGCTGACTTGGCGTCCCAGGGCACTCACGATGCCTTCGGTGACGCTCGACTGGAGTCCCAGGGGGTTGCCCATCGCCAGGACAAAGTCTCCAACGGAAAGCTGAGAGGAGTTGCCGAAAGTGGCCGCGGTCAAGCCGGAGGCTGTGATCCGGATGACTGCAATGTCGTCCGGCGCGTACTTGCCCACCAGAGTGCCGGGGAACGAGCGCCCGTCGGAGAGCGTGACCGTGAAGGACGTGTCCGTACCCACCACGTGAGCGTTGGTCACGATGTCGCCCTTGGTGTCGTAGATCACGCCAGAGCCGAGGCCCGCGCTGGTCTCGATTTCGACAACGGATGGAGTGACTTGCTTAATGACAGACACAAACTGGTCCTGGAGTGCGACCGCACCGCCGGCAGCCGGAACAGCCGGAGCCGTCGTCGACGTCGCCTGCGGCAGGTTGGCGGGGACCGTAGTGATGCCCGTTGAGAGCCCGCTCAACGCGGTTCCAGCGAGGGTCGAGGTGGTCGTCGACGCCGAAGAACAAGCGCCTGCGACCATGGCTACGAGAATCAGAGATGCGATGAAGGCGACGAAGCGATTGCCGAGTCGCCGCGGTTTAGAGACCATGACTACCTCCTGAGGACCACCTGGAACTTGCCGGCGGCATCGAACAGAAGTGCATGGTCCGGCGGGGTCCTGAATCGAACCTGAATAAGCCGGGCAGCGTCCAGCCAGCGGGACACCGACGTCCGAAAAGGGCGCACAGGTCTCTCTCAGCGCGAGGCGGGTTCGGCCGAGGGTTCGGTCGAGGGTTCGACCGAGGGTTCGGTCGAGCCGCCTTCCGAATAGCAGGTCGACTCGAAGACGTACAGCCGCGTCGCCGCGTCTCGCCAGGCATGTCCGGGCAGGTGGGCTTTGCGGCATACGGCCTCGAGCATTCGCTCGGCATCCCAGCCCATCTCCACGGCGACTTGAGGCAGCAGCAGCGCTCGTCGCCCATCCCGTTCCACGACGATGCCGTGCCGTCCGGCCACGAATTCGGCCGGATCCCGCAGTTCGACCAGAGGCTCGAGAACCGACACTTCCAGCTCCAGGGCAGGCAGCTCCGATTCGGCGATCGGGAGGAAGCGGGGGTCATCCAAGGCGGCTGCCGTCGCAGCTTCCTGGACGTTCTCCCAGAGCGGGACATCGAGCCGCATCATCCCGATGCAGCCGCGCAACTGGCCGTGCTCATGGATGGTCACGAATGCCGCGGCCGGCGCAAGAAGGCCAGGGCCGAGTGCGACCGGGTCGAGCGCGGGCTTCGGATCGTGTCTGACGGCCGCCTCAACCGCGGCCCGCGCCAAATCGAGGAGCTGTCGGCGGTCGGTCTGTACGAGTTGCTGCATCGGCGGCTGCCTCCACTGCCAAGGCTAGGCCTCCGCGGACGCTGGACCAGAGTCGAATGGCGCGTTTCTGCTGCGACCACAGGGTTATGGAACTCCCGTTGGGCAGTCGCTAGGCTTGGGCAGATGATCGCTGCAACCCCCGCCCTTCTAGGCCTAAGTGAGGCCGACGGCGCGGTCAGATGCGTGGCCTGCGCCCATCGCTGCCTGATCCGGCCCGGCCGGGCGGGGATCTGCCGCGTCCGCGAGAACTGCGACGGCCGGCTCGTGACGACGGTCTTCGGTCAAGCCGTGGCCGCGAACGCCGACCCGATCGAGAAGAAGCCGCTTTTCCACGTCTACCCGGGCAGTGTCGCCTTCTCGATCGCGACCCGCGGCTGCAACTTCCACTGTCCGCACTGTCAGAACTGGACGATCTCACAAGCCGGGCGAGACGGCCTCTCGGCTCCGGCATTCCAGCTGCCACCCGAGGCGGTCGTGGCCGCAGCCCTCGCCGCCGGTTCGCGCAGCATCGCCTACACCTACACCGAACCGACGGTATTCATCGAATACGTCGTGGCGACGGCGCGACTGGCCGCTGCAGCCGGGCTCGCGAATCTCCTGGTCACGAACGGCTACCAAACTCCCGAAGCGCTCGACCTTCTGGGGCCGCTGGTCCAGGCCGCTAACGTCGACCTCAAGTCGTTCGACGATCGCTTCTATCGGCGGGTCCTCGGCGCGCGCCTGGCTCCCGTACTCGCCGCTCTGGCAGGCATGCGCCAGCGCGGCATCTGGGTGGAAGTGACTACGCTCCTGATCCCCGGTCTAAACGACGACCCCGATGAGCTGGCCACGCTCGCGGGCTGGGTCGCAACCGAACTTGGGCCCGAAACGCCCTGGCACGTCAGCCGCTTCTTCCCCACGTACCGGCTAACCGACCTGGACCCGACGCCCGTCGCCACGATTCAACGTGCCGTGGCGATCGGCCGGGCGGCGGGGTTGCGCCACGTCTACTCGGGCAACCTGGCCGACGCGGACGAGGACACTCACTGCGCCGACTGCGGCGAGACGCTGATCCGGCGGCAGGGTTTCCGGTCGGTGCGAGCCGCGCTGGTCGGCGGTCGCTGCGCGCGCTGCGGCCACTCTCTGGCGGGCGTCGGTCTGGACGAGTGGGTCCAATGAGCGGCGGGCCGCTTCGGCGAGCCGGCGCCACCGAGCCGCGAGCCGGCGCCACCGATCCGCGAGACGGCGCCACGCGTCCGCCCGCGGTCTCGGGCACGTTCTACCCAGCCGAGCCGGAACCGCTCAGCTCGCTGGTCGCCGCTCTGCTGGCGGGCGCTGCGGACGTGCCACGGCCGGCAGGCGCAAGCCCCGACGGGGTGCTGGGTCTCCTCGTGCCTCACGCCGGGCTCGTCTATTCGGGGGCGGTGGCGGCCTTGAGTTGGGCGCTCGCCGGCGAGATCGCCCCCACAACGATCGTTTTGGCCGGCACGGACCACCAGGCCGCGGCCGCGGGAGTCGGCGTCTGGACGGGCGGCCCGTGGCGGACGCCGTTGGGAAACGTGGCCGTGGATCGCGAACTCGGGCTACGCATCGTCGGGCTCGGCCCGCCCTTCGACAGGGACGACGACGCCCACCTCACGGAGCACTCAATCGAGGTCCAGCTGCCGCTGTTGACGCGGGCCTGCCCCGGGGCGCGGATCGTGCCGCTCGCGGTCAGCCCCCGCCTCCAGACTCATGCCGCAGCCGGCGCCCTGCTGGGCCGGCTGCTGGCTGAGCTTCGCGCGGCCGGCGAGCGCGTCCTCCTCGTGGCCAGCTCGGACCTGGCCCACTACCCGCCGGCTCGCGTTTGCGAGGAAGTAGACGACCAACTGCTCGAACCGCTTCTGAGACTCGACGGAGACGCGCTATTCAAGCTCGATCGGGCGCTCGGCACGGCCAACCTGCCGGGCCTCGTGTGCGGGCTATGCGGCATCGATCCGGTTCGATTCGTTCTGTCGGCCCTCGCGGAGATGGGGGCGACGCGCGGTCTGCTTCTCGGCAAGGCCACCTCCGCGGACGCGGGAGGCGATCCGCGCCGAACTGTCGGCTACGCCGCCGCAGCCTTCGTCTGAGCGCGGTCGCAAGCCTGATACAGGTCATCGCTGGCAGGGTCCGACAGCACCCACGGGTTGCGCTGGGCGGGAGACCAGCCGATCGGAAACTCAAGGGGGTATCGCTAGCGCTACTCTCGATCTGTCCTTATCATCTCGTTCCCCGCCTTTGGGGCCGATCGGTCCCGACAAACACGCAAGGAGATTCAATGACAGCCGAGACCGCCGAGCGGCCAGCGGCACACCCAGCGATCGAGGTAGACGCTCGCGCCCGGTTCGAAATCATGGGCGCCATCATGCTCGCCCTCTTCCTTGGCGCCCTTGACCAGACCATCGTTGGTCCGGTTCTACCAAAGATCTCGACGGAGCTCAAGGGAGCCGACTTCTACACCTGGGTGGTTACCGCCTACCTGGTGACCAGTACCGCCGCCATCCCGGTCTACGGCAAGCTGTCCGACTACTTCGGACGGAAGCCGATGCTCCTGACCGGCATCGTCCTGTTCCTTATCGGATCCGTACTGTCGGGCCTGAGCCAGACGATGTGGCAGCTGATCCTGTTTCGAGGCATCCAGGGCCTGGGCGCCGGTGCCCTCTTCCCGATCTCGCTGGCCGTCATCGGTGACCTCTTCACGCCGGCCGAGCGAGGCAAGTACCAGGGCCTGTTCGGTGCCGTATTCGGGGTCGCCTTTCTCGTGGGCCCGTTCCTCGGCGGCATCCTGACCGACACCGTGAGCTGGCACTACATATTCTTCGTCAACATCCCGGTGGGCCTTGTCTCGCTGTATCTGATCGGCCGTCTCCTGCCCATGGTTCACCCCGCGAATGCCCGCTTCACGCTTGACATCCTGGGTGTCGCGACCTTCGTCGGGGCCATTGTCCCCGTTCTGGTAGCCCTTACCCTGGCCGAGAACGGCAACTGGCTTGATCCGTACGTGCTCGGCTGGTTCGCCGTTGGCTTCGTGTTCCTGGTTGTCTTCATCGTGGTGGAGGCAAGGGCCCATGATCCGATGATCCCGCTCGACCTCTTCCGCAACCGAACCTTCGCAGTCTCGGCGGTGGCCACCTTCTTCGCGGTCTTCGGGTTCTCCGTCCTGATCATCTTCCTGCCGCTGTGGTTCCAGATCGTCCAGGGCGCAAGCACGACAGCGTCCGGCTATCTGCTCTTCCCATTTCTCTTCGGGCTAATCTTCAGCTCGATCGTGGCCGGACAGGTAGTCAGCCGCACGGGCCGATATAAGACCCTGTTGTCGGTCGCTCTTGGTTTCATGATCGTTGGCCTGGCCCTCTTCTCGAACCTTCGCGCCGACACGCCGAACCCGGTTCTGTGGTTCTGGATGTTGCTCGCCGGCCTTGGCGTCGGCCCCACCATGGCCATCTTCACGCTTATCGTTCAGAACGACGTGCCCTTCGAGCGCCTGGGCACGGCAACCAGCGACCTGACGTTGTTCCGTCAGATCGGCACGTCTGTTGGGTTGACCGTGGCCTTCACGCTCTTCCGCAATAACTTGACCTGGGGTCTGATCCACGATTCGATCGTGGGTGCCGGTGCACCGTCCAACGCGGTCCCTGCGACGGCCCCACCTGGATTCGACCCAGGTGCGCTTACCGCCGTTGGCAGTTCGTCGGGCAGCATGTTCGCGAGTATCCCAGCCCAACTGCAGGGCGCCTATACGGCCGGCTTCCATCAGGCCTTCTCGATCGCCATCGCCAACTCGGTTTGGATCGGCGTCGGGGCAGCCGTTCTGTCCTTCATCGCCGTCCTGGCGCTCAAGGAGAAGCCGCTCCGGGCGCATTTCCACGCCGAGCAGGCGGCCCGGGCCGGCCTGCGGGCTTCGCCCAGCGGACCCGCAGCGGGCGTGGCCGAATAGGCCTAACCGTTTCGAGATTGACCCGAATAGTCGACGACAAACGCCCCTTCGTCGGCCACAATCGGACGATGAGAATCCGTGTTCGCCCGATTCGACCAATCACACTCTTAGCGCTGGCGATCTCGATCGTTGTCGGCGCCTGCGCGGGCGGGAACGCGACGGCCAGCCCCGAGCTGCCGTCGGCTCCTGGCGCTTCGACTCCGATCGCGACGCTGCAGCCCTTCGGCTCAGGCACCTCCACGGCACCCTCCTCGGCCTCAACGGCCTCCTCGGCGCCGGGCTCAGGCCTACCCAACTTCAAGCACATCTACGTGATCATTCTGGAGAACCGCGAGTACAGCTCGATCGTCGGCTCCAGCGCGGCGCCATACATCAACTCGCTGATCGCCCGATACGGCCAGGTCACCAACCTCTACGCCGAGACGCATCCGTCGGAGCCCAATTACATCGCCCTGACATCAGGCGGGCTGCAGGGCACCAACAGCGACGGAGCCTACAACCTGGGCGTGCCAAACCTCTTCGACCAGATTGGCTCCTCCGGCCGGACCTGGCACATCTACGCCCAGGGCTTTCCGGGCAGTTGCTACCTCGGTAGCGTCGCCGACACCGTGGCCGATGGCCCGGGAGCCCCCGGCGACTACGCCCGCAAGCACAACCCGGCTATCAGCTACACCTCGATCAGCGGCAACCCAACCCGTTGCGCCAACATCACCAAGCTGGCGGGCTTTGACCCGGCCGCGGCTGATTTCGAGATGATCATCCCCAACCAGATCAACGACATGCATAGCAGCTCGGTTGGAGCGGGGGACGCCTTCCTGAAGGTCTTCGTACCCCAGATCACGACGAGCCCGGCCTTCGCCGACTCCGTCCTATTCATCACCTGGGATGAGGGCACGACCAACCTCAACGGCGGCGGACACATAGCCACCATCGTCGTCAGCCCGAACATGACGCCGGGAACGCGCTTCGAAGGACCGACCACGCACTACTCGATGCTCCGCACGATCGAGCTGGCCTGGGGCATGCCGCTCCTGGGCGAGGCCCAGAAGGCATCGACCATCACGCTCCCCTATTGACCCTGCCGGAAACCCGGAAGCCCGGCCTCAGGCGTTCGCTGGTAAGAAACGCTCGGGAACGTCATCATTCCGGCGAGCCATTTCCCAGCATTGGAGGTCATCGACGATGGCGGTCGACCAGCGCGCAGGCAAACCGGCAGAGCCTTCGATGTTGGTCGATGTCGACCGGTTGATCGGCGCCTACTACGACGTTCGCCCGGATCCCGCTATCCCCGCCCAGGCCGTCTCCTTCGGCACTTCCGGCCACCGTGGCTCGTCGCTGAACGCCACATTCAACGAGGACCACATCCTCGCGACCACTGAGGCCATCTGCCGCTACCGCCACAGCCAGGGTATCGACGGGCCGCTCTTCATCGGTGAGGACAGTCACGCCCTGTCCGCCCCAGCCACGCGCACAGCCATCGAGGTCCTGGTGGCCAACGGTGTTTCGGTGCTGGCGAGCAAGGGTAATGCCCTCACTCCGACACCGGCCATTTCGCACGCAATCCTGACCTACAACCGCGGCCGAACAACGGGTTTCGCCGACGGCATTGTCGTCACGCCGTCGCACAATCCGCCCGAGGACGGTGGCTTCAAGTACAACTCGCCCAACGGCGGCCCGGCCGACACGGACATCACCTCCGTGATCCAGGATGCTGCGAACGGGATCTTGCGGAACGGCCTGCAATCCATCCGACGACTCGCCTATGAGAAGGCGTTTGCCGCGATCGGCTTCCACGACTTCACCAACACGTACGTGGCCGATCTGGCGAACGTGGTTGACATGGACGCGATCCGCGGCTCCGGGCTAAAGATGGGCGTCGATCCGCTCGGCGGTGCCAGTGTCGGCTACTGGGCCGTCATCCGCGACCGCTACGGGCTGGACCTCACCGTCACCAACGAAGTCGTGGATCCGCAGTTCGGCTTCATGACCGTCGACTGGGACGGGCGAATCAGGATGGACCCGTCCTCGCCCTACGCGATGGCCCGGTTGGTCGCCCTGAAGGACCGCTTCGACCTCGCCTTCGCCAACGACACGGACGCCGACCGGCACGGCATCGTGACCGGCTCAGGTGGCCTGATGAACCCGAACCACTTCCTCTCGGCTGCAGTCGAGTATCTGTATCGGCACCGCGACTACCGTCCGGACGTGGCCGTCGGAAAGACGCTCGTCTCGTCGAGCATGATCGATCGCGTGACCGCCGAACTCGGCCGCACGCTCCTCGAAGTGCCCGTCGGGTTCAAGTGGTTCGTGACCGGGCTCGTCGACGGCTCGCTCGGCTTCGGCGGCGAGGAGAGTGCCGGAGCGTCATTCCTGCGACGCGACGGCACAGTCTGGACCACAGACAAAGACGGAATGATTGCCTGCCTGCTCGCTGCCGAGCTGGCCGCCACAACAGGCCACGATCCGGCCGTGGCCTATCAGTCCCTCACGGCCCGGTACGGGACTCCGGCCTATCGCCGCATCGATGCCCCGGCCACTCGCGAGCAGAAGGCCGTCCTCGCGAAGCTGTCACCGGCCCAGGTCAAGGCATCCCAGCTGGCCGGGGAGCCCATCACGGCGGTCCTGACGCGTGCACCCGGCAACGATGCGCCGATCGGTGGCGTGAAGGTCACTACCGAGCACGGCTGGTTCGCCGCGCGACCCTCCGGAACCGAAGACGTCTACAAGATCTACGCCGAGAGCTTCCTTGGCGAAGACCACCTCAACCGGCTCCTCGAGGAGGCTCAGGGTGTGGTCAAAGACGCACTTGCGGGGGCCGCCGGGGGTTGAGGAACGGCCAGATGTCAGCCAATAGTCCTGGGTCGGTGCGGCACGACACCGCGCCCTCGCCGAGTTATCCACATTCGCTGCGCCGTCACCCCGCACGGGTACTGCGGAGAGGCAACAATGCACTCGGACAGCTGTGCCACTCTCACTCAACCCAAAAGTACTGATAAGGTGAGTCGGAAGGCTGGTCTTGACGAGTCGCCAGGCTCGTCTAACGTTGTCGTGAACAAGACCGCAGTAATGAGCGCTACGGTGGATCAGCCCGATCGTCAGCAAACAGTCGTGACAGCCAAAGGGCCAAACCTGGCCGTGTTGTCACTGAACCGCGGACTCCAGGCCGTCCTCGTTTCCGAGGAAGCGGCTGTGATTGGACGTGCCGTCGCCCAGATCGTGCGGGGCGACGGTTGGCAGGAAGCCAAGGCTTCGGCCGTCATGGTCGAGGCTGTGATTGGCTGGCTCGGCCGTGACGTAGTGACTCCTGTCGGCTTCTACGCCAACGGCACCGGTCCGGTCGAGGTGCTGGCCAAGGTCGGCAGCTACTACATCACGGGACGCGGGGTCGACCACGAGGCCGACCTCATCATCCACTGCTGCGAGCGCCACCGCGGAGCGCGTTTCAGCCAGTCGCGAACAGAAGAGTTGGACCTGTCTGCGCCCAACTCGAGATTCACTATGGGCACTCCTGTGGCCCAGCGAGCCGCCGACCGTCTGGCAGTGCTCCTGGCCGAGGAACTGGACCCGGAAATTGCTCGGGTGGTTCTCGGGGCCTGACATCGCGGTTCGAACCGCATCGTCAGCCGACCAGCGCCCGCTCCGCCGGCACGTACTCGAGCCCATGTGCCTGCGCGACTGCCCGGTGGGTCACCTTGCCAGCGAAGACGTTGAGCCCGGCGCGAAGATGGCAGTCGTCGGCCATAGCCACCCGGAAACCTTTGTCTGCGAGAGCCAGCGTGAACGGCAGAGTGGCGTTGTTGAGGGCGAATGTCGATGTCCGGGCCACAGCTCCCGGCATGTTGGTGACGCAGTAGTGGACCACGCCATCGACGACGTAGGTCGGGTTGGAATGGGTCGTCGGCCGCGATGTCTCGAAACAGCCGCCCTGGTCGATCGAGACGTCCACGATCACGGAGCCACGGCGCATGCCCCTGACCATCTCCCGCGTCACCAGCCTCGGGGCAGTTCCACCCGGCGTGAGAACGGCGCCGATAACCAGGTCGGCCGCGAGCACGCTCTCCTCCACCGCGTCGGTCGTGGCATAGCGAGTTTTGAGGGCCGGAGCAAACGCCAGGTCCAGCTCCTTGAGGCGTGGCAGCGACCTGTCGATCACCGTCACGTCGGCCTCAAGACCCAGGGCCATACGCAGAGCGTTCATGCCAACGACGCCGCCGCCGAGCACGACAACCTTGGCCGGCGGGACGCCCGGCACGCCGCCGAGCAGAACTCCCCGACCGCCGGCCTCGCATTCAAGGGCATGGGCCCCGGCCTGGATGGACATTCGGCCCGCGACCTCGCTCATTGGAGCCAGCAGCGGCAGGCCCCCGCGCTCGTCGGTGACCGTCTCGTAGGCAATCGCGACGCAACCAGACCTGCTGAGGCCCTCGGTCTGCCGACGATCCGGAGCGAGGTGCAAGTAGGTGAAGAGGATCTGGCCGTCGCGTAGCATGCCGATCTCCGACGCCTGCGGCTCCTTGACCTTCACGATCATCTCGGCCCGAGCGAATACGACGGCTGCGTCCGGGACGATCTCGGCGCCGGCAGCTCGGTACAGCTCATCGCTCAGATCTATCGCCTCACCGGCGCCGGACTCAACGATGACCTGGTGGCCGTGAGCCACCAACTCCCGCACGGAGCTCGGAGTTATCCCAACCCGGAATTCGTTGTCTTTGATCTCGCGGGGCACACCGACAAGCATCTCGACCTCTCCGGCGCTGTCCAGCGTCAGCTCGACTCGCGATCCGGCTACTTGGCCATTTTGACACGGGCCGCAGAACGTGCCGACGTGTCAGGAACGAACCCCTCGTTTGCGAGTCACCGCCGCGTGCTGGCGCTTACTCGCCGGATGTGGGATCGGTTGACGAGGATCGCGTCGCGAGGAGTGTCGATGAGAGCCACTCCGTCGACCAGGACGGAGGGGGCGAACACGGGCAGGAAAAGCTCCGTTCCGCGCTCGGTCAGAGACATCGGGTCCTCCGAGGGCAGAAGCAGCACGACTCCCGACACCTTGAACGGCGTGGCCTCGAGTGTCACGTTGTAGGCCACTCGGAACTTGCTCCAGGCGTCGCGATCGGCGTCGCTGACCACCGGCTGGCCGTCCTCGGCTGGCATCGCAATCGTGACGTCATAAGGGTCCACGTTCTTCAGGGCGCCGACCGCCGCGAGCGACGAGCCGTCGTGTGGTCCCTGCTGAGCGTTGGTCACGGTGATCGCGGCCCGCTTCTCGAGCGCGTCGGGGAGTTTGACACCGCCCTGCGCGAGGACCGCGTCAATTCGGCCGTCTTCGGTGAGCACAACGAAGTGGCCGGGCCTCTTTCGGGTGACGACGATCCCTGCCGTACCCGTCAGTGGGTTGAATGTGCTTACGGCCATTGCCTTCTCCTTTGCGCCCGCTGGGTCCCTGCCCTCGACCGACCGGTCGAGCCGACCGCACGAACATGAGCCAAACCAGAACCGCTACAGGGCGGATCTGTGAAGGTGTCGGAATCGATGGTTGGTCATCACCTTGACGGACTTATGACTATGCGAGTACCCGCTGGAGGTCATAGGTCGAACGGGCAATGGTGCCCCACATGAGCTCGACCAAATCGCCGCGAGTTGCGGCTGAACCCCTGCTAAACGACTGGCCGATAGGGCAAGTACTCCGGATACCACATCGCCGCGTCGATGGCGTCGGCGGCCTCGTCATCGCGATAGAGCCGGCCGACACCGCAGTCTCGGCTCTGGCAGACCACCTGCAGAGCAATCTGGCGCGACACATTCCTGAGATCTGAAACCGCCGGATAAAGGGCACCGGACTCCAGCCGCTCATCAGAGACCATCTCCGATAGGGTGTGCGCAGCCAACAGGAACATCTCGTCCGTGATCTCGCGGGCCTCGGCCACGATTGCCCCAAGCCCCATGCCCGGAAAGATGAAGACGTTGTTGGCTTGGCCGATTATGTAGGCCCGACCGTCCCTGACCACCGGCTCGAACGGGCTGCCCGTGGCGACGATTGCTTTGCCGTCGGTCCAGGCCAGGATGTCGGCCGGAACGGCCTCCGCCTTGGCCGTGGGGTTTGAGAGTGGGAAGACCACGGGCCGCTCCGTGTGGGCGGCCATCTCACGGATTGCCGCTTCCGTAAACGCGCCCGCGACGCCGCTCGTGCCGATGAGCATGGTCGGCTTCACGGCCGCAATCGTCGCCTGCAGGTCGCAGCGGTCACTCGGCTTCAGGCCAGCCAGATCGTGTGCCGCGAGAGCGCTGGCACCAAGGGCGAACTCGAGCTTGTCGGAGTCAAGCTGATCGCGCGCGGCGAAGACTAGGCCGTTTGTGTCGACCATGGCGATGGCCCGTTTGATCGCGGCCTCGTCCATGCCGGCGGCGATCATGGCGGCCCGAACCATGCGGGCGATGCCGACGCCGGCAGCACCTGCGCCGAGGAATACGAAGCGCTGTTCGGCGATGGGCCGGCCGAGCGCCCTAACCGCCGCCAGCACTCCGGCCAGCACCACGGCACCGGTCCCCTGGATGTCGTCGTTGAAGCTCGTAATGCGGTTCCGATAGCGGTCCAGGATCCGAATGGCGTTGTGCTGCTTGAAGTCCTCCCACTGCAGCACGGCCTTGGGGCAGACATCAAGCACGGCGACGACAAAGGCTTCGATGAAGTCGTCGTATTCGGCCCCGCGAAGACGAGGCGCTCGATGGCCAATGTAGAGCGGGTCGGCGAGCAGGCCCGGGTTGTCCGTACCCACGTCGAGACAGACGGGCAGAGTGCGGGCCGGGTAGATGCCGGCGCCCGCAGTGTAGAGAGCAAGCTTGCCGACGGGGATGCCCATCCCGCCGGCCCCCTGGTCGCCCAAGCCAAGGATGCGCTCGTTGTCCGTGGCCACGATGAGGCGGATATCGTCGGCCGGCGAACCACCCGTGCCACCGTAGGGATGGGCGTTGTGGAGCAGGTCTGGAATTCGGTCGATATCGGCTGGGGTGATCCACAAACCGCGGGGCCGTCGCAAAATGTGACTGAAGGTCTGACAGGCGCGGCCGACCGTCGGGGTGTAGATGATCGGCAGGAACTCCTCCAGGTTTTCGAGGAGGACCCGGTAGAAGAGGGTCTCGTTACGATCCTGAAGCGACGACAGGCCGATGTAGCGCTCCAGGTCGTCGCTCTTGGTGCGAATGTGTTCCAACTCGAGGCCGACCTGCTCTTCGATAGTGGCCGTCCTAGGTGGCAGCAGGCCACGCAGCCCAAAAACGAGGCGCTCGCCGGCGTCGAAGCCCGTGTCCTTGTTAAGCAGCGGCCGAGTCAGAAGCTCGGCCCCGCGGAATGGAACGTGCTGGATGCCGGCAGGACGGAGTTCCTTCAGCGATCGAGGAAGCTGTCTCATAGGCCCAGCATTCACCCGAGCCTATGGTCAAGGCAACGTCCGTTCGGCCCTACCCGACGTGCCCGGCTGGGGCGGTGGGAGGCTGGCGCGCTTGCCCGGAACGTGCCGCGAGGTCTATCGGCAGGGGTCCGATTCGCCCGGGAGCAGTGCGCGGACCTGGACCGAGGCCTGGGCGCCGGCGGAATCGACGAAACGTGTCAGCTGATTCGAGGCCGTGACCACGGATAACAGGCTGGCCGCATCGGCGCCCGTGACCGTGCCGCAGCGATAGGTCGACCCGGCGTACGCCTTCCCGAACGTGGCGAAGGCGGAGGTCAGAGGCCACGGCTTCTCGGTCGGAGCGATGCCGGAGGCGGCGTCGATGGGAGGCGTCACGAGCACGGCGAGGCTGGTCGGCACGAACGACTTGGCCTGTCCAAGATCGGCGGTCAGCCAGGCGTTGATGCTCGTGATTTGATTCCAGAAGAGTTGATAGGCCGCCGCCGTGCCGGGTGCGGCGGAGTCCGGGACGAGCCCTGTGGGCAGCGGGCCGGTCAGCTCACGAGTCACGCCGTCGATCCTCAGCTCTATGTGGCTTGTGACGGAACCTGCGGCGGCGTCCGTGGCGAAGTCGGTCTTGTCGGCCAGAAGGCCATCTTTGCGGGCCTCCGCGACTATTGCGTCGATGCCGGCCGCGCTAATGGGCCGCGACTGGGGCCCCACGTAGATTGGACCGGGGTAGATCGCCGGAATGGCCACGTTGCCGTCGATGAACTGCCCGTCCGAGATGGTCACGGGCGCCAGCCAGGCGAAGGTGTACTGAGGCGCCAGGGCCTGGGTCTGCCACGCCCGGAGGTAGAAGCCTGCCGCGGAAGCAGTCGAGGATCCTGTGGGCGAACTGGGTCCCGAGCCTGAACCGACGCACCCGGCGAGAACTGCCGCACCTGCGAGCAGGCCTATCGCCGGCCGGACGAACGACTTGAGTGATCGGCTTCTGGTTCGGTACATCGTGATCCCCGCTGCGGCTGACTCTATTGTCCACCCACCAGACGCCACGGGCGCGCAATAAGTGCCGGGCCTCCTGCGCCCCGCATCTCGAACCTAGCCCTCGATCACCGTCTTGACTGCGGTCACCACCTGCGGCAGGTTGGCGGCCGTGAAGCCGGCCACGTTGATCCGGCCGCGCCCGACCACGTACACGGCAAACTCGTCACGGAGGCGGGCCACCTGTTCGGCCGAGAGGCCGAGAAGCGCGAACATGCCACGTTGCCGTCGGATCGGCTCCCAGTTGCCCGGCACGTTCGCTGCCACGAGCGCGTCCACCAGCGCGGCGCGGTTGCCCAGGATGCGGTTGCGCATCCCGGCCAGATCGACTTCCCACTGAGCCCGCAATTCCGGATCGTTCAGAATCGTCTCGACAATGTCGGCGCCGTGGGCCGGCGGGTTGGAGTAGTTGGAGCGGATGGCGATCTTGACGTGGCTCAATGCCGAGGCCGCCCGCGAGGGATCCGCCGCCACGATCGTCAAGGCGCCAACGCGTTCGTTGTACAGCGCGAAATTCTTCGAGTAGCTCGTGCAGACGAGGAACTCGAGGCCCGGGCGCGCCAGACCGGACAGCCAGTCGGCATCCTCGCGCACTCCAAAGCCAAAGCCCTGATAGGCAAAGTCGACGACCGGCACGAGCTCCCGCTCAACGATCACCTCGCCGATGGCGGCCCAGGTTTGCTGATCCGGGTCCACACCGCTGGGGTTGTGGCACGAGCCATGGAGCAGAAGTACGTCGCCTGGTGCGGCCGATCGGAGCGCGCCGAGCAACTTTCCCACGTCTACCCCGCGTCCCGACTCGTCGAGGTACGGATATGTCCGCAGCGCGAAGCCGGCGATCGAGAATAGCTGCGGGTGGTTCGGCCAGGTGGGCTCGCTCAGCCAGATCGTCTTCGATGAACCAGTCTGAAGCAGGAAGTCGGCCGCGACGCGCAGAGCGCCCGTTCCGCCGGGGGTCTGGGCCGTCACCGACCGGCCACTCTGCACGATCTCGCTGTCGGTGCCAAAGACGAGGTCCCGCACAGCCGACTTGAACGCCGGACGACCATCGATCGGGAGGTACCCCTTCGAGCGCGCCTTCTCGAGCAGACGCCGTTCCGCTTGCAGGACCGACGGGATGACCGGCGTGACGCCCGTCTCGTCGATGTAGACGCCCACCGAAAGGTTGACCTTCTCGGGCCGAGTGTCGGCCTTGAAGGCCTCGGTCAGACCCAGGATGGGGTCGGGCGGGGCCGGCGACAGGGAGCGAAGAGGCAGGGCCACGGGCGTTCCTCGAAATCGATGGGGGTTTGTGATGTAGACGATAGCGAAATGCAGCGACTTCGACCCGGCCTCGCTGCGGGCAGGGCTACGAGAGGCTTGAACCGTTGCCCCTGCCGACGTTCCGGCAGGGCCTCGGCGGCCCGGATTCAGGTTCTTCTCAGGAGACCGAGCCAAGAATGGAGACAAGGGACGCGGCGTTCCTCCCCCTCCGCGTTGCGTCCCTTCCAATACTTTCCGCTCCCAGACGTCTGTCCGATGGCTTCGCGCCACTGCCGATCTGGTTTCAGGCGCCGACAATCTCGTAGCCGAGGCGAGCCCGAAGTCGACCCAGAGCCATCAGCACGGGCGTCCCAAGCGCCACGACCGCAATTGCGTCGCCGACCGCGCGAAATGCATCCCACGTCAACGACGTGAGGACGTAATAGCGGCCGAACCGGGCCAGCGTCTCCCCCGCCGACAGGCCGGGCAGCCAGCCAATGTTCTCGACGCCACGGTAGAAGGCCACCCAACCCCAGACATCGGTCAGCGCGCCATAGGCGAATCCGGTGACGACGGCGACGACCACCAGAACGGCGATATCGAGACGGCTCGGCAGCCAGCTACGACGAGCCGGTCGAATGCGACGGACGATCGAACCGGTCAGGCCGGATGACAGCCCGACCCAGCCGAGCGCGAACGTTTCATACGGCAGCCACGGCCCAACTCCTCCGGTGACCAGAGCGGAAACGAGGAGCGAAAAGCTACCGACGAGGAAGCCGTAGGACGACCCGAACTCGTAGCCGGCGAGGATGACCAGGAAGAAGATCGGGCTGAAGCCGCCGAGCCCATTGACCAGGGCGAGCCGGAGAGCGGCGTCGATCGCTGCCAGGGCGGCGAGCAGGGCCAGGCGCCCCGAATCCAGTCGGCGAGTGCCGGCCTCGATCAGCGTCAGCGAGGCCACGGCCGCCAGCGTCACCGCCACGGCCGGGACCTCGGGCGGCAGTCCCAGGCCGAAGAACGGCCACAGGAAGAGGCCCAGCCCCGCGATCGAGACGAGGGCGATCATCGCGTCCCAGTCCCGGGTGCGGCGGCGGCACGCGCCCACGTCTCGACTGGCCGAGCCGCCTCCGTGGCGCTGCCGCCGGAGATCAGGATCGTCCGGTCCGCCAGGGCCGCCGCGAGCCTTTCATCGTGAGTGGCGACGACCACGGCCGAGCCACCGGCCGCGAGCGCCTCAACCGCCGCCACCAACGAGCGACGAGCGGCAGTGTCCATGCCGCGCGTCGGTTCGTCGAGCAGGACGAGCGTTGGGGCTCCCGCGAGGGTCGCCGCCAGCGCCGCTCGCTGCCGCTCACCAGAACTCAGGTCGCGCGGGTACCGATCGCACAGGGCCGTCAGGCCGAACGCGGCCAGCATCGCGCCCGGCGGCTCGGAGCTGCCGGTGCGGCGCAGGGTCAGGGCCACTTCCGCCCGCACGGTAGGCAGATGCAGCAGCGCGCCGGGGTTCTGCGGCAGGTACGCCGTCCGGCCCTCGGGTCGCCTGACCGTGCCCGCCAGCGGAGCGAGCAAGCCCGCCAGAGTCCGCAACAGTGTCGTCTTGCCGGATCCGTTCGGGCCCATGATGACTACAACCTCGCCGGCTGCTCCGGCCAGCTCGATGCCGTCGAGAGTTGCGGCTCCGGCCCGACCGACCGGACCAGCCGCGACTCCTCGCATCTCCCAGGCCGTAAGGTTGCCGGTCGGTCGGCGCGGCGAACGCGCCCCGGAGTCCCGCGCCCCGGAGTCCCGCGTCAACGGCCCGGCCAGCGACTCCTCCTCGACCCGCCCGTCCTCGACACGCAGAAGTCGGTCGGCGGCCGGCAGTAGCGTCTCCAGGCGATGTTCGGCCACGACGACGGCCCGCCCGGCGCGGGCCAGCCCCAGACACGCCCCGAGAACTGCCTCCGCGCCTTCCGGGTCGAGCTGCGATGTTGGCTCGTCGAGGGCCACCAGTTCGGGCCGCAGAGCCAGCACCGCGGCCAGCTGGATGCGCTGGCGCTCGCCGCCGGAAAGCGTCGTCAGCCGCCGCCCCCGCAGGTGCTCGATCGAGAGTTCGGCCAGGGCCTCGTCCACCCGGTCATGCATCTCGGCGCGTGGCATGGCCGCGTTCTCGAGGCCGAAGGCGATTTCGCGCTCCACCACGCCGTATACGGACTGCGTCTCGACGTCCTGGAAGACGAGGCCGACTCGCTGCGCCAGCCGTGGGATCGGCGTTCGCAGCGGATCGAGGCCGGCAACCGTGGCCGAGCCGGAGATGCGGCCACCGTGGAATTGCGGAACGAGCCCGTCGAAAAGGCGCAGCAATGTGGACTTGCCGCCGCCGGAACTGCCCGCGATTAGCGTCAGGCCGGGCCCGATCTCGAGATCGACCGACCGCAGGGACGGCGAGTCGGCCCCCGGGTAAGTGTAGGTAATGCCCTCGAGTCGGGCGATCGGACCGGCCATCAGTCGCCGCCGCCAGGGCCGGGGGCGCCAGGCGGGCGTGACGGCACGAAGGCCGGCAGGGCCAGCGCCAGGCAGCCGGCGACGAGCACGGGGTGGATCGGCGGCCAGGCCAGCGTCGGATACGGGTACCAGTCCACCGGCGCTCCCAGGAGACGAATTGCGATGAAGAGGACGGCACTGCCAAGCGCCCCAGCGACTACTGCGCCCTCCCATTTGCCCCAACTCGACCGGGCGTACGACGTCCGACGGCCGGCCCCGAAACCTCGCGCCTCCATTGCCTCCGCCAGCAGGACCGAATCCTCGATCGCAGTCAGGACCACCGGCACCAGGACCTCGTTCCACGACCGGATGCCGCGGGGCCGCCAGCCGCGCATCCGCTGGGCGTCTCGAACGGCCGTGAATGTTCGGCCCAGGCCGCCGACGAGGTTCAGGGACGTGGCCACGGCAATGCCGGTCCGCTCCAGTGAACCGGGCATCGCGTCGACCACGTCGTGCGGCTCCAGGACCAGCGAGAGCGGAGCCACGGCAAGCAGGGCGGCCACCAGGCCGAGGCCAAGCGCCCCGCCAAAGGCCAGCGACTCCACGGTCAGTGGCCCGCCGACGAGCGGCCAGTCGGAGGGCAGCCGCACCATGACGTCCGCCCCCGTGTGGCTGGCCAGCACGTTGATCAACGCCGCGAATGCGGCGGCCAGTACCACGGCCACCGCAAACGGGCGGACGCGGCGGCCCGGCGGCAACCACGTCAAGAGAACGTTCAGAGCCACTAGTGCCACCAGCCCGCGGTAGATCGGGTTGTCCGTGGACAGGGCCACCGTCACCGCGGCGAGCGACCAGACCAGCCAGGCCCGAGGGGCCAGGCCGGGCCGTGAGCTCACCGTGGCCGGACCCGCGAGGCGAGGAGCCGTAACAACGCCAGCCCCGCCAGCCCGCCGCCGGCAACGACCGCGGCCAGCAGCCCTAAGTCCAGGCCCGAGCCCGAGCCCGAATCCGAACCCGAGCCCGAATCCGAACCCGAATCCGAGCCAGGGCTGCCGTCACTCGGACGAGACGGCGCGTTCGCCGCGGCCGCCACTCCGGCCACCCCTAGAGCGGGCGACTCGCGGCTC
>JAYUDR010000248.1:0-8805 GCA_043739665.1 Chloroflexota bacterium
CGCGCCCAGGAATCGACCCTCGCCGCCCGGCCCTACTCGGAACTGGTCGACGAGATGCTGGCCGACCTGGCGGGCGTTCTCGGCGGTGAGGAACACCCGCTGCTGAGTCGTCGCGAAGGCGGCATGCGGCTGATCATCCTGATCACCAGCGATCGGGGCCTGGCCGGACCGCTCAACACCAACGCTGTCCGCTTTGCGTCCAAGGAGATCATCGAGCACGTGGGCGATCTGGAGATGGTCACCGTCGGCCGCAAGGGGCGGGACGCTATGCGTCGCGCCCGGGTGCCGATCATCGCCCACTTCGCGGGCTTTGGCGATCGCCCCTCGGTTGACGACATCCTGCCGCTGGCTCGACTAATCTCGGACGAGTACGAGGCCGGAACCTACAACGAGGTGGACATCGTCTTCACGCGCTTCGTGTCGACGCTCGTACAGCGGGCCGACATGGTCCAGCTTCTGCCCATCAGGCCGAGCGCGGATACTCACGGCGTTCCCGGTTCGCAGTTCATATTCGAGCCGGCTCCGGAGGTCGTCCTCAACGAATTGCTGCCGCGCTACCTCGGCACGCGGCTGTACCAGACGGCCCTTGAGAGCACGGCCAGCTTCTTTTCAAGCCAGATGGTGGCCATGAAGAACGCCACCGAGAACGCCAACGAACTGATCGACGACCTGACCCTGAGCTATAACAAGGCCCGACAGGCCAACATCACCAGCGAACTCATCGAAATCGCTTCCGGCGCGCAGGCGCGCTAGAACCCGGCGACAGGAGGCTACGACAGCACAATGGCGACCGCCGCCCTTACCTCGATCGGGACCAACGGCCCAACCGCCGTTGGTAAAGTGATCCAGATCACCGGCCCGGTTGTCGACATCGAATTCCCGGCCGGGCAGCTCCCGGCGATCTACAACGCCGTGGTGATCAGCCGTGGCGACGGCGGGAAGATCGTCTGCGAAGTCCAGCAGCACCTGGGCAACAACTGGGTCCGCAGCGTCGCCATGACCACGACCGATGGCCTGGCCCGCGGAACTGAGGCCAGGGACACGGGTAGCCCTATCAGCGTTCCGGTCGGTCAGGGCACCCTCGGCCGCGTATTCAACGTGCTCGGCGAAGCGATCGACGAGAAGGGCCCGGTCACGGCGACCGAGTATCTGCCGATCCATCGCCCGGCCCCCGCCTTCGACCAGCAGACGACCGAGACCGAGATCTTCGAGACCGGAATCAAGGTCATTGATCTGGTTTGCCCGTTCGCTAAAGGCGGCAAGATCGGCGTCTTCGGTGGCGCCGGTGTCGGCAAGACAGTCATCATCCAGGAGCTGATCCGCAACGTCGCCTCGGAACATTCCGGCTACTCGGTCTTCGCGGGCGTCGGTGAGAGGTCGCGCGAGGGCAACGACCTGATCAAGGAAATGACCGATTCGGGCGTCATCGCCAAGACGGCCTTCGTCTTCGGCCAGATGAACGAGCCGCCCGGTGCCCGCCAGCGCGTCGGCCTGACCGCCCTGACGATGGCCGAGTATTTCCGCGACGTGGAGGGCCGCGACGTCCTCCTCTTCATCGACAACATCTTCCGCTTCACTCAGGCCGGCTCCGAAGTCTCGGCCCTGTTGGGTCGGATGCCTTCGGCGGTTGGCTATCAGCCGAACCTGGCAACCGAGATGGCCGCCCTGCAGGAGCGCATCACCTCGACGAAGAGCGGATCGATTACATCGCTCCAGGCCGTCTACGTGCCGGCGGACGACTACACGGACCCTGCTCCGGCTACGACCTTCGGCCACCTCGACTCCACGATTCGCCTCGAGCGCGCCATCTCCGAACTGGGCATCTATCCCGCAGTCGACCCGTTGACATCCACCTCTCGGGTCCTCGACCCGCTCATTGTCGGGCAGGAGCACTACGACACGGCCCGCGAGGTGCAGCGCGTTCTGCAGCGCTATCGGGACCTGCAGGACATCATCTCGATCCTGGGTATCGACGAACTCTCGGAAGAAGACAAGGCAACGGTCGCCCGCGCGCGCCGTCTCCAGATCTTCAACAGCCAGCCATTCCACGTGGCCGAGGTTTTCACCGGACGACCCGGTGCCTACGTGCCGATCCGCGATACCGTGGCCTCTTTCAAGGAGATCCTGGAGGGCAAGGTCGATGACCTGCCTGAGCAGGCGTTCTTCCTGGCCGGCACTCTGGACGACGTCCGGGCTAATGCGGCGAAGCTCGCCAAATGAGTAGCCGCGACGGCCTGCCGCCGGTTGCCATCGCGACCCAGCAAGCTGGGGGCGCATAATCGCATTCGCGATTGGCGCGCTCCGCTAGCGGCGCCCGACGGCCAGCCATCGCGGCTCGTGCTGGCGCCGCACGGCGAAGCCAAGGCCCCGACCGGGGCGAAGAGAAGGATTAGATAGATGACTCTCCATCTGG
Source organism: Chloroflexota bacterium (assembly GCA_043739665.1). Taxonomy (GTDB): domain Bacteria; phylum Chloroflexota; class Limnocylindria; order Limnocylindrales; family CSP1-4; genus Fen-1039. Next base: position 2,414 of record JAYUDR010000248.1, read on the forward strand.
AGATAGTTACTCCGGAACGGCGCACGTTTGAAGGTGACGTCGACGAGGTCATCGTGCCCGGCAGCGAGGGTGAGATGGGCATCCTGCCGCACCACGCCCCGCTGATCTCTCTCTTGGGTCAGGGTGTGCTGCGTGTCAAACGGTCTGGCCAGGAAGAGGAGTTCGCCATTTTCGGCGGCTTCATCCAGGTCCGACCGGACCGCGTCGTTGTGCTGGCTGAGACCGCGGACATGGCCTCGGAGATCGATTTGGAGCGGGCGGAGCGGGCTCGCCGGGAGGCCGAGCGAGTTCTGGAGGGTGGTTTCATTGAGCCGGCCGACCTGGCCAGCGCGCGAGCCGCGCTTCAGAGGGCGCTGATCCGCATTCGTGTGGCGGAGCGTGGACCACGTGGCACTGCTCGGGGGGAACATGAAGCGATCAGGCTCCACACGTCCCGGCCGCCTCACCAGTCCGACCCTCCGGGCGAGTAGTGGATGGCTGACCCCAGACCCTTCCATTGGGAGTACAACCCGGAGCCCGTGGCCCGCGAAGTTCTGCGGATCGAGGGGGGCCGACGGCTTGAGGGTTCAGTCCGCATCAGCGGCGCCAAGAACGCTGCCCTCAAGCTGATGGCCGCGGCCACATTGACGGGCGAGCGCTGCCGCTTCACCAACGTTCCCGAGATCGAGGACGTGCGCGTCTTGACCGACGTCCTGCGCGACATCGGTGTGACCGTGGACCATCCGGCCCCGAACGTCTACGAGATTGCCTCCGGCGACGCCGAGTGGCTCTTTGTGCCCCTCGAGGCCGCGGCCAAGATGCGCGCCAGTTTCATTCTGCTTGGCCCGCTGCTCACCCGTTTCGGCCGGGTCATCATCAGCAACCCGGGCGGCGACCGCATCGGCCGGCGGCCGGTGAACCTGCATGTGGATGCCATGCGCGCCCTGGGCGCCGAGATCGAGTACCGCAACGGCTACTACTTCGCCAAGTCGCCCGGCCGGCTCCGCGGCGGCCTGATCACCTTCCCCCAGATCACGGTTATGGGCACGGAAAACGCCATGCTCGCCGCGGTTCTGGCCGACGGCCACACGGTCATCGAGCCGGCGGCCCAAGAGCCCGAGGTTGACGACCTGATCGAGTTCCTCCAGAAGATGGGCGCCCAAGTCGAGCGCACCGCGCCAAATCGGATCGAGATCGAGGGTCGTCGACGTGTCCGTGGTGCCGACCACTCGGTCGTGCCTGATCGGATAGAGGCGGGAACGTTCATCGTGGCCGCAGGCGTGACGCGTGGCCGCCTTACGCTCGAGGGTGCCCCGAGCAATCATCTCGGGGCCTTCTTGAGCATCATGGACGGCGTCGGTGTATCGATCAGGTCGGTGGGCGACACCATGGAGGTGGATGCGACCTCGGCCGACATTACGCCGCTGCGGTCTTCCGACATCGAGACGCAGCCCTATCCCGGTTTGGCCACGGACCTTCAGCCACCGACGTGCGTGCTGCTGACACAGGCAACCGGCACGAGTCACGTTCGTGAAACCGTCTTCGAGGACCGCCTCGAGTGGCTTGGCGAGCTGCGTCGCATGGGCGCCAATGTCGAAACGGTTGATCAGCATCACGCCGTCATCACCGGCCCAACCCCGCTCCACGGTGCCGAAGTCGAGATCGGCGACCTTCGAGCCGGTGCGTCGCTTATCCTTGCTGCTCTGGCCGCCGACGGCGTCACCACGATTCGGGGCGCTCACCACGTCCACCGCGGCTATGAGAAGATCGATGCGAAATTCCTGGAACTCGGGGCCAGGATCGAACGACTTTCGGAAGGGACTTAGCGCGCCGGTATGAAGATCGGAATCGACCTGGGCACGGCCAACATCATCGTCTACGTCAAGGGCCAGGGCATCGTCATGATGGAGCCCTCCGTTGTCGCCGTCGACGACCAGAACCACATCGTGGCGGTCGGCGCAGAGGCCCGCGAGATGATCGGTCGTACGCCTAACAACATCCAGGCAATTCGGCCGATGCGAGATGGCGTCATCGCCGACTATGTAATCACCGAAGCGCTACTCGACCACTTCATCCATCGCGTCCAGCAGGGGCGACGCTTTGGCTGGGGCAAGCCAGAAGTGATGATCAGCGTTCCGGCCGGCGTCACCAGCGTCGAGAAGCGCGCCGTTCGTGACGCGGCCCTCAAGGCCGGCGCCGGCGAGGCCTACCTCATCGAAGAGCCGATGGCCGCGGCCATCGGAGCCAACGTCCCGATCAGCGGCCCGTCCGGCTCGATGATCATCGACATCGGCGGAGGCACGAGCGAGATCGCGATCATCTCCCTCGGGGCGATCGTGGTCTCCACAAGTCTTCGAGTGGGCGGCAACAAGATCGACGAGGCGATCCTGAACTACGTCCGCAAGAAGTACAACCTGATGATCGGTGACCGTACGGCCGAAGAAGTGAAGATCCAGATCGGCACGGCCCTGCCTCTCGAGCGCGAGATGACGATGGATGTGCGCGGCCGCGACCTGATTGCCGGTCTACCGCGCACGATCTCAATAGCCAGCTCCGAGGTGATGGAGGCCATCGAGCCGCCGCTCCAGCAGATTATCGGTGCCGTCCGCCTCGTCCTCGAGCAGACGCCCCCGGAACTGTCGAGCGACATCATCGACAAGGGCATGGTCATGTCCGGCGGTGGCTCGCTCCTTCGGAATATCGACAAGCTCCTGACTCAGGTCACCGGCGTACCCTGCCACGTCGCCGACAACGCCCTGCATTGCGTCGCTCTCGGAACCGGCATCGCCCTGGAACACTTCGACTTCTTCAAGAAGTATCTGGGTCCGCAGGCCTGATGACTGTACCGGCGGGAGACTTCGGCGGCGTCTTCGGCGCCGGCGCCGACCGTGCGGCTTTTGGCCGTGCGGCTGCCGACCGTGCGGCTGCCGGCCGTGCGGCTGCCGGCCGGGCCTTCATCGATCTGCACTGCCACACCAGCGCCAGTTTCGACTCGCTCGCGACCGTGGCCGCAGTAGTTCGCGCGGCGGCGGCACGCGGCCTGACCCACCTTGCCGTTACGGACCACGACCGGATCGACGCCGCCATTCGCGCCCGCGACATCGCCCCGCCGGAGCTGACGATCATTATCGGCGAGGAGGTCAAGACGGTGGATGGGGATCTCATCGCCCTCTTCCTCGACAGGGTCGTTCCGCCCGGGATGTCCGCCATTGAGACGATCGCCGCGGTTCGTGAACAGGGCGGTCTGGTCGGGGTGCCACATCCCTTCGACGGCCTCCGCGGTTTTGGCCGGAAGAGTGGGCTTCAGCTCGAGGAGATCGCCGACAAGGTGGACTGGATCGAGGCCTATAACGCCCGAGTAATCGGCGGATCGGCCAATGAGCGAGCCGCTGTCTTTGCCCGTGAGCATAAGCTGCCCGGGGTGTGCGCCTCAGATTCGCACACTGTTCTCGAGGTTGGCGTTTCGTCCAACATTGTCTTCGGCGACCCGGGTACGGCGGCCGGTCTGCTCGCGGCTCTAGCCAGTGTCGAGATGCACCCGGCTCGGGCCACGTTCTACGTGCGAGCTTGGACGCCTTTCGCCAAATTGATCCAATCCATGCGCGGCAACGGCCGCATCCGCGCCTGAACCCCGAGGGAGAACCGGTGACCGAACAGCAAGTTCACCATCGCCACCCGATCGGGGATACGCTCGGTCAGGAGGCGGACGCCCTCATAAACCCCGAGACAGTCGTTGAGATGCCGCCGGCCGAGCAGATGTCAATTCTGGGGCGGCTGCGCGAGCCCAAGACGATCCTTTCAATCGTCGTGCCTCTGGCCATTATCGTCATCGTCGGCTTTCTTAACAGCAAGTACCTCGCCGACATACCTAGAGACATTGCCAGCGCCAACCCGTGGCTGATCCTGTTGGCGTTCGTCATCTACTACCTCGGGTTCCCGCTGCGCGGCTGGCGCTGGACCAATCTCCTGCGAGGCGCCGGATACAAGGTCAAGGTCAAGGACGGAACCGAGATCCTGTTCCTGTCCTGGCTGGTCAACTGCATCGTGCCGGCCAAGTTAGGCGATCTGTATCGCGCCTATCTGCTCAAGCTGAATAGCCCTGTGTCCGCCACGAAGACGCTCGGGACGGTCTTCATGGAGAGGATCCTGGACCTGATTGCCATTGCTACCCTGGGCATCCTGGCCGGCTACTGGAATTTCCACGGTAGTTTCAGCACGTTGCCCGAAAGCACGCAGCTGATCCTTGCGGCAGGCGTGGTCATCGTGGTTGTGCTGATAGTTGCTCTGGTCGTTATGCGCAACTTCGGCCGGCGGGTTATCTCTTTCCTGCCGCTTCCTCATCGCGTCGTTGACTTCTACGATCGGTTTGAGGAAGGCGTCTTCGGATCCGTCGGAGTCAAAGGTCTGCCGCTGCTGGGGATTCTCACGATCGTTATCTGGCTAACGGAGGGCCTGCGGCTCTTCTTCGTCGTGCGGGCGCTCGGTTTCTCCGACGTGAATCTGGGTCTATCGGGCGCCATGTTCGTCTCGCTCATCGGATCACTGCTAACCGCCATACCTTTGACGCCGGGTGGCATCGGGCTCGTAGAAACCGGCATGGGCGCGGTTCTGGTGAACGTATTCAATGCCAGCACGCCCCATGCCCTGGCGATTGTCCTGGTCGATCGAGCAATTAGCGTCTTCTCAATAGTCGTGCTCGGTTCCATCGCCTACGTGATCTCCTCCAAGCCACGCGGAGGCGGAATCGACGTCCAAGAAGTAACCCCGGCATATACGCTCACCGGATGAGGCCGTCCCAAACATTCTCCGACAGCTGAGGACTCCTGGACCCAGCCTTCGACCGTGGTCGCCTCGACCGTCCCCCGGCAGCCGGCTGTGACGCGTCCACCACTCCACCAGACCACACCTTCGAGGGCTGGTCCGGGGCTGTACGCGAGCTGACCGCGCAAATCTTCGGCCGCTGTGGAATTTCTGCAGCTTCGACTCGACCCGACCTCTCTTCGACTACCCCTGGTGTTGACCTGAAGTCACGCTGCCGAGGTCGCCGGATGTTGTATGCGCCAGGTACCAAATTCCCATTCACGCTTCTACCGCCCACTCCGATAGTTGAAACAACGGGGCAATCGCACCGTACCCGCGGAGCCTGCCAGGCGCATGACCGGACAGAACGGCCGAGCCTTCAACGAGTGGCTGAGGTCGCAGCTCAAGGCAAAGAGGATGTCGCAGCGCCAGCTTGCGCAGCAGTCTGGCGTTGACCACTCGACCATATCCCGGCTCATCCGAGGCGACCGCATGCCATCCCTCGGTACGGCCACCAAGCTGGCCCGCGGCCTGCGCGAGATCCGCGATGACGCCGATGCGGCGCAGTATCTGGGCTTTGTAACGGCCGGCCCGGCCAATCCGACAGCCCGCGTGGAATACGCGCTCCGCACCGACGAGGTTCTATCGGAGCCCCAGGTCCGTCAGGTCATGGAGTACTACCTGGCCGTTCGAATGAGGCGTTTCGGCCGCAGCTACGCGAACATGCGCTCCGATGACCGGCCGCACGAATTGCGCCGGCCGCTCGAACAGCGCCGCGATACGCCCATGATGTCGGCAGTGGCGGCGGGCCATGCCGTCAGGTCAATGCCCCGGATGATGGCTCCTCGAGCGCGCCCGGGCCGCGAACAGGGCTAGGCTGCTTCGCGCGTCCCTACGGAGCCCTCTGGTACACCGTCAGGATCCTATCCGGCGCGGCGGCGAATCGGTCGATCTGGATCAACGTCCTCGGCCCGCTCTGCGCGCGCCAGGCCTCCTCGGCCGAGCCGCCGCAGCCGGGCGTCCAGAACGTATCGCACAAGACGACGATCGTCGTGGCCCTCTCCGCCGTGACGATGGAGCCGCCGTCGCGGGTGAGGGGGTAGAGGTAGGCGTCACTGCCCTTAGCCGCGAACAGGGGCACAAACGCGACGCTCGAGCCGGCCGCGTCCCGTTCGATTCGGTTGGCGGCTGCCTGGGCGGACGGCCATCCGCCGTCGTAGGCAGCCATTGGGGGCCAATGGCCGGCATTCCAAACCAACAACGCAACCATGAAAACTACCGCGGTGCCGCGTCGGGCAATTGTGAGACTGCGGCCCGGCAGCGCTCTCCACAGGCCCCCCACGATGAGCCCCACGGCCACGAGAACGAGCGGATCGACGATGACATGGTATTGCTCGGTAGGCAGTTCCTGAACCTGTGAGACGTCTCGGAGCCCCAGACCAAGGGCCAGGATGAGCAGAAGCAGCCAGCCGCCGATGAGCCGCACGCCGAGCCGCTCGAATGCGAGCCCGACGTCGCCACTAGCCTGCCGCGGGGCTGGCTCTGTAGCCTCAGGATCGCTCGGCCCCGGCTGTGAGGTTGGCTCCCGCCTATTCCAGCCAGACGCCACGCCG
>JAYUDR010000249.1:0-3460 GCA_043739665.1 Chloroflexota bacterium
ACTCGCCGTTCGCTCGATTGCTCTCGGTCTCGCCTTCGCAGCCTTCGTGGCGGTGGGCGGTCTGGTGCCTGGCGGGCTCGTCGTCGCGGCCTCCGGCGAAGCAGGGCATCTGAGTACCCAAAACCTGATCGTCTTGATCGTGGTCAACGCCACAATCGCCGGCGTGATCGGCTATCGGCTGGCTGGGCTGCTCTCGCCCCACCGGTTCGATCGAATCGTCCGGTTCGTTGCATTCGCCCAATACGCGGTCGCGGTCGGCCTGGCCGCCGGAGTCCTGCGATCGATGGCCCTGCCGCGGCTCTTCATTCCGGCGCTGCTGACGCTGGTCGTGTACCTGGTCACGGCTGTTCGTGAGTCGCCGGAGCGGGTGACGCTCAACAAGCGACTCCTGCAGGAGCTGGCGGTGCTGGCACTCGCGGCGTCGGCCGCCATAGCCTGGGGCCTTATGTCGAGGTAGCAAGAGTCGGGGGCGGCCTTTCGGGACAGGATCCCAGCCGGGCGGGCCCGGTGCCCCAGATGCGACGTGATAGCCTACGCCGGTGGGAGAGGCCGAGATTCTGGGGGCGCCTGACAGGCCGCGAACGCACCTCAAAGGGAGCCTCAGTGCGCTTCGGAGGTCGCCCCTCTGGGCTGGTGCGATCCTGCCGTTCGCCCTGATTCGGGCGCTGTTGGGCCTCGTTGGGGTCGTAGCGACCTACTACCTGATGCCCCTTATCAACCCGAACCAGCCCATTCCGGCAATCGCGCCCTGGATGAACGATTTCCCCGGCATGCTGTGGCGGATGTGGGAGCGGTTTGACAGCGGCTACTACCTCAGCATCGCCGCCCACGGGTATTCGGGCGCTGAAACTATTGGCCCGAACCTCCAGAGCAACTGGGCCTTCTTCCCCTTGTATCCCTTACTCGTCCGCATCGCGGCGTTCCCACTTGGCGGGACCGACGAGGCGCTGGCCAACATGGGCCTCATCATCGCCACCCTCTTCGCATTCGCCGCCGCCGTCTACCTCTTCAAGCTGACCGCCCTAGAGCTCGGCGAGGATTCGGCCGGCAAGGCCGTTCTCTATCTGGGTTTGTTCCCAATGAGTTTCTACCTCTGGGCGATCTACCCAGAGTCGCTCTTTCTGACTCTGCTCCTGGCCAGCCTGTACTACGCGCGTCGACGACGATGGCTGCTCGCGGGGGTGCTTGGGGGGCTGGCAGCGCTCACGCGTCCGCAAGGAATCCTGTTGTTCCTGGTTCTTGGGTGGGAGTACTGGCAGATGATTTCCGAGCGGTGGGCGCCGGTGGATGGTGCCGGACTGGGCGCGCCAGGCTTGGCCCGGCAATGGGTTATCTCGAGGGTCGTCGGTCCGCTCCACTCTCTGCGGGAGCGCCGGACCTGGGCCGGCTTCCTCTGCCTCCTGCCGATACCAGCGGCTCTCGGTGGCTTCCTCGTCTACAGCCAGCTGACCGTCGGCCAATTCCTGGCCTTTTCCCAGGCGGAGAGCTTCGGGTGGGGCAGGAGCTTGTCCAACCCGTTCAAGGCCCTGGGCCGGACACTGCTGCGACCGGAAGCGCCGAGTCCGTACGACTGGAACTTTTTTGGGCTCAACGTGCTCGCGCTCCTCGCCTTTGCGCTGCTGTTCGTGTTCGTGGTCCGATGCTTGCCATCTGTCTACCGGGTCGCGGCCCTCCTCTTCATGGTGTTTCCGCTGGCCAGCGGTGAGCTCAACAGCCTGGCCCGGTATTACATCGCCGTCTTTCCCGCTTTCATGGCCCTCGCCTGGTGGACGGGAAGCGGTGATGCCCAGAGTCAGATCCGTCGTCACTCCTTTGTGGTGGCCGCTTTCGCGCTGCTGCTGTGTCTGGGCATGGTCATGTTCACGCTGACGATTTTCTCCATAGCCTGAGAACGGATCGCCGGTCGGCCATTCGAAAGGCACGCTCCGCGCGCAGGGCGTCGAGCGGCGTTTAGGCGGCTCGAGCGGCCTCAGACGGCCGCCCCGGCTACGCTGCGGCGGTGCTCGTTCGGCCCTCGCGTTGACAGCGCCGCGCGGTGGTGCTAGAAACCAAGGCCGGGCGGGCGCTTTCCGACGATAATCAATAGGCCGCTGCCGCGTGGCTCGGCGCAGTTGACGAAAGGAATCAATTTCTTGGCCTTCACCGAAATCGAAAAGGGCACCGGCGGTAACACCGTCCGGATCAGGCGCCAGCTGTTGGATCAGGCGATCGCCCAGGCGGCGGCTGGACACTGGGCCGAAGCAGCCGAAACGAACCGACGGGTACTCGAGCTTGGGCCGGACGCCGAGGCGGAGAATCGCCTGGCAAAGGCCCTCTGGGAGCAGGGCGAACTCGGTCAGGCTCGCGAGCACTATCAGGTCGCGCTGGCCCTAGACCCCACCAACCGCATTGCCGAGCGCAATATCGAGCGCCTCCGGGCCCTCATAACTGAGGCCGGTGAGAAGACCGTGCCGGCTGAAAAGGCCGACAAGGCGCCCGTGGCCATCTTCGTCGAGGAGACCGGCAAGACCGGCTTCGCGATGCTGACTGACCTCGCGCCCGCGCGTACCCTGGCCCATGTCAACCCGGGCGATGCCGTCGAGCTTCTTCCGGAAGGCAACCGCCTCTACGCTGAGGCCAACGGAACGCGGATCGGGATCGTCGAGCCGCGCGTCGCCGCTCGCCTCCTGAAGCTGCTCGCCGACGGCAACAAATACTCGGCCGGCATCACATCGTTGGGCGACCGCGACGTGCGCATCGTCATCCGCGAGATATTCCAGGACCCGCGCAACTACGGCAAGGTCAGCTTCCCAACGGCAGCCCGCTCGTCAGACCTTCGTCCCTACACCAAGGGCACGCTTCTGCGCGAGGAAGAGCTCATGGAAGAGGACCTCGAGGACGACGACGAGGACGAGGGCATCGAGGATCTCGACCGTGTCCTGCCGGCCGACATCACCGGTGACGAGGCCTTCGAAGAGGAGACCGACGAGCTCGAGGAAAGTTGAGCCTGAGCGCTCGATAGTTTCGAGCCCGGCGGGCCGTCCGAGGCTGTGAATGGGGCCGCGGGGCGAGGCCTGTCTGTCACAATTAGGGCATGGTCGCCCGAGCCGCCACAAACACCGAGCCAGTGCTCGCGAGTATTCCATGCCTGCCCTTTTTCGAGAGGCTTGCCCCGCCTGGGCCGGCCGATGACTACGTGGCCGAAATCGAGGCCTGGACGAAGCCCGGTGAGGTTGTCCTCGACCTGAATGGCCGGGGTGGATGGGTGGCCCGAGCCGCCATCGCGGAACAGCGTCGGGCCGCCGACTTCGAAGCCTGGCCACTGACCCGGCTTCTGGCCGACGTGGTTCTGCGCCCGCCGGACCTCCGCCAGATCGACTCCGCGGCGTTGGCCATCGCCAACGCACCCTTCTCCGGCTCAACGATCAAGCGGGCCATCGATGCGTTGTACGCCAGCTCGTGCCCGCGCTGCGGCCGGCCC
>JAYUDR010000250.1:0-3459 GCA_043739665.1 Chloroflexota bacterium
CCGGACCTGACCCTCGCCGAGTACACCCGCGCCCGTTCCGGCATCGTCCGCATGCTCGACCCCCGCCACATGGGCCGCTTCCGCGTCCTGATCATGGAGCGAGGCGCACGGCCGGCCGGCCGCCCGCCTACAGTGACGAAAGACGGCTAGCCTCACCGATCGACGGCCAAACTTGCGGCTTAGCGTCGCCAGCACTGATAAGTGGCTGCCCACCGCAACTGAGCGGTGCTCGTAGGGTCAGTTGCTGCAGTCGATGCCTCGTATCGGCCGCAAGATAGCTGTTTGCGGCTAACTTGTGATGGATCCCGGCGGCCTCAGACGCATCGCTACAGCTTTGCAGTGCTCCGGGCAATATTCCGCAATTACCCACGGAATTGCCCCGGCGCGGCATCTTTCCAGCCCCGTGAGCCGCGCGGTGGCGGCGCCCTGCGGTCGCCGCCGGAGGCGGCATTCACGAGTCCGAGGCGGGGTGAGCCGCGGTCACCGTTCGAGGCGGGGCGGCGGCCACTGCCTATTCACTGAGTCGCTGCCAGCGTCAATCGGGTCCGTTGCCGAAACAGGCCAGGCCTCCAGCCGCACATCGGCCAGCAGTTCGCCGATGAGTCCCGTCGAGCCGCCAACGTACGTCGAGTCAAGGTCCGTGTCACCGGCCACAAACCAGCTTCGATCGGCGGGCCACAAGAGGTCCGGCGCCTGGGGCTGGAAATGGTTGCCCATCCAGGACCCGATCTGATCAACTCCGCTTATTGGTCCGCGGAGCAGCAAGTAGGCGCGGTTCTCCACTTCCAGCTTGGCGACGGGACTTCCGTCTCGAGGGACCCAACCGTAGCCTTCCCAGACGCCGAAATAGCACAGGTCCGGCGTCGTGGTATGCCGGGCGAGAAGGTCACACAGAGCCGTCAGCATCGCAGGAGGGAAGTCTCGGTTGGACGGCGGGACTTGGAACGGCCGGGCAGACAGCGACGCCCCGCGCCCGTGGGCCATCGGAACCCACTGCGCCAGAGCGTGAACCGTTCCGCCCGACCAGGCGGCGACCGCCTCCCACGGAACCGGCGAGCCGTCCCTCGCCCGCGCGGGGTGAAGGATCCGCGCGTAGGCCTCGAACACGGGCGGAAGGATCGCACCGACGCCGCTGGCGAACGACATCAGCCGTGGCCGGATCCAGGCCGCGGCCGCGTTATCGCTGCAAAGCTCGACCCGCTGTTCGGCGCTCATGGCCGAATTCTGACGCCGACAGACCACCCCGGCTAGCCGGCGGCGGCGTGGGCGATCCGCTCGGGGCGCCACTAGCGTGAACACGTTCCCGCGCCAGCGGCCCGCGCCAGAGGCCTGCCCCCGGCCCTGCTGCTAGACTGACGCCTGGATCGTGAGGGAGCGGGCATTGAACCCGGCCCCGCGATTGTGTGTGACCATACCTGCGCCCCAAGCCGCGACTTCCGGCCGTGGGTAGGGGCCGGCCTGGAGAACGATGACCGGCGTCTGGTACGTAGTCGGCTTGGCCTTCGCGGGGGTCTCGTTCGTTTTCCTGACGATCGGCCTCGCCTGGTTCGTGTCGCACCGAAATCGCGGCGATCGTCACAAGGGCCTGCCCTACGAAAGCGGCATAGATACCTTCGGCGACACCTGGGGCCGCCTCAGCATCTCGTTCTACATCTACGCCCTTCTCTTCGTCGCCTTTGACGTTGAGGTGGTCTTCCTCTACTTGTGGGCGATCGTCTTCCGCGACCTGCTCGTCGGCGGCCTCGTGAGCATGGGTACCTTCGTCGTGGTGCTACTGCTCGGCTTGACCTACGCCTGGCGGAAGGGAGTTCTGACGTGGCGATAGGCGACCGAGGGGGCAAGGGCGGCAAGGCACCTGCGGCTTCGGCGGCGAAGCCGGCCGGCGGGCTCACCGCGGCGAAGCCCGGCTCCCTGACTGCGCCGATCGTCGTCCCGAACACAATGTGGCAATCGGCCAACCCGCTCGCCTACGACGGCGGCGGGCAGTCCGAGATCACCCACCTCCGAGAGTTCGGAGAAACCGATCTGGGCCGCCGCGACGACGCGCGCTGGGGCGGCCTCCAGGTCATCCCTACGAACGCGGACAACATTCTCGACCTGATCCGCGAGAACAGCCTCTGGCCGCTCCTCTCCGGCCTGGCCTGCTGCGCCATCGAGATGATGTCGGCGGCCACGAGCAAGAACGACATGGACCGCTGGGGTATGTTCCCCTTCCGCGCCTCGCCTCGCCAGGCCGACGTGCTGATCGTCGCCGGGACGCTGACGACAAAGATGGCCGGGCCGCTCATCCGCCTTTGGGAGCAGATGCCGGAGCCCAAATGGTGCGTGGCGCTGGGTGACTGCACCGTCTCGGGCGGTCGATACAAGCGCAGCTACTCGGTGGTTCAAGGCATCGACCGCGTCATGCCGGTCGATGTCTACATTCCCGGCTGCCCGCCCCGCCCGGAAGGCCTCATTTACGGCATGATGCAACTCGGCCAGCTCGTCAAGGACCGCCGCGGTCACTGGCCGGAGCGCGAGATCGGCCCCACCGCACCGGACGACATCTGACCGATGGATCAAAACCTAAAGGCCCGACTCGAGGCGCGCCTGGACGGCTACCTGCGGGTGCCGGTCTACCAGCGCCACGACGAGACCGAGATTCGAGTGGAACCGGGGGCCGTGCCGGACGTACTCAGGATCCTCCACGACTCCCAGGACCTGCGCTTCGAAATCCTGGCCGACCTCGCCGGCGTGGACACGGGGGAGGTCATGCAGGTCGTCTATCACCTGTGGAGCCCAATGAGTTCCGATTGGCTGCGGATCATCGCCGACGGCATCTCCCGCGAAGACCCGCGCGCGCCCTCGGCCACGTTCCTGTGGCAGGGCGCGGAGTGGCTCGAGCGCGAGGCTTACGACATGTACGGCATTGTCTTTGAGGGCAACCGCGATCTGCGCCGCATCTTCATGCCGCCCGAATATACGAGCTTCCCGCTGCGCAAGGACTTCCTGCTGCCGGATGACGCCGCCCGATCCCCGGGTGCTGGCGTGAGGCACGTGGAGCGGACTCATCTCCCGGCCGATCTGGCCGACGACCCCGCCGCGGCCATTCGCCGGGCACGGGTGAGCTGAGGACAGAGATGCCGACCCGTCCCGTCCGCGCGAAGCCTCGCCCGCAGGATCCTCGCCCGCAGGAGCCTCGCCCGCAGGAGCCTCGCCCGCAGGAGCAGCAGCGTTCCGCGGACGACCCCCGCATCATGCTCGACCGCGAGGTTGGGGGGCTGTTCGAGCCCATCCCGCCATACCCGCCCCAGACCGAACGCGAGAGTGAGTTCTACACGCTGGGCGAGGGCGAGATGTTCCTCAACCTCGGACCGCACCACCCGGCCACCCACGGCGTCCTTCGCCTCGTGCTCAAGCTTTCGGGCGAGCATATCGTGGACGTGGATCCGGTCCTTGGATACCTGCACCGGGGCGTCG
>JAYUDR010000251.1:0-8795 GCA_043739665.1 Chloroflexota bacterium
CCTGCGGCCCCTCAGGCGCGGTCAGCTTGCGGCTGTCCTGACTGTCCATGTCGCCGAGTTTACGACGTGTCTCCAGCTCGTGCCCCCGAGGCTCAATCGTGGCCCCAGCTGTCGCGGACACCGGTCTGGAGCGACCGCGCGTAGAAGCCGAGTTCTCGCTTCGCCTTCGCACTGGACACCCAGTACGTGACGTTGCGTGAGGCGCAGACCAGTTCGCCCAGGTTCGGCGGCGTGCCGCCAAGCCTCCCCAGCAACGGGCCGAGCGGCGTCGACGCCCGCAAGAGAGCGGTCGGAATCCGCAACCGCGGCGACCGCCGCCCGCCCGCAGCCGCGGCCACGGCAATCGCGTCGCGAAGAGTGACCGGTTCACCGGTCAGGGCGTACGCCTCGCCGGGCGTTCCCCGGTCCAGGCAAGCGATGATCCCGTCCGCGACATCGTCCACGTGGACAAACGCGATCCCCACCTCGTCGAGAGCCCGGAAACGCAGTTTGCCCTGGAAGGCGAGCTGGAGCTGCCGACCCGCCGCCGAATGATCGCCCTGGCCGTAGACGCCGCCCGGCATGGCGATGACGATCGGCTGGTCGCCTGCCGCTCTCCGCCGCGTCAACTCGAAGGCTCGAAACTTGGTCTCGTCGTAGTAGCTGAGGAAGCCGCTCTCTAGATCCCGCCGATACGTCTCGTCCACGACCCGGCCGGCGGTGTTCCCAAAGACGTTGGCCGTGGAGACCACCACGGTCCGCGCCACGCCCGCCGCAGCGGCCGCGTCCAGCACCCGCTCCGTGGCGCCGACGTTGGTGTCCCGCATAGCCGCTCGCTCTGACACGGGAATGCCGAGGCGGTACATACCGGCCAGGTGGATGACTGCGTCTGTTCCCCGCATCGCGTCGACCATCTCGTCGACCGCCGACAGGTCCGACTTGACGAGGTGCACGCCGCCCGCCCCCAGGTCAGCCGCCCGAGCAGGATTCCGAACTGCGGCCACGATCGAATCGCCACGTCCTACGAGCCCGTGGACAACCGTTCGACCGATGAACCCCGCCCCGCCGGTGATGAATACGCGCATGCCTAGCCTTGCCTGCTGGAACCTAATAGATGGGCGAGCCAGGTCCGACGGCCTCGAGCCAGCAGATGACGTCCCGCACGAACCGCCCGATCTGGGCGCCGTCTGTTGCCCGATGATCGTATCCGGCCACCAGATTCATCATCGAACGGACGGCCAGCACATCGCCCTCCGGCGTCTCGCGGACTACCGGCCGCTTCACGACCGCTTCGGTCGTGAGAATGCAGACCTCGGGCACGTTGATGATCGGCACTGTCAGGACGGACCCAAACCAACCGGTGTTGTCGACGGTGAAGGTGCCGCCCTGAAGGTCGTCCAGGCGCAGCTTGTTCGACCGCGCTCGGGCCGCGAGATCCTGGATGGCGCGGTTGAGACCGTTGATCGAGAGCTGATCGGCGTCGTGGATAACGGGCACGATAAGTCCGTTATCGACCGCGATGGCGATGCCGATATTGACACGGCGCTTGCGCAACAGGCCGGCGTCCGTGTAGTGGGCGTTGAGGTCAGGGTGGCCGTGCAGGGCCTCTACAACGGCCTTCACAACAAATGGCAGGAAGCTCAGCCCGACACCCTCGCGAGACTTGTACGCATCCGCCTGGGCAGAACGCAGGCTCACCACGGCCGTCATGTCGGCTTCGAACGTGCTGTAGGCGGCCGGTATCGCCGAGGCGCGAGTCATCTGGGCGGCGATTCCGCGGCGCATCTGCGTGTGCGGAACAAGAATTTCATCCTGGCCCGACTCCCATACGACGGGAGACGACGGCGAAGATGAAGGGGCGGCCGGTGCCAGGCCCGGCGAATGACTCGGGAGACTGGGCGCCTGCGCCGGCTGAACGGATGATGAGACTCCGGTCTGGGCGACCGGCGTGGCGGCTCCACGGCCCGTGGCGGAAACGGCGGACCCGTTATCCACGAATGTCATCACGTCTTCGCGGGTGATTCGGCCGGCATGACCGGTGCCCATGATCTGCACCGGCGACAGCCCATGCTTGCGCATCAGCAGCCGCACAGCCGGAGTCATGCGCGCGTCCGGATCACCGACGGCCATGACGGGCACGCGGCCCTCGGTTGTGGCGGCCGCGGGGCTGGTCGAGGCAGTGGTCGAGGCAGTGGGCGGCGCCTTGGCCGAGGCGCCGGTGGTCGGGGCTGGCGCTGGTTTAGTCGTCGCAGTGCCCGCCTTCGGGGCTGTCGCCCCCGCCGTCTCCTCGATCACCGCTATCTCGACGCCGTAGGGCACGTTCTGCCCTTCTTGGACCAGGATTTCGCGCAAGATGCCCGCGAAGGGCGACGGCACCTCGGCGTTGACCTTGTCCGTGATGACCTCGAGGAGCGGCTCGTCAAGGGCGACCTCGTCGCCCACCGACTTGAGCCACTTGCCGATCGTCCCCTCCGCCACGCTCTCGCCGAGCTGGGGCATCGTCACCTTGGCCACAAAGCTCTCCTCCTGCGAGATATCAACGCCGCGCGTACCGGAAGTATCGCCGCTCACTGGTTAGGCGTCGCGGCGACCCTAGTTTGGCCCATCCCGACGCTTGTGGCGTGGTGCGACCGCAGCTAACTCGCCCTACGGGCTGCCGAGTCAGCCGCTAAAGCGACGGCAGCGCTACGAGTTGATCTGGCGCCCCGAAACCGCCATGGCCGCTTCACCGATGACCTCCGCCAGAGTCGGGTGCGGGTGCGTGGCCGCGCCAATTTCCCAGGCCGTGGCCTCGAGCGTCATGCCCAGCGCCGCTTCCGCGATCAGGTCCGTTACACCCGGACCCACGAGATGCACGCCCAGAACCTGGTCGGTGTCGGCGTCGGCGATCACCTTGGCGAAACCCTCGGTCTCGCCCACGATAACTGCCTTCGCCACCGCCGCGAAATTGAAGACGCCCTTCTTGATCGCGATGCCCCGCTCGGCGCACTGCTGCTCCGTGAGACCAATGGACGCAACCTGGGGATGGGTATAGGTGGCCCGCGGCTGGTGGTCGTAGTCGATCGGCTCGGGACCCTCGCCGGCGATCTCGTGGACGGCCACGATCCCTTCGTGAGCAGCAACGTGGGCCAGCATCAGCCCGCCGATGGCGTCGCCGATGGCATAGACGTGCTCCTGCGCGGTGCGCATCCAGCCGTCCACCTTGACGAACCCGCGCTCGAGCTCGACCTTCGTCTTCTCGAGGCCCAGATTCTCCGTGTTTGGGGCCCGGCCGGTCGCGACCAACAGCTGATCGACCTTGAGTTCGGCCGCCGGTCCGCCCTCCGGCCCAACCATGAGAGTCACTCCGTCATCGCCGACCTTGACCGAAGCGGTGTCGAAGCGGGCTTTCGTCATGACCTTGATGCCGCGCCGGGTGAAGCTGCGCTCCAGGGCCGCGCTGGCATCCTTATCTTCGAGCGGGATGATGCCCGGCAGGTACTCGAGCAGGGTCACGGCAACGCCCAGGTCATGGAAGAGCGAGGCAAATTCCGACCCGACGGCGCCTCCGCCGACAATCGCGATCGACTTCGGTAGGTCCGCCTTCGTCGTGACGTCGTCGGATGTGATGATGCGACGACCGTCCGGCTCGATGCCGGGCAAGCTCTTGACGCGGCTGCCCGTAGCGATGATTACGTCCTTGGCCGTGACGACGCGTTCGCCGGCAGCAGTTCCGTCTTCGGCTACCAGGGCAACTCGTATCGTGGTTGGCCCCTCGAATCGCGCCCGCCCGGCAATCCAAGTCACCTTGTTCTTGTCGATCAGACTCTTGAGGCCCGTCCACATTCGCTTCACGACCTGGTCGCGGCGTTTCGCGATGGCCTCGTAATCGAACCCGGGCCGGCCCTCGAGCACGATCCCGAAATCCTTGGCCTTCTTGAGGCGGGCGAGGAACTCAGCCGATTCCAGGAGCGCCTTGGTCGGAATGCAGCCGACGTGCAGACAAGTGCCGCCGATCTTGCCCTGGTCGATGAGAGCAACGCTCATGCCCAGCTGGGCGGCCCGGAAAGCGGCCGTGTAACCGCCGGTGCCGGCGCCGAGTACGATCAGGTCAAAGTCGGGACTGGAGCCTGCGGCCATGGGATGGCGGCCTCGCGCTACGAATTCTGTGCTACATGGACGTCGTCATTCGGCCAAACCGGCCGCAGGGGCATCTTATGGGCGGACGCCCGGTGCGGCAACCGACCCTACTCCGTCGAGCGCCGAGCGGAACCGCCGTCAGCCGGCCGAACGATAGGACGGGCTCAGGCGGCCGCCGCTTGGAGCGCGGAGCCGATCCTGCGGCGGCGGATCCAATACGCCAGATACGCCGCGAGCAGCACCGGGACGATCGGCAGAAACTGACTTGTCAGACTCATGAATGAGACCGCGTATACCAGGGCCGCCGCGACGCGCGGCCACGATTCACCGGCTCGCAAGAACACAGCCGCAACCGCTATGCCCCCCAGGTAGCCGATCGCCGCGCCATCGAGGGGTGGCGTCGGCGAGTTGCCCGACCACGCGAACGGCGCGACGGCAGCGCCAATAGCGACGACGCAGGCGGCCATGACGGCGCGCCCGAGGCGAGATGCTCTCTCGGGCGGGATCGCCCGGAAGACCGCGTAGTACCACGGCACGGTCAGAATCAACGCCGGCCAGAGCACCCCACCAGGCCTCCTGGCCGCGGCCATCACGAACATCGTCACAAGGATTCCAATTAGCCACGTCCCGACGGCCCACCACTGGTAGTCCTCGTGAGTGTCGGTTGGCATGGGCGCCAGCACGATCAAGAAGAGGCCGGTCACGAGGGCCACGCCCGCCGCCACCACGAAAGCAACCGCAACGGGTGGGTCGGAAAGCGTCTGCGACATCGAGGCCACGAAACCCAGGATTGCTACGACCACGGCCAGCGCCGCCACGCCCGGATGCCAGATCCAGGATCGTGGCCGCCAAATATGCGTCACTGCGTCCTCCCCTGTTCTCGAGTAACGAGCGTTGCCACCTCATTGATAGTAGCCGACGGTGTGCCCGGGAATCCCGAGACAAAACGAAACGACCCGGGCGATGTGCCCGGGTCGTTGCTGATTACGAAGTAAGTGAGCGGACTAGTTGCCGCGAGCGGCCCGGAAGCAATCGCTGCACAAAACCGGCTTGCCGCTCGTGGGGCGGAACGGGACTTCCGTGGACTTCCCGCAATTGCTGCAAGTGGCCGGGAACATCTCGCGCGGGCCTCGGTCATAGCCGCCCCCGCCGCCGCCGAACCCGCCGCTGCGGCTGCCACCGCCATCAGGCCGCGACGCCTTGCGGGCCTCGCGACATGCGCCGCACCTCTTTGGCTCGGTGAAGCCGCGTTGTGAGTAGAAGTCCTGCTCGCTGGCAGTAAATACGAACTGCTGATTGCAGTCGGCGCAAACCAGGATCTTGTCCGTATACACGAGAGCCCAGAACTCCTCTCAATAGCCGCCGTCCGTGTCCTCACGGCTGTGCGTGAGAGGTCAGGTCGTCGTGCTACTTGGACGCGTCCGCAGTCAGCCCGCGGCTATTGCGGCGGGATTGTACGTCCGGCAACGAGGCGTGCATAGAGCTAGGCATGACCGCTGTGTAGCTCAGACCCGATCGACCTCGCCCGGGATCCCGATCGGGGCGACCAGGACTCGCCCGGAGACGGCCAGACCGCGCCGGGTCAGAAGCCCGATCTTCGGCCGGTGGAACGTAACCGTGACATGGGCTCGCACCACGGGGTCCGATATATCGCCACTGGTCAGGTCCACGGCCGTTGGGCCATCGACCGACAGGACTGCGATCCCGGCCCGGCGGGCCTTCATCACCAGGTCCACTGCGCCCCTGATGGGTTCGCGCAGAGGCCCGTCAACGCCCGTGCCAAGGAGCGCATCTACGACCACGGCAACCTTCTCAACGCCCTGCGCCAGGATACCAATGTCCCGAGCCACCGGGGTGTGGATCCGCTCCACGCGGTCCTCGTTCTCGAGACGGTCCCAGTTACGGGCGGCGTCCTTGCCCGACGGGCGTGCCTCCCCGCCCACAAGAACGGCCACCACGCGCGCACCCTGGCGGGATAGGTACCGCGCGGCAACGAGGCCGTCACCGCCGTTGTTCCCGGGACCGCACAGGATCAGGATCGGGCCCTTATCCCAGCGGCCCGTTTGCACCGCCAGGGCCTTGACGGCCGCGGCAACAGCGCAGCCGGCGTTCTCCATCAGACGAGTGCTCATCACGCCGATTGCCTGGGCCCGCCGGTCGGCGCCCCGCATCGCCTCGGCACCGATCGGGGTTGCTGCCATCGACCGCGACCAGCGGGCGGCCAGGCCGTCCAGATCGAGGCTGAAAATAGTGGGATCGTCGGCGGGAAGCGGAACCGGCGCGTCGGGCGCCTCGATAACGGCCGGCACGGGCGGCAGGACGGGCTCGAAGCGCGGGACCACGCGTCGTGGTGCGGGCATCTCGTTCTCCTTGCCGCTAGCCGGTGTTCTGCAGGCCGGCCGCCACGCCGTTGACCGTCAGCTGGACGAGGCGGCGATATCGGTCTCGATCAGGGTCGTCGGCCGGAAGCGCGCGCAGCCTCGCCAGGAAGCGTACCTGGATGTGAGAGAGAGGATCGATGTATGGGCGACGGAGTCTAATCGAACGGCCGACCAAAGGTTCGGCGGCCAGGAGTTCCGACCTGCCGGTCACCTTCGCCAGCCCGCGAATCGAGCGCTCATATTCGTCGAGGATACGACGCCACAGCCGCTCCCCTTCCGCGTCGCCAGCGAGAGCAGCGTACAGCCCGGCGATCTGCGGTTCCGCCCGGCCGAGAATCAGCTCGGCGTTGTCCAGGGCGCTGGTCAGGAACGGCCAGTCGCGGTAGAGGCCGCCCACGAGGGCGAGCGAGCCAGGACCGTGGGCCTGCTCGAAACCCTCCAGCGCCGAGCCGAGGCCGAACCAGGCCGGCAATCCGATGCGAGCCTGAGACCAGGAGAAAACCCACGGAATGGCCCGCAGCGAGTTAATGCTGGTGCCGCCCGTCGCGGCCGCGCCAACGCCTCCGACCGCGGCGGATCCGCGCCGCGCCGGCCTCGACCCAAGTGCCATCGTCGAAAGTTCGGCCAGCGGCGTCACCGCCCGGAAGAATCGCTCGAAACCCGGCTCTTCGTACACCAACGACCGGTAGGCCCGGCGAGCCAACCCGGCCAATTCGTCCATCGTCGCCGCGCCGCGGCCATCCGCCTCCGCAATGCACTCATCGTGCTCTGGCGTGGAGGCGACCAGGACGGCGCTGCCGACCAACCCGAGGTGATCCTCGGCAATGGCGATGTTGGCGTAGTTGGCCGCGACCGTTTCGCCCTGCTCGGTCATCTTGAAGCGACCATCGATGGAACCCGGGGCCTGGGCCAGGATGGCCCTATTGGTGGGACCGCCACCCCGGCCGATAGCGCCCCCACGACCGTGGAAGAGGGTCAGCTCGACGTTGTGGCTCCGGGCCACTTCGGCGAGGCGGGCCTGGGCCCGGTAGAGCATCCAAACGGCTGCCAGGAAGCCCGATTCCTTATTCGAGTCGGAGTAGCCGAGCATCACTTCCTGACGGTTGCCACGGCCAGCGAGGTGGCGGCGGTAGCGCGCGTCGGACAACAACTCGCCCAATATCTCGCCGCAGGCGGTAAGAGCGTCGCTCGACTCGAGCAGCGGCACGACGTCCAAGGCCGGGGTCCCCGGCGCAAAGCCACCGGTAGCCGCCGCCGGGATTGCCGGGTCAGACGCTAACTCCGCCAGATCGAGGACCCGGCCGACGTCCTCGTGAGAGTGCGTGAAGCTGATCACATAGCGGCTGCACGCTTCCTCGCCGAAACGTCTCTGAACTGCGGCCGCCGCCCGGAACGTGGCGATAACCTCCGCGGCCGTCACCCCTTCGACCAGCTCCCGTTCGAGGTCGGGCACACGGCCGCCGTCCCCAGCCACGCCTTCGCCAGCCCTGCCGTGGGCGGCCCCAGACCCGCGTAAGGCCGCCAGCGCGTCCAGGTGGACCTGCGAGTGCTGGCGCAGTTCCAGCGCGGCCAGGTGGAATCCGAACGTCTCCACTTGCCAGCGCAAATCCTGGACTTCGCCGTAGGCAACCCTGGGCAGGCGGTCGGCCACAAGACAGCGTTGAATCTCGTCGATCTCGGCTAGTAGCTGGTCCGGCGAGTTATATCGACCTGAAATCGGCCCGCCCTCTTCGGTCAGATACGAACGCGTCCGACGCAGTCGCTCGGCCACCGCCCCCAGGCGGCGCCGATACGGCTCGTCGGAGTATCGGCGGGCCATGTCGCGCATCGTCTCGGGCAGCTCCTCGGCGTCGCGGGCCAACCTTGCTTCGAGAGCGGGCTGGATGGCCGATCGCGGCACGTGGATGGCGATCGTTGCCACAAGCCGCGTGACCACGGCCTCGTAGCCGCGCAGGACGTGGTCGGCGTGGACCCGCGGCACCTGGCGGGTAAGCTCGGCCGTGACGTTCGGATTGCCGTCTCGATCGCCCCCGATCCACGAGCCCCAGCGCAAGAAGGCGGGCACTCGGGGCGGCCGAGTCCCGGTCGATGCGGCGTCGCCCGCCGCCAGGCCTGCCGCGCCGACGGGCTCGGCGGGGTCGCCCACCGAAACGTGCCCGGGGTCGCCCGCTGAAACGGCGCGACCGTCCGGCCCGTCCTCCCCGCTTTCCCCTACCCCAAGGTCCAGGGCCCGGTCAAACGCCCGATACACCCGCGGCACGGCCCGGAACAGCGTCTCGTCGAAGAATGTGAGCGCCGTTCGGACCTCTTCCATCG
>JAYUDR010000252.1:0-8703 GCA_043739665.1 Chloroflexota bacterium
ACGCCGGAGAAGAGGCGCGTGCTGCCCGAAGCCAATGGCTCCATGGTTCGGGGCACGACCGGCACGTTGATCTCGTCGAGGTCCACGACCTCATTGAGGTGCCCCAGGTACGCGTCCGACAAAATGATGACCGGACTCTGGCTTTCCTCGGCGGCGTTGAAGGCGTGAATCGTGTACTCGTGGCATTCAGCCACGGTGGACGGGTAAAAGACGATGCTGGTGTAGTCGCCCGTGGAGCCATAGCGAGTCTGATTGAGGTCGCCCTGGCCGGGCATCGTGGGCATTCCCGTGGCGGGCCCCACGCGCATGACGTTCACGATGACCGTGGGGATGCCGATCTTGTGGCCGTAGCCGACCGCCTCCTGCATCAGGCTGAAGCCCGGCCCGGAGGTTGCCGTGAACGACTTGGCGCCGGCCAGGCTCGCGCCCAGGATGGCGTTGGCGCTGGCGATCTCGTCCTCGGCCTGAAGGAAGTGGAACTCAGGATGATTAGAAGCGTATCGGGACGCCTGCGCCAGGATCTCGGAGGAGGGGCTGATGGGATAGCCGCAGAAGTAGCTCGCGCCGGCCTTGATGGCGCCGAGCAGGACGGCCTCGTTTCCCTGGACGAGTCGCTTGGTCATCAGTGAATCCTGTGTCAGGTCTGGTTGTCGCGGTCAACGGCTGGAGCGCTCTCCGTATCCGTCATGCCACGGTGGGGATCGGTACCGGCGACGGCCGGACCGAGTGCAGCGTCGGGAGTATGCGCGTGGCCGTTGTGGCCGGCGGCAGCCTCTGCGGCCACCATTGGCGGCAACTTGCCCGCTGCATCGCGCTTCGGCAGGACCTCAATGGCGAGGTCCGGACAGTAGCGCTCGCACAGGCCACAGCGAATACAGTCCGTGGCCTCGATGATCGCGTCGTGCGTCAGAACGAGGCTGTTTTTGGGGCAGATCTCGACGCAAATGTTGCAGCGCTTGCACCACTCGTCGACCCACCGGATGTTGACGAAGTCAACGACAGTGGGCGCGCGGTGCGGTTTGCGTTCGGAGGTGTAGACGGTAGTCGTGGCTAAATCTCCAGAAGCTCGACAGCGGTGGGTTCAGTCGCTGTCCGTGCAGTGTACGGATTCGAGCGTAAAGCCGCTGGTACGCGAGTCGTTCGGCTCGTTGGACGCGCCATTCGGCCGGAGCCGCCGCCGGACCGCGCCGCCGGACCGCGCCGCCGGCTACTGAACCTGCAGGACAGTCTTGGCGTTGGCCCAATGCTTCTCGAGTTGGTAGTAGTCACGCTCGGGTACGGCGAAGATGTGGACAATGACCATGCCGAAGTCGAGCAGCGTCCAGTGCGAGTTGGACCCGCCTTCGCGCCCAATCGGCCGTATGCCCTCATCTCGCATCTGGTCGGCGATGCCGTCGGCGATGGCGCCCAGTTGGCGCTCCGACCCGCCCGAGCAAATCACGAAGTAGTCGGTCATCGATGTCAGTTGAGTCACGTCGAGCAGAATGATGTCGGCGGCCTTCTTGTTCTCGGCCGCATCGACGATCTTGCGGGCGATCTCGAGCGCGCTGAGACGTGCGCCCCGCTCGCGCAACGATTCTGGTAGCTCCGGCTCGGCGGCGGCAGCGGCAGCGGCCTCTTCTGCCTCGATCTCGGCCTCGAGCGCGTCGGCGAGCGCCGCCTCACGTTCGTCGGCCGTGGCCTTACGAGCGGCGGGCCTGGCTGTGGCGGGCTTGCGGCGTCGCGGCAAGCCGTCCAGGCTGGGCAGGACCTCGGCCACGGGCTTGGCTTCGGCCACGGGCTTGGCTTCGGCCGCGGGCGCGGCGTCCGCCGCGGACAGGGCTTCCGATTCGGGCTGTGTGTCGGTCACGTCAAGCGATCCTCAGGTTGTTGTTCGAAAGATACAGCCGGTGGTCGCGAATGTACGACTCTACGGCAGGTGGGACCAGATAGCGGATGGAGTGGCCGGCAGCGGCGCGGGCCCGAACATCCGAGGCGGAATGGGCCAGCGGCAGCGTGTCTAGGCAAACGACGCGTTCACCTGAGGCGGCCCCACCTGGCAGGTTCGCGGCCAGCCACGTGGCATCGGGCAGCGGCGCGCCCGGGCGCGGCACGACGACGAGATGCGCCAGCGCCAGCAGACGCTCCGGCTCGTGCCAGCCGCGAAGACCGGCCAGGGCCTCGGTCGAGAGGATGAAGTAGAAGTCTCGGGCCACTGCCTGGTGAGCCGCCTCGTCGGACAACTCGGCCAGCGTGTCGGAGGTGTACGAGGGCCCGTCCCGCTCAAGCTCGACGCGGGAAACCGCGAAGGCCGGGTTGCCCGCGATGGCCAGTTCCACCATGGCCACGCGATCCACCGCCGGGGTCACGGGCTCGTCCAGTTTGTGGGGTGGCATGGCGGCGGGCACGAAAAGAACACGGTCCAGTTCCAGCGCCTCGCGGACTTGCTCGGCGATCACGAGGTGGCCGTAATGGACGGGATCGAAGGTTCCGCCCAGGATCCCGACGCGCCTGTCGGCGGGCTCAATCCAGGCAGCCCGGCCGACGCTTCCGCCAGGAGATCCCTCAACACGGCCGGTCGTCTGACCTCGGTCGGTCATCGTCACCGCTGATCCCAGTCGTCGGGCTCCCATTCGAGTTCGCTGCTGCCGATACGGACGGTATCGCCCGGCAAGATGCCAACCCGACGCAGCTCTTCGTCAATGCCCAGTCGCAGCAGGTCGCGCTGGAAGCGCTCGGCCGACTCTTCCGTTTCGAAGTTGGTCTGGGCGGCTAGGAGCTCGATCTTCTTGCCGTGAACAACGAACACGGCGTCGTCGCGATCGACTCGGAAGCCCTCGCCGGCCGACTCGATGTGATGCACGACAACCCCGGCCGTCTCCACTGGTTCAGCCAGCTCGTCGGCATCGGGCAGCATCTCGGCCAGCCGTACCCGCAGCTCGGCCAGGCCCTCGCCGGCGGATGCGGAGATCGCCACTACCGCCACGCCCTGGGCTCGCCGCGCCCTCTCGAAATCGGGCCACGCGTCGGCGGCCTCCGTCTGGTCCATCTTGTTGTAGGCCACGAGCATGGGCTTGGCCAGAAGGGCCGGATCGTGGGCCTCCAGCTCATCTCGAATGACGTTGTAGCCCCACTCGGGATCGCGGTCTGAGCCGTCCACGACGTGGACCAGGATGCGGGTTCGCTCCACGTGACGCAAAAAGGCGTGGCCGAGTCCAGCGCCGGAACTGGCGCCCTCGATCAAGCCCGGCACATCCGCGATCGTCGGTCGGCGCTGGTCCTGGTCGCCCAGGTCGAGCACGCCAAGGTTCGGTTCCAGAGTGGTGAAGGGATAGTCTGCGATCTTTGGCCGGGCCGCGGTGAGCGCCGCAAGCAGGGTGGACTTGCCCGCGTTGGGCAGCCCCACAAGCCCGACGTCCGCGATCAGCCGGAGTTCCAGCCAGACCCAGCGCTGCTCGCCGGGTTCGCCCCTCTGGGCATGACGCGGCGCCTGATGCGTGGAGGTGGCGAAGTGGACGTTGCCAAGGCCGCCCTTGCCGCCGCGAGCCACCATGAGGGTCTGCTCGGCGGCCACGAGATCGCCCAGGAGTTCGCCTGTCTCCTCGAGGAAGATGCCCGTGCCGGGCGGCACCTTGAGGGTCAGATCGTGGCCGGCCTTGCCGTGCATGCGCTGGCCATAGCCACGACCGCCCGGCGTGCCTTTGAAATGGTGGGCCTGGCGATAGTCGCGCAGGCTGGTCTCGCCGGGATCGACGGTCAAGTAGATCGAGCCGCCTCGGCCGCCGTCGCCGCCGTCTGGGCCGCCGCGGGGCACGTGGGCTTCGCGCCGGAAGGTGGCCGCGCCATCGCCGCCGTTACCGGCACTCAGGAAGATCTTCACTCGGTCGAGGAACATGGCTCAATTCTCGCACGCCGTGTGTGCGCAGCAGAGTGGCGCCGTTGTCGGTGGGGCGTAGGTGGTTGGGCGCCGTGTGGGGCGCAGTGTCTTGGGCTCCAGGTATCGATCCCTCGAGTTCGGCCTCCCTGCCGAACTCTCAAAGTCAAGCGCTACACGGGCGCTTGACTCAGCGCTGCACGGACGCTCGACTCAGCGCTGCACGGGCGCTTGGCTATTGATCGAGGTTCTTGGTGAGCTTGGCCAGGAAGTCGACGTTGTTCTCGCTCTTGACGAGGCGGTTTAGCAGCAACTCGAGGCCTTCGTTGGTGCCGACCGCGGAGAGCATCCGGCGCATCGTCCAGACCATCTTGAGAACCGGCTCCTCGAGGAGCAGCTCCTCGCGGCGGGTGCCGGAGCGCTGGACGTCGATGGCTGGGAAGATGCGCTTCTCGGCCAGCTTGCGATCCAAGATCAATTCGCTGTTGCCGGTGCCCTTGAACTCTTCGTAGATTACGTCGTCCATGCGCGAGCCCGTATCCACCAGGCAAGTGCCGATGATCGTCAGCGAGCCGCCGAACTCGATGTTTCGAGCGGCGCCGAAGAAGCGCTTGGGCGGGTACAACGCAATCGGATCGAGGCCGCCGGAGAGCGTCCGGCCGGACGGCGGCAGCGCCAGGTTGTAGGCCCGGGCCAGACGCGTGATCGAGTCCAGCAGGATGACAACGTCTCGGCCGGTCTCGACCTGCCGCTTGGCGATCTCGAGAGCCATCTCGGCAACGTGCGTGTGGTTCTCGGTCGGCTCGTCGAAGGTGGAGCTGATGACCTCGCCCTTGACCGAGCGGCGCATGTCCGTGACTTCCTCGGGCCGCTCTCCGATGAGGGCGACCATGAGCAGGATCTCCGGGTAGTTTGTGCTGATGCCGTTGGCGATCTGCTTGAGCAGCATCGTCTTGCCGGCCTTGGGCGGGCTGACGATGAGGGCACGCTGGCCCTTGCCGATCGGGTTGACCAGGTTGATCAGCCGCTGGCTGAGGTTCTTGGCGTCCGTCTCGAGGTTGATCAGAACGTCAGGGTGGACCGGTGTTAGGTCGCCGAACACCGGGCGCAGCTTGGCGGCCTCAGGATCCAGGCCATTGACCCGGTCGACCCGGATCATGCCCCAGTACTTCTCGCCCTCGCGCGGAGCGCGGACGGAGCCGCTGATTCGGTCGCCGATGCGCAGCCCGAAGCGGCGGATCTGGGTGGACGAGACATACACGTCGTCCGGCGTGGGCATCAGACCATGGCGTCGCATGAAACCGAAGCCCTCGTCGACGATGTCGAGGATACCGGTCGCGTAGCCGTGGCCGGCCAGCTCGCTCTGGCGGGCCAGGATGCGATCAACCATCTCTTCCGCGCCGGCCGCGTCCTCGTCCATTTCGAGGTCATGTCCCACGGCCTGGAGATCGCTGGCGTTCATGCCCAGCAGTTCGTTGATGTCCAGGTCGCGAGAATCGCCGTCCGAGAACTCATCGTACTCAGCTACAGGCGTGCGGCCGGCAGGGCGGCGGCGGGGGCGGCGGTTGCGGGAACGCTGGTCGAAACCGTTGGCAGGCATTTTTGGGGCAGGGCTCTCGTGGGAAAGGTGCCGTGCAGCGAGATCGCGCGAATCAGTCCGCAGCGGGTGTGCACGGTCGGGGTGCATCGGAGAATACCCGGCCCCGAGGGCTGCGTCAATCTCGTTCCTGAGTGGATGGTTGCCGGTGGTCATGACCGATACGGGCGACAGTCACAGCGCGGCGGCCGACCGGTTGCCGCCCAACGCCCGTCGCCGGTACTAAGAGCCCTCCAGCTCACCTAAAGTCACCGGCCATCTTCGGGCCGAGAGGCTCGCGCCGGCGCTCGCTAACGCCACGCACGCGATGGCCGCTATATCCATGGCGCCCAGCACCTGGCCGAGCAGGACGAAACCCACGCCGGCGGCGATGGCCGGCTCCAGACTCATCAGGACGCCAAAGGTCGAGGCCGACATGCGCCGCAGCGCAGCAAGTTCGGTGGTGTAGGGAATTGCGCTGTTGAAGAGGCCGAGCACCACGCCCCCGGCCAATGCCAGGGGCACGACCAGCAGCGGACGCACATCGGACAGGGAGAGCGTCAGCGGAACTATCGCCGCTGCCGCCACGACCATAGCCAACGTCAGCCCTCGGCCATCCGGCCAGTAACGAGCCACTCGTCCGGCAACGCCGATGTAAACGGCCCAACACAACCCAGACGCGGCCGCGGCAGCTACGCCGAGGGCGTCGTCGGCCCCGAGCCGGCCACCGGCCAATACGAATATTCCGGCCCCGGCCAACGCCACCCAGACCAGGTCGAGGGCTCGCCGGGAGCCCAGCACGGCCACGGCGAGCGGGCCCCAGAACTCGATCGTGACCGCCACGCCGATCGGGATCTTCGAGAGCGACACGAAGAAGAGCGTGTTCATGGCTGCCAGTACCAGCCCAAGGCCCACGCAACTCAGCAGCGCCGCCCGCGAGACGCCGCGGATGCGCACGGGCCGAAGTAACAGCAGCAGGATCATGCCAAACACGATCCGCATCGAGACGGCCGGCAGCGGCCCGTAGTCCCGTATGAGTACCGTCGCGAGCCCACCGCCGCATTGAACCGACAGCGATCCGATCAGGATCAGCAGTTCGGGCGAAATGGCGTCCAATCGACCTTGATCGCGCGGAGCCCCAGTCTGGGACGAGCCAGGGGATGCCATCGAGGTCGGCGGCAGAGGCGCGACTACTCGCCTTGTCCTGTGCCCAGCAGTGCGGCGCTCGGCCGGATTTCTGGGGCCTGCGCTCGGTATTCGGGTTCTCGGCCCTCAGACAGGGCCACGGCCGTGCCGATGAAGCCATCGAAGAGCGGGTGCGGCCGCTCGGGGCGGCTCCTGAACTCAGGGTGGAACTGGCTGGCCACGAACCAGGGGTGGTCCTTCAACTCGATGATCTCGACGAGGCGCCCGTCCGGCGATTGCCCGGAGAGCACCATACCGGCGGCCTCGAGGAGCGGACGGTAGGTGTTGTTGACCTCAAAGCGATGTCGGTGCCGCTCGTAAATCAGCTGTGTGCCGTAGACCAGGGCGGCCTTGGACCCGGGCGTCAACTTGGCGGGGTACAGACCCAGGCGCATGGTGCCGCCCTTGTCCTGCATCGTCCGCTGGTCGGGCATGAAGTCGATGACCGGGTGCTGCGTGAACATGTCGAATTCGGTCGAGTTGGCGTCTTCGGTCTTGAGGACGTCGCGCGCAAATTCGATGACGGCACACTGCAGGCCCAGACACAGCCCCAAGAAAGGCAGCCCGCTCTCGCGGGCGAACCTGGCCGCGAGGATCTTGCCCTCGATGCCGCGATGGCCGAAGCCACCGGGAACCACGATGCCGCGCAAACCGGCGAGCCGCTGGCCCAGGTTCTCCTTGGTCAGAGCCTCGGAGTCTACCCAGCGAATCTTGACGTCCACCTCATGCGCCCAGCCGGCATGCTTGAGGGATTCGACGACCGATAGGTAGGCGTCCGGGAGCTCGATGTACTTGCCGACCAGGGCGACCTCGATGACCGACTTGGGGCGCTTGATCAGCTCGACCAGCTCTCTCCAGGACTCGAGGTCGGGCAGCTGGGCCGTGCTCTCCAGCCCCAGCTCTCGAACCAGGAGCGCTCCGAGGCCGGACTCCTCGAAAAGGAGCGGCACTTCATAGATCGTGGACGCTGTTTCGGCAGGAATAACGGCTTCACTGGCGACGTCTGTGAAGAGGGATATCTTGTCGCGGATCTCCTGGCTCACCGGATGATCGGAACGCAGCACGATCACGTCCGGCTGGATGCCGATGGCGCGCAACTCCTTGACGGAGTGCTGAGTGGGTTTCGTCTTCAGCTCGCCCGTGGCGGCCAGAGCGGGCAGCAGCGTCACGTGGATGTACATCACGTTGTCGCGGCCGACGTCCTTGCGCATCTGGCGGATCGCCTCGAGGAACGGCAGCGACTCGATGTCGCCGACGGTCCCGCCGACCTCGACGATGATTACATCCGCGCGGCCGTCGCGGGCCAACTGCTGGATGCGCTCTTTGATCTCGTTCGTGATGTGCGGGATGACCTGGACCGTGCCGCCGAGGTAGTCGCCGCGCCGTTCTTTGCCGATGACGGCCTGGTAAATGCGGCCGGTCGTGACGTTCGAGAGCTGGGAGAGGTTCTCGTCGATAAAGCGCTCATAGTGACCGAGGTCCAGGTCCGTCTCGGCGCCGTCGTCAGTCACGAAAACTTCGCCGTGCTGGTAGGGCGACATCGTCCCCGGATCGACGTTTATGTAAGGGTCCAGCTTGAGGACGGAGACGGCGAGGCCGCGCGCCTTGAGGAGTCGGCCGACGCTGGCGGCGGTGATGCCCTTGCCGAGGGAGGAGGTGACGCCACCGGTCACAAAGACATACTTCGCCATCGCGCGTTTCTCCTCCGGGGGTTTTTCCAATTCTAATGACGAGCGGGCTTCCCCGCAAACTGTCCCGGCGAGTGAGCGCAGAGAGAGGTGGCGCGCGCGGGTCGCGGCGTTGGCGGAGTCGGCGCGAAGGGCACGCTTGCGCCCGAAGACATGACGGGCGACACCTTCACGATGTCGAACCTCGGGATGTTTGGGGTCGACGAGTTCGGCGGGATCATTCATCCTGGCGAATCGGCGATACTCGCGGTGTCGAGCATCGTCCCCACGCCGATCGCGATCGGTGACGGGATCGGCGTACAGCAGGTGATGAAGCTCACCCTGACCGCTGACTACCGGCTCGTCGATGGCGAGCTTGCGGCCCGGTTCCAAAACGCACTCCGCCGCAAGCTCCAGGATGC
>JAYUDR010000253.1:0-20124 GCA_043739665.1 Chloroflexota bacterium
GCCTTCGAACGGGCGGTCACCCCGCACTACGCGCCGCTCGTTCGGCGGCTGGTTCTAGTCCTAGGCAACGAGGCCGAGGCGCAGGACGTCGCCCAGGAGGCGTATCTGCAAGCATTTCGGTCGTGGGCCCGCTTCGATGGTGCCGACGTCCGGGCCTGGCTCTATACGATCGGCCTGCGGCTCGCCTTCAATGAGTTGCGGCGCAGGCGTCGCTGGCTTGCGGCTATCGGTCGTATAAGGCCGCCCGCCTGGCACGATCCAGCCGACCCGGACTTGGCCGCGGCTCTCCAATCCCTTGAGCCGCGCGCTCGAGCGGCACTCCTCCTTAGCCTCGTAGATGGCTACACCCACGCGGAGATATCGGCGATGTTCTCGGTTCCTACCGGCACTGTTGCGAGCTGGATCTCGAGGGCCCGCGTCCAGCTGCGCGCCCTCTTGGAGCGGCCGTAGCGACGGGTTGAGCAAGGATCGATCCGGTGGTGGTTGATGGCCGAGTCGATCGCTGGCCCTTGGTCTCGCCCTGCTCGCCCGCATGGTTCGTGTGGCGGGCACCGGCGACCCATTTCCGGCGGCAGACCTCGACACGAGCAGGGGCGGCCGCCTCACCGACGCCCAGCGCACGACGCACCGAGACCCGGCACGGGCGGGCCGCAAGGACGAGTTCAACACGGCGGTCTTCTGCGGCCCAATGGCCGTTCTCCTCCTAGCGCCAGTGGGTCGCTCTCCGAACGTCTGGCTCCGCCCGCTCGCCGGCGCGGGCTTGATCGTCGTGGCGTTCCTGCTGTTCCGGACCGCGACCACGCCAGCCAACTAACCCGCATCCGGCCCTCATCTGCCATGCTGACGCCGGCGGGCAGCAGCACGAAGGCCCAGCCGGAGGAGGATCACCATGACAATGGAGCTAAAGCCTCGCAAACGAATCGGGCTCGTCGCTCACGACAACAAGAAGCTTGATCTAATCGAGTGGGCGCGTTTCAACCGAGGCATGCTCGCCCAGCATGATCTGGTCGCGACCGGCACCACCGGCACCATGCTCGGGCGCGAGTTGGATCTGCCCGTAACCTGCCTGCAGTCCGGACCGCTCGGCGGCGACCTCCAGGTTGGGGCGATGGTTGCCGACGGCAGCATCGACTTCCTGGTCTTCTTCTGGGATCCGCTGGAGCCGCAGCCCCACGACACGGACGTGAAGTCGCTGCTGCGCATCGCTGTGGTCTGGAACATACCGGTCGCCTGCGACCGGGCCTCGGCCGACTTCATGATTTCCTCGCCCCTGATGACCAGCTCATACGAGCGAACTGTGCCCGACTACACGGCCCACAACGACCGAGAAATCCCCGGCTCAGAAGCGTCCGTCGAGGCCGACGGCGATCGCGCCGAAGAGGCCGATCGTGCCGGGCTCGAGCTGGCGTGACGAGGGCGACGGGAGCGTTCACCGTCACCGGCGGCAGCGAGCAAACGATCCGCGAAGCCCCGAACGAGGTTCGGCTGACCCGCGTCGCCGGAACGCAGCGATTCGAGGGCGGAATCGTAGGCGAGGGATCGGTCGAGTGGGTTTTCTGCTACCGGCCGGACCGTTCGGCCAGGTTCGTCGGCCTGCAGCGGCTCGAAGGTTTGATCGATGGCCGAAGTGGCAGTCTGGTGATGGAGTCCATCGGTGACCACGACGGCCGGCAATCGAAGGGCCATTGGGTCGTGATCCGCGGCTCGGGCACGGGCGAACTGGCGGGCATCAGCGGCGAGGGATCCTTCGACGCACCGGGCGGTCCCGAAGTCAGGTACCTGCTGGACTACCAGCTCGACTAGACCGCGCGCAGCTCCCAGCGCTCGTCGTGAGTGACCGAGTCGCCCGGGGCGAGACTGATTAGCGGCCCAAGCGACTCAATCTCGATCGTGCGGTCGTCGCAGTAAATCTCGATGTTGCTGCCCATGTCGGCGTGCGGCGCCCCGACCGCCGGATCGAACCTCTTGGTGAAGAGCAGGCCCGCGCGCAGGTAGCTGGCCACGCCCGAGTTGCTCAGGCAGCCGATTTTGAACGGCGCGCCGGCCGTGGCCGTGACCGTCAGCGAACGCTCGCCGATAGCCAGCCGAGGGTCCGACCATGTGGCATACGGCCACAGGACGAGCAGCTGGTTCGGGTTGAGGACGTGCTCGGTGGGAGGCGCCGCTAACGCGACGGTGGCGACGCCGCCGAGCTGCAGCTGGGTGATCGGCCACGGTGAAATCTCGCGAGTGGCGGGGCCTTCGTTGCTCCCGATGTGGCGGACCGAGATGGCGGCCGAGTCGGGATCCAGCCGAACCTCGATGATCTTGCGTAATCCGGTCGGGGCCTCGACGGCGCCGATCAACCGAACGGCCGGTCCCCTTGCTCCGGGAACGACAGCGAGCGTCAGACCGGTCGCGTCGGGAACGCTGCAGTCCGGCGTCTCCGGCGCGAACCAAAAGCGGTGCCCGCCCAACAGCTCGTACAGCCCGTGACCGACATCCCAACTTGCCCGTGGCGTCTCGCACAGGAAGTTGCCACGGCCCGCCAGGCCAAAACCCACGATGCGTGGGCCGCCGACGGCCAGCACATCGACCCAGCAATGGGCGCTCTCGAGCCGGAGCGTCGGGCGACCGTAGTATTCCCCGGGCGTGCCCGGAACTCCGGGCGTGCCCGGAACTCCGTCGCTCATCGCAGGACTACCTCCACCTTGACCGTGACCGTTGCGGACGCCGGCAGCGGCACAACGTCACCGAGCATCGCCACTCCGTCCACGACCATCGAAACCTCGTTGCCGGGGCCCTGGCGCGTGACTGAGATCTCGTAGGCCGTGCCACGGAACTCGCGATGGGCCGTGTAGCCGGGCCACTCCGCGGGGATGGCCGGCGCCACTCGCAGGCCGTTGTACGTGGGCCTGATGCCCAGGATCCACTGCGTCGCGGCGACGAAAGTCCAGGACGCGGTTCCGGTCAGCCAGGCGTTGCGGGCCATGCCGAATGACGGATGCGTGGGTCCGCAGATATTCTGCGGGTACGTGTACGGCTCCACCTTGTAGAGGTCGCAGTCCGTCCGGGCGAGCGGTAGGATCTGGCGATAGTACTTGTACGCCTCGTCGCCATGGCCGAGCATGGCGGCGGCCACGATCGACCAGGTATTGGCGTGGCAGAAGATGCCGCCATTTTCCTTGGCCCCCGGCACGAAAGTCGATGTACCGCAGACACGCGGATCGAAGCCGTCGTACGGCGGCCACATAAGGGCGATGCCGTACTTGGTGTTGAGCTTGTCATCGGCGGAGCGCATCGCCTGCTGGGCCCGTTCCGGCGGCGCAACCTCACCAAGAACGCTCCAGCTCTGGGTGATTAAATCTATGGCGTGGTGGGCGGCCCCGGACACGCCGATGGGCAGGCCGTCATCGTCGAAGGCGCGCGAGTACCAGGCGCCGTCCCAGGCGTACTCGTTGACCGCGGCAGCCATCGCGGCGTGGAGCCTGCCGAAGCGACCGGCATCGACCTTTCGGTCTAGCTGCTCGCACAGCTCCTCCAGATCGCCCACGACCCGGCAGAACTGCATCGCCGTCCAGACGCTCTCGGCCTTGCCGGAGCCGTGGTCCACGTTGAGCGTGTCGTTCCAGTCGGAAAAGCCGGAGCGAGGCAGGCCGTGCGGGCCGAGATGCTCGAGCGTGAATTCGACCGCCCGGAGCATATGCTCCCAGACCGTCTCCTCGGCGTGGTCGACATACGGGACCTTCTGGTCGAGGTAGTCGAAATCGCCGGTCTCGCGGAGGTAGGCGCAGACCGAGATGATCAGCCAGAGGTGATCGTCGCTGAACCACTGCGGCCAGTTCGGGTACTCCGCGGCCAGTCCGGGTCCGCCCTCCAGGGTGAGCGGGAAGAACTGGTGCCAGGTGTGGCCGTCGGCGAACTGCATCTGCCAGATGGTGGTCAGCATGCGGCGGGCGTGATCAGGAACCGTGTGCATGGTGCCGAGCGTGTCCTGGCCGCTGTCGCGTGTACCCATGCCGCGCCCCAGGCCACTCTCGTAGCCAGACACAAAGCGCGACCAATAGAGCGTGGTCCGGCACTGGACCTGGTTCCAGAAGTTGATCATCGCGTTCGTGTCGGCGTCGGGCGTCTCGACTGTGAAGCGAGACAGATAAGTGGTCCAGTCGTCCCGAAGTGCCTGGAAGGCGGCGGCAACCTCCGACTCGCTGGAGAAGCGAGCCACGACTCGGCCGACCTCCGCGGCCGTTTCCGTCGCGCCCATGATGAAGACGATTTGGCGCTCCTGGCCCGGGGCAAGCACGATGTCGTGGGTAAGCGAGCCGACGCTGTTGCCGCGCGGCGACGGGGCGTTCGACGGCCTGCCCGTCTCGACGACAATCGGATTCCTCAGGTCCCTCCCGCGACCCACGAAATCCTCGCGGTCGCAGGTGTAGCCGGCCGGTACCTCGCTGCTGCCGAAGAAGTACGTCAGCGGGTTGAACTTGGTCCCTACCAGGATGACCCCGTCCTCGCAGTTGCTGAAGACGATGTGCTGGGCCCAGTCCAGGTTGGTCAGGTCGTTGAACGCGTCGGCGAAGCTGAACTCGGCGTAGCTGAACGAGCGCAAGTGGCGCTGGCCAGGCCCAGTGTTTCGAACCTTGAGGACCCACAACTCGCAAGGTGCCGGTTCATCGACCGGGCTGAGCGGCACGAAGTACGTGACTTCGGCCGCGATGCCCTTGAACGTACTCGCGATGCGGGTGTAGGCCGTGCCGTGGCGGCACTCGTAAGTGTCGAGCTTCACATCCGTGGGCCGCGAGGTGGGGCTCCAATACTCGCCCGTCTCCTGGTCGCGCAGGTAGATATATCGGCCCGGTTGATCGTCTGGAACGGCGTTGTAGCGGTATCTGGTCACGCGGCGATTGCGCGGGTCGCGGTCGAATGAGTAGCCGCCGCCGGTGTTGGAGACGATGCCGCCGTAGCGGCCCTCACCGATGTAGTTGAGCCAAGGCGTGGGCGTGTCGGGCCGGATAATGACGTACTCGCGAGCAGCCTCGTCGAAGTAGCCGTACTTGTTGGCGCCCGGCGGCGCCTCGGCCGGTCGTGCCTCGGCCGGTCGTGCCGCGGCCGGCTTCATTCGACAAAGGCCTCGACGGCGACGGTTTGACCCGGACGCCTTGGGAGCGGGACCAGGTTGCCGGCCACGGCTCGGCCATCCAGCACGAGTCGAGCTACGCGGCCGGTGGCTCCCTTGGCCTTGCGGACGGTGATGTTGAAGGTGGCGCCGCGGAACCGGCGAGTGACCTTGAAGTCGCCCCAATCGGCGGGCAGAACAGGGTCCACACGCAGCCCGTCATGCTCGGCGCGAATGCCCAGGATCCACTGGCTGATGGCGACAAAGTTCCAGGCAGCAGTGCCGCTGAGCCACGAGTTTTTTGCCTCGCCGTGCGTGGGGGCGTCCTTGCCGGCGATCATCTGGGCGTAGACGTAGGGCTCACAGCGGTGGATCTCGGAGATCTCCTCGCGAGCCGAGGGATTGATGCGCATGTAGTAATCCAGCGCGCCCTCGCCGTTGCCGGCCATGGCCTCCGCGATCATCAGCCACGGGTTGGTGTGGCAGAAGATGCCCGCGTTCTCCTTGTAGCCCTCGGGATACGTGGAGATCTCGCCCAGCTCGACGTGGTAGTAGGTATAGGGGGGCTGGTTCAGGACGATGCCGTGGGGCGTGGCCAGCCGTTCGCGAACGGAGGCCAGCGCCTTATCGGCCATGCCGTTGTCGAGGCCAATCCCGGCCACCATGCACATGCCCTGGGGTTCGATAAAGATCTGACCCTCGGCATTCTCCTTTGACCCGATGACCTTGCCGAAGTAGTCGTAGGCACGGCGGAACCAATCGCCGTCCCAGCCGGCCGTCTCGACGACCCTGGTCATCGACGCGGCAGCTTCGGCTGAGCGCCTCACCTCGGCCGCATCGCCGCGCTTGGCCGCGATCTCGGTCATCTCATTTGCCGCGAGCACGAAGAGGCCGCCGATGAAGACGGATTCGGCCACGCCGCCGCCCTTGTTCTCGGTCGTCTGGAACGACTCGCCCGGAGTCTCCGAGAAGCAGTTGAGGTTAAGGCAGTCGTTCCAGTCGGCCCGACCGATCAGCGGCAGCCCGTGAGGCCCCAGGCGAGCGAGGGTGTACTGGAGCGAACGCTGAATGTGGTCATATAGCGGTTTCTCGCTGCCGGCGACGTTGTCGTACGGCACCGGCTCATCAAGGATCGCGAGGTCGCCAGTTTCCTTGACGTATGCGGCAACGCCCAGGACCAGCCAGGCCGGGTCGTCGTTGAAACCGCCGCCGATCTCGTTGTTGCCGCGCTTGGTCAGCGGCTGGTATTGGTGGTAGGCGCCGCCTGTGGGAAGCTGGGTCGCAGCGATATCGAGCAGTCGCTCGCGAGCCCGAGCCGGGATCATGTGGACAAAGCCCAACAGGTCCTGGCTGGAGTCGCGGAAGCCCATTCCGCGCCCAATCCCCGACTCAAACGACGACGCGGAGCGCGACATATTGAACGTGACCATGCACTGGTAGGCGTTCCAGATGTTGACCATACGATCGACATGCTCGCTGCCCGTCTCGACGTGAAGGACGCCGAGCACGCTTGTCCAGTAGTCGCGCAGTTCGTTGAAGGCCGTTTCCACGGTCGCCGACTGCAGGAAGCGGGCGATGATCGGCTTGACACGCTTCTTGTTAATCGTCTGGCTGCCGGGCGGATCGAACTTGTCGTCCTTCGGGTTCTCCTGGTAGCCGAGGAGAACGATGACCTCACGGGTCTCGCCGGGCGCAAGATCAAGCTTGACGTGGTGCGATCCCATCGGCTGCCAGCCGTGGGCGATCGAATCGGTGGCCTGGCCCTGCTCGACGACAATCGGCCGATCCCAGCCGCGGTACGGACCCAGGAAGTTGTCGCGCTGCGTGTCGAAGCCCGCCAGCGGGGCCGAGCAGGCGAAGAAGGCGAAGTGGTCCCGCCGCTCGCGGTACTCGGTCTTGTGGTAGATGACCCCGTCCTCTACCTCGACCTGGCCGGTGGAGTAGTTGCGCTGGAGGTTGGTGGCGTCCTCGTTCGCTTCCCACAGGCAGAACTCGATCGAATCAAAGAGCGAGATTTTGGCCGGGGTACTGCGCTCGTTGGTGACGCGGATCCGCCAGACCTCGAGGTTCTCGCCGAGCGGGACGAAATAGAGCGTTTCGGCGCGGATGCCCTTGTAGCGCGAGCCGATGATCGAGTAGCCCAGGCCGTGGCGGCAGCTGTAGTCCTCCACCTCGCGCTGGGTCGGCTGCCAGCTGGGGCTCCAATACTCGCCCGATTCGTCGTCCCGTAGGTAGACGTAGCGACCACCGACGTCCAGCGGGGCGTTGTTGTAGCGGTAGCGGCTGATGCGGCGGAGGCGGGCGTCGCGGTAGAAGGAGTAGCCGCCCGCGGTATTCGAGATGATCCCGAAATAGGCCTCATTGCCCAGGTAATTGATCCATGGCAATGGCGTGTCGGGACGGGTTATGACGTATTCGCGTCCCTCATCGTCGAAGTGACCGTAGCGCACGATTCTCCTCTGAGCTTGCCCCTACCGAGGACCGAAGGCCGCGCGCCCGACGAGCTCTGCACGACGTCGGACCAGCCAATACCAGGTCCATTCCGGGTTTGTCGAATGGTCCCACTTATGTCGGGCTGACCTTACCATCCCTGCCCGCGGCGGCGCTCGGCCCCGACCGGGGCGGTTCCGGGGCGGTTTCGGGGCGGTTCCGGAGCGGTTCCGGGCGGAACCCAGCCACCCACCCCCGGCCCATCCCGTCCTAACCGCACCTAACCACTCTGACGCAGGTGAGTGGTTGCGTCAGATGGCAGCGTGGGCGAACATCCGGCCCGCCGCAGCCGCCGGAGTACAGTGCCAGAGCGTCCCGGGTTCTGGTTGTCCCCCGGGTCGAGGCCGCTGAGAGCCACAGGGAGCCTTCACACTTGTCCGATAGCCTCGACCCAACCGACAATGACCTCCATAGGACGATCGTCGAGAATCTCGCCGACGGCGTCTACCTGGTGGACCGCGGACGGCAGATCACGTACTGGAATCAGGGCGCGGAGCGAATCTCAGGCCACCGCTCCCGGGACGTCGTCGGGCATCGCTGCTATGACAACATCCTGGGCCACGTTGACGCACACGGAAACTCCCTCTGCCATTCGGCCTGCCCACTCGCTCAGACGATGGACGACGGAGCTCCTCGAGAGGTCTCCATCTGGCTGAAGCACGCGGATGGCCATCGAAAGCCCGTGCGAGTCCGCACCGCGCCGGTCCGCGACGCCTCCGGGCAGATCATCGGGGGCGTAGAAATCTTCACCGACGACTCGGCCGTGCTGCGGGCGGAAGAGGATGCCGCACGCGCCCGTCGCGACGCGCTCACGGACGAACTCACGGGCTTGCCGAACAGGCGTCTCTTCGACGCCGCCCTGGCCGGGCGACTGGAGAACCTGATCCGGTATGGCTGGCAGTTCGGACTTCTAGTCGTGGATGTCGACCACTTCAAGGAGTTCAACGACACACTCGGCCACGTCTTTGGTGACGCCGTGCTGTCCGGCGTGGCGGCGACCCTTCGCGGAGCGGTTCGAGCCGGCGACGTGCTGGCGCGCTGGGGCGGTGACGAATTCGTGGTTCTCGTTGAAGCCCCCAACGGCGCCGACTTACTGGACGCCGCCCAGCGACTCCGCGACCTCGTGAGTCAATCGGAGGTACGTCTGGCCGGGACCTCGCAGTCCGTCCGGGTTTCCGTCGGTGGCACCCTGGCTCAGGCCGATGACTCGGCCGAGACACTCTTCGCGCGGGCCGACGGCGCCCTTTACCACGCCAAGCACTCGGGCCGAAACCGCATCGAGATAGCCGAGCCCGCTTGACGCGTTGCGGAACCACGGAAAAGCCCCTCCGGGAAAGCCGCGGAGGGGTTTCATGCACGGGATTTGGTGAGCCGGGAGGGGCTCGAACCCTCAACAAGCAGATTAAGAGTCTGCTGCTCTACCATTGAGCTACCGGCCCACGATCGCGAAGGATACAACACCACGCGGTAGCGCGGCTGGTTCAGTCCAGCGCCGGCCTGGGTTCGGGCGTTGCTGGTCCGGGCGACGGGCGCCAGTCTCCCCTCAGTCTGCGGCTGCCCCTCTTACTCGGCCTGCTCACCTGGCGAGCACATCGGTGATCGGGCCGCACTAAGCCGATTGCAGTAGCCCGGACGGGGCCTGTCTACATCTTCAGCGAGAGCCCGCCGGGGGATACGATAGCGGTCGGCGATCGGAGGCCCCGACACGACGTCGGAGGAGCGATCGCCCTCCCGGCGGAAACGCGTGGTTCAAGTAGTGGCAACTGAGGACCTCCAGCTGCTAAATCAGCTGGAAGCCGGAATCGTGGTCGTCGATGGCGCGGGCGTCGTAGTGCGCTGGAACCCGCATGCCGAACGCATTCTCGGTCTGCCCGCCGCCGAGGCCATCGGCCGACCATGGGCCGACTTTGTTGCCGTCGTACGCGGCGGCATCGTCGCCGGCCACGAGGGGCCCCATGCCGCCACTCTGCCCCTCGGCTGGCACGCCCAGATCCGCCTCCGCATCTCGAACAGGCGCGATGTCTGGGTCAGAGCGCACGTCCAGAGCCTCAAGCTCGCTCCGGGCGACAATGCGGTCGGTGTCATGGCGGTGTTCTGGGCAGATCCGGCGCCCACGACGCCCACGACGCCCACGACGCCACCGGCGGACGCAGCGCCAACGGTCGGAGTGAGTAATGACTCGGATGCCGTTGTCCTGGCCGCCTTGGCGCTCGCTACCAGCCGTGCTCGCACCCGCCAGGAAGTGGCCAATGCGGTCATGGAGCGGCTGTGCGAGGCCACGATGGCCGACTTCGGCGTAATTGCCCTGTGGGGTGGACCGAGGAACCAGACGATCGAGGCGAGTCACGGCCTGAGCGAAGAAATCCTGCAAATTGTCCATAGCCAGCCAATGCCGGAGGTCGTCGCCGCTCTGGACGAACCCGGCGGGATCGTAGCCTTGGATCACCTTCGCGACTGGCCGACTGGCGCAGATGCGGTAGCCGGCATGGCTCGCGATGGCGTAGCCACCGGCTTCCTGGCAGACATGCGCGTTCGTGACGTTTCGATCGGTTTCCTGGGGCTCGGGTCAAGGCGAGCCGACTGGCTGAGGCCGCGCGACGAAGTCGTGCTCCAGTTGGCGACCCAGGTCGCCAACGCTCTCGAGAACGCCCGCCTCATGGAACGCCTGGAGTTGGGCCTCGAACAGGAGCGCCACCTGACCGCCCAACTCGAGACCCTGATGGGCCTGACGCTCCTGCCCCACGGCGACGTAAGCGAAGCGGCCGTGGCCCGGCTGTTGCTCGAACGCATCGTCAGCGCCCTCGGCGCCGACAGCGGCTGCGTCATCCGCGAGAACGCCAACAGATTTCGGATCGTGGCCCAACATGAGTTGTCGCCAGGAGTTACTGGTGCGTTCGAGGCGCATCACGCCGACGAATTCCGCTTCTGGCGGAGCATCTTGACTCGCCCGGGTGGCGGCGCTTTTCGGGTGCCATTCAACGCAGCCACCCTGACAGACCCGGAGTTCGCTCCATACAATCGGCCGGCCGCCTCCGTCGCCGTTTTCCCCATCCGAGAGGGCGACCGTGCCGTCGGCGCGTTTCTGTGCTACTTCTCGAGCACGGACATGGTCAGTCAGGCCGACGAACGCAACATCGAAGCAGTCGGTCGAATCATCTCCATCGCCTACGCCAACGTTCGGATGAGCGAGGGCCTGGCGGAGGCTGCCGAACACGAGCGGCGGCTCACCTCCGAACTCCGAGTTCTGCAGGAGCTGACCCTCCTTGGCGCGACGACCGACGATCTGACCAGGCTGGCGGAGGAGACGATAGAGGAGGTCGTGGCGGCCACCGGCGCATCTGGGGGCGGGTACATCCTTGTCGATCCATCAGCCTCCCGAGTCGACCCGGTCGTCTGGTTTGGGCAGCCCAGCCGAAACTGGGGCGTCGAAAGGGATACCCCGCTACCGCCCCGTAACTGGCCGTCGATCACCCAGCTGCAGGCAAATCGGAGCGTGTGGCTACCTGAGCTGACGCCCGATGCCGAAGGTGGCGGAGCCAAAGGCGCTCAAGCTGTGCTGCCGTTGCGGGTCGATGATCGATTGGCCGGGGT
This sequence comes from Chloroflexota bacterium, assembly GCA_043739665.1. Classification (GTDB taxonomy): domain Bacteria; phylum Chloroflexota; class Limnocylindria; order Limnocylindrales; family CSP1-4; genus Fen-1039. Next base: position 11,177 of record JAYUDR010000253.1, read on the forward strand.
CCTGCATCTGGAGTGGACCGAGGCACCGCCACGTGAGCAGTACGACGTCCATTTCCTTGAGCCAATTGCCCGCATCTGCTCGATTTCTCTGGCCAACTTCCGGCTCCGTGCCGAGTTACTTCAAAGAGCCGCGGCGCAGCGAGCCCTGGGCCACCGCCTCGACACCCTCGATGAACTGACGCGCATCGGTGAGGAGGCCAGCTCGTTCGATGAACTAGCCCACCGGACGGTTAGCCTCGTTCGTGAGGCACTCGGCGCAAGTGGCGTCTGCTACCTGCTCATGGAGCCCGGCCACCATTACGAGACACACGCCGTGGACGGCGAAACTGGCGCTTTCCGGCTGTGGCTAAAAGGCGTGCCGGCTAAGGACGCCCCAGGAGGGTCGCAGCTCCTTGCCGGCGGAAGCAGCGTCCTCGGTAGCTTCGCCCCCGGCCGGGTCAGCGAGCGGGTTCTGACCCTAGCGAGAGCAGCCGGCTTCCAGTCGTTCGGCGCAATCCCGATCCGCACGGGCGAAGAGCTGGCCGGTGCCCTCCTCTGCCTCTTTGAGCCGCGAGCGGAGATGTTGCCGCTGGACGAGGCAGCCCTGGACTCCGTTGCCCGCATCGCCGGCATCGCCCTGGCCAACTACCGCCTGCGCGAGCGCCTCGTCTCGTCTGAGGAGCGATACCGGACGTTGTTCGAGGAGTCGCCCGACGCGTTGCTCGTGTCCGCTCTAGACGGCACGGTCCTGGACGTCAATGAGGCGGCCGTCCGGCTCTACAAAGTCAGACGTAGGGAGGTGCTGGGCCGCTACTTTGGCCAGCTGATCTCAGCCGACGAGCGTGAGATGGCGCGCCGCCGCCAGATTGTTTGGGCTCAGGGCCGCGGCACGTTCCGAGACCGCGGACGACGGCCGGATGGCTCAGAATTCCCGGTCGAGATCGAGGTCCGCGTGGTCGAGTTGGGTGGCCAGCGCCGCTTCCTGCAGCTGATGCGGGACCTGTCCGACCAGGAGAAACTCCAGCGCGAGTTGCTGCAGGCACAGAAGATGGAGGCCCTGGGCCAGCTGGTTTCGGGCGTGGCCCATGAGCTTAACAACCCGCTGGCCGCGATCATCGCCTTTAGTCAACTGCTCCGCGGCGACACACGACTGCCCGAGGACATGAAGCACGACGCCGGCCTGCTCGTTCAGGAGGCCGATCGAACCCGTCGCATCGTCCAGAACCTGCTCGACTTTGCCCGCGCCCGCCCGCCCGAACGACGGCCGACGAGCATCGCAGTTCTCGTCCATAGCGTCCTCGAACTGCAGTCGTACGCCCTCGGCACGAACCAAATTGAGGTGCATGTCGAGGTCCCTTCGACCCTGCCCGAGGTGGACCTCGACCGGGCCCAGCTGCAGCAGGTCCTGCTGAACCTGAGCATCAACGCCATCCAGGCCCTCCACGACAGCGAGCGAAAAACGCCGGCCCATTTGTGGGTTACGGCCTCGTTAACGAAGCCCAAGAGCGCGGCCGGCGGCGCCAAGAACGAGAAGCCGCTCGAAGACGTGCGCCGAGTCCGGATCACGATCCGCGACGACGGTCCCGGCGTCCCCGAGTCGGCTCGGGCGCGCCTCTTCGACCCCTTCTTCACCACAAAGCAGCCCGGCGAGGGGACGGGACTCGGCCTATCCGTCTCCTTCGGCATTGTGGCCGCGCACCTCGGGCACCTCTGGTATGAGCCCGGGCCGGGCAACGTCGGCAGTAGCTTCATCGTCGAGCTGCCGGTCACAGCTCGAACCATCGACGAGCTCGGCCTGGCGGACGCTTTGGGTCCCAATCCGCGGCAACGTGGAGGCGGGCGGCCACCGAGAGCCAAGTCGCCCAAGGTCGTGGCGGGCATGTCCGTGGCTGCAAGTCGGCGCGTAGCACTCACCCCGGCATCTGCTCCAGCCCAGGCCAGGCCCCTTGGGGCAGCAGAAACCGCATCCGAAACCCGGCGCCCCCGAGTCCTCGCGCTTGATGACGAGCCCTCTATTCGTGCATTTCTGCGCAAGGCTCTTACGACATCAGGCATGGATTGCTCGCCCTTCAAGGACGGGGCTCAGGCGCTGGAAGGCATGCGTAGCGCGGACTTCGACGTCATGCTCGTGGATCACCGCATGGCCGGAATGAGCGGCACCGAGTTCTACGAGGCCGCCATCGAGTTCCGGCCGGGGCTTGCCAGGCGCGTCGTGTTCATGAGCGGCGATGTCCTCAACCCCGACTTGCGAGGGTTCGCGACCCGACGGGGCATCCGGCTCCTGGCCAAACCGTTCGACATCGACGCTGTCATCCGCATCGTGCGTGAAGTGCTCGCAGCCGCCGAAGCCGCCGAGGCCGCGGAAGCCGCAGAAGCCGCCGAGGCCGCGGAAGCGCAGGCCGGGGCTGGGCCCGGATCGTAAGCAGCAGCAGCGGAGTCGCCCGGCCCTAGAGCGTGGACCCGCCGCCGATCAGCGAGCCGAGAATCGCGTCGGCGGCCGCGTATGGATCGAGGTCGTGCGAGGCCACGGCTCGCAGCAGCTCCCCCGCAGCGGTTGGCTTCTCGGAGGCCGCGTCCGCTCCGACCGCCGATGCCACGACGCCGCCCACATCGACCGTGCCTTCGAGCGATCGCACCCGCTCATGCAGCCGATCGACCAGGACGGCCCACACCTGGGCCTCGGCCCGCTTGAATCGAGCCGAGTCGCCGTCCGCGGCCCGGGCCACGGACCGGTGCCGGTCTATGGCGGCCAGTAGCTCAGCCACACCCTGACCGGTTGCCGCAGTCGTCACCAATACCTCCGGATGCTTGGGCGTCGGGCCCGGAAGGGCCTGACGGGGAGTGCCCGCGAGCATGGCCTGGAGCTGCGAAGCGGTTCGGTGCGCGCCCGGCCGGTCGCCCTTGTTGACGACGACGATGTCGGCCACCTCGAGCAGACCAGCCTTGATGGCCTGAATCTCGTCGCCCATGTCGGGAGCCTCAACCACGACCGTCGTGTCGGCTGTGGCGGCCACCTCGACCTCGCTCTGACCGGCACCGACCGTCTCGATCAAGACCACGTCGAAGCCGATGGCGTCGAAGACCGCGGCCGCGGCGGTGGTGGCCGACGAGAGCCCGCCTGCATGGCCGCGAGAAGCCATCGAACGGATGAAGACGCCATCGTCCGTGGCGTAAGCCTGCATGCGGACGCGGTCGCCGAGAACCGCGCCCCCGGTTATCGGACTGGACGGATCCACGGCCACCACCGCCACGGGCCGGCCAGCTTGGCGTAACTCGGCGATAAGCGCGGCTACGAGCGTGCTCTTGCCCGCGCCGGGCGGCCCGGTGATGCCGATCAACTGAGCTCGGCCGGCCATCGGATAGAGGCGCCGCAGAGCGGCCTCCGCGAGGGGCGTGCGATTCTCGACCGCGGTCAGCAGCCGGGAGAGGGATCGCCGGTCACCGGCCAGGGCGGCATCGCACAGGGTGCCGGCCAGCTCAAATGCGGCGTCGGCGTCGGTGGCGGCCACGCCGATCCCGCTAGTCCCGGGGCCTGGCGTTGGCACGCAGGAAGTCGGCGACGGTGGCGATGGTGGTGCCGGGGCCAAAGACCGCCGCCACGCCCACTTCCTTGAGGGCTGGCACGTCCTCGTCGGGGATGATGCCGCCAACGGTGACGAGTACGTCGTCCATGCCGCGTTCGCGCAGGAGCGAGCAAACTCGAGGCACGAGGGTCATATGCGCCCCCGACAGGATGGAAAGTCCGACGGCGTCGACATCTTCCTGCAGAGCCGCCGTGACGATCATCTCGGGCGTTTGGCGCAAGCCTGTGTAGACGACTTCGAAACCTTCGTCGCGTAGACCACGAGCGAGCACCTTGGCTCCGCGGTCGTGTCCATCGAGGCCGGGCTTAGCGATGAGAACCTTGAGCGGTCGATCAGTCATGGTCGGATGATAGCGGGCCGCGTAACCGACGCAGCCTGAGAGTGGCGGTCAAGCCCGCGGAATCGCCCGATCGAGGTGCGACATGAATTCGTCGCGGGTCCCCTTAGTGGTTCGGAACGTTCCGAGCACGCTGCTCGTGACCATCGTCGCGCCGCCCTTCTGCACGCCGCGCATGGCCAGGCAGAGGTGCTCCGCCTCGATGACGACGCCGACCCCGTAGGGATTTAGCCGCCCCTGCAGAAAGTCCGCGATCTGCTGCGTCATCCGCTCCTGGACCTGCAGCCGTCGGGCGTACATCTCGACCACGCGGGGGATCTTCGATAGTCCGATGACTCGGCCGCGTGGCAGGTAGCCCACCGCCACGGTCCCAAAGAACGGCAGCATGTGGTGTTCGCATAACGAGTGGAACTGGATTCCCTTGATGACGACCATCTCGCTGTAGCCGACATCGAATACCGCGCCGTTGATTAGCCTATCCGGGTCAACGTGGTAGCCGCAGGTCAGTTCGAGCCACATCCGATGCATCCGCTCGGGCGTGCCCAACAGGCCTTCGCGCTCCGGGTCCTCACCGATCTCGGTGAGGATGTCTCGGACCGCCCGCTCGATGCCCCCGGACCCGCGCGCCTGCTCGCCGGCTGCATGCTCCTGGGCGGCCTGCTTGGTCTCGTGGCCTTCGCCACGCTCGATTTCCTCGACGCCGTGGCGCATCTGAGCTTCCAGGTCGAGCAGGTCGGGTTCGAACGGCTTATCTGTCGGCAATCGTAGGCTCCTTCAACCCGAATCTACGCGAGTCGGCAGGCGAGGCGGGCCTCAGTCGCGAAGCCGTAGCATAGGCGCATGGCCAAGCGACCCAGGGGCAGTGCCCGCCGCCGTCATACCGCCGCAACCGTCGACCATTTCGACGCCCTCGTTCAGCGCGCTCTGGACACCATCCCCGAGCCGTTCGTGCGTGCCCTCGACGAGGTCGCGATCGTCATTGAGGATGAACCGTCGCCCATTCAGCGACGCGAGACTGGCTTGCGACCCGGCGAGGGTCTGTACGGGTTGTACGAGGGCATCCCCCGGACCGAATACGCCTCTGATTGGGGCTTCCTGCCCAACAAGATCACGCTCTTCTCGAACGCGCTGCTCGAGGATTTCCCGGACCCGGTCGAGTTGGAGCACGAGGTTTGGATCACGGTGGTCCACGAACTGGCCCACCACCTGGGCATTGCCGATTCGCGCCTGCACGAGCTGGGCGTGGACTAGGCCGCTCGCGGCAGCGCCGCCTCGGCCCCCGCCACTACACGACCGCCGCCGGCACCTCGAGTGGCGCAGCGCCCGCGAGCAACTCGCCCAAGCGCCCCGTCTCGACGTTGCCGCCGCTGAAGACGACGCAGACACGCTCGCCGTCGCGGATCGGCACCTTGCCAAATAGGACGGCCGCGAGGGCCGCGGCACCGGCCGGCTCCACCAGTTGCTTCATGCGCTCCAGCGCGAAGCGCAGCCCGGTCAGGATCTCAGCGTCCTCCAGGAGCACGATCCCGTCCAGATAGCGTTGGGCCATGGCCAGGGTCCACTCCCCCGCAAATGGCGAGCCCAAACCGTCGGCAACGGAAACGGGCTGGATGCGGACGATCTGGCCCCGCTCCAGGGCCAGCGACATCGAGTTGGACCGGACCGGTTCCACGCCGTAGACGCGCACACCCGGCCGCGTTTCTTTGATCGCGGCTGCGGTTCCTGTGCAGAGCGCTCCGCCGCCGATCCCCGCCACCACGACGTCCACATCGGGCAGATCATCGAGGATCTCCAGGCCGACGGTCCCCTGCCCCGCCAAGACCCACGGGTCGTCGAAGGGCGGCACGAATGTTAATCCGCGCTCAGCCTGGACCTCTTCCATTCGGGCCCACGTCTGCCCGATTTGCTCGCCAAAGAGAATCACCTCGGCCCCGTAGCCGCGGCACGCGTCAACCTTCGAGCGAACTGCGCCGGCGGGCATCATGACCACGGCATGGACGCCGGCCTCGTGCGCGGCCAAAGCGACTCCCTGAGCGTGGTTGCCGGCGGAGAGAGTGATGACGCCGGCCGCTCGTTCCGCCTCAGTAAGCGCCGCCATCTTGTTGAGCGCGCCCCGAATCTTGAACGAGCCTGCCTTCTGGAGATGCTCGGCCTTGGCGTAGATTCGGCCATCGGCCACCCGAATGCCGCGCGCCGCCAGCACTCGCGCCGCGGTCGATGAGGAGAGAATGGGCGTGCGGTGGATTCGGCCTTCCAGGATCCGGCGGGCGTCGTGAAATCGTTCGAGCGGGACGATATGGTCAGACATGGCGCGAGTATGGCGCCGAACCGTAGTTGGCGAGAATTCGGCGAAAAGTCGATGCAACCTCAGGTGTTGCTTCAGCATCGATACAGGTGAATGGAGCCGATCTTTCGGCGATTGACGCCGAGATGGCCTCAGAGGAGGGCAGATGGACCGAGCGCTTGTCGATCGTTCTGCCTTCGATGCCCTCGTTCGCAGCCGGATCGATGCCGTGTATCGCACCTCGCTCGCCATTCTCGGTTCCGAAGCCGACGCGGCCGACGCCACGCAGGAGACCTTCGTTTCGGCCTGGCGCCACCGCGATGCGCTGCGCGATTCCGACAAATTCGATGCTTGGCTGGGGCGGATCAACCTGAACGCCTGCCGGCAGCAGCTCCGCCGTCGTGGTCGAACCATGGTCCGCGAGATTCGACTATTCGACCCCGAAGACGACCGAGAGCCGGCCTCGACCGAGCCGGCGCCGGCCGACCACATCGCGGACGCCGACGCATTCGATCGAGCCTTCGCCCGATTGTCGGTGGATGACCGGGCCCTGCTGGTACTGCACCACTTCCAAGAACGCCCCGTGGCCGAAATCTCGGCCGTACTGGGGGCGCCCGCCGGAACAATCAAGTCCCGACTCCACCGCGCCAGAGCGGCGCTCGAGTCGGCGCTCGCGAAGGAGTCGCGATGAACGAGCAGCTTCCACCGATCGACTCGGGCCTCCGCGAGCAGCTGGCCCGACGTTCGGCCGGCCGACTGCCCGATGGGCTGGTGGTCGATGTGTTCGCGGCACTGGATTCGAGGCCGCCCAGGCGGACGATCTGGCGAATTCCGCGCCTCGCGGTCGCGGGCTTGAGCCTGGCCATCGTCGCGGTTCTGGCGGTCACGATCGCATTCTCGGGCACTCACACCGCACCGGCCGCTACGACACCGTCGCTCAACGGCTACCCCGCCGAGCGCGCCCTCACCACGGCCGAACTCGCCTCCCTGATGGCCGGGCCGGCTTTGCCGTTGAACACCGCGCTCGTCGCATCGGTGACGATCGACGTTCGAAACGATGTCTGCCCGATGGACCGGTACCAGACCCAAGGCGTCGTCGAGGGCATGGCCTCGCAGGTGTGCGTGATGACTGCGGGCGCCGCGGTCCAACCGATGACCCTCACGGGCACGTTTGCTTTCCGCTACCTCGGCCCGGGCTATCTGGGATTGGTCGGGAAGATCGCCCCGGCGTCCTTATCGACGCTTGCGTTCAAAGTCGCCGACAGCTGGCCGGACACTGGCACGACGTTCCTGGTCGATGGTTGGCTTGGCGCCGATGAGTTGATGTCCCACTGCGCCGCGGCGCCCTCGGCCGGAGACATCCTCGCTCCCGACGGAGGAGACTGCCCGTTCGACAACTGGCTCGGCGACGGTCCAACGGCGCCCGGCATCCAGGCCGACCACGAATACGCCGGCACATCCACGCCGACCTATGACCCGCTCTCGCTGCGCGGCAACGCACGCCACGTCTTGGCAGGTGGCATGCGCCTGATCGACTTGATAGACCACGCGGCCCCGATGAAGGGCGTATACGTGGTGACAGCGGCCACCGAGGGCTGCCCGGGCGATGCAATCACTTCGTCGAGGGGTTGCTCCACGTGGCGTGTCCTGGCCAGGGTCGCCGACATCTCGATGCCGGTGCCGAACCCTTCGTCACCGGCCGCGACACCGTCGCGGACATCAACCCTCGCGCCGCCGGCGACCCCGATCGTCCAGCCCTCTGTCCCTCCGTCTCTTGCCCCGGTGGGACTACTCGGGTCGGGCAACCGGCCACTCACTGCCAACGAGCTGACGAACCTCATTGCCGCCGATCCGGCAGGCATGGTCGGCCGGACTGCAATCGTGAAGGGACCCGTTCCGCTGGGCCAGTGCCAGAAGTTCGAGTCGAGCATCATGTGCTCCGACATGCTGTCGCCTTCGACCGGCGAAGGCTCTTTTGCGGTCCGCGTCGGCACCAGCGGTCAACTCAGCCTCGTAGGTGGCGGGCCCATCGAAGTTGGCCCCCACGGACTCGTCTGGACTTTGCCTCAGGTCACGACCTCGAAACCGTCAGGTCTGGTCGTTGTGGACGCCTGGCTCGACTATGCGAATGACTGCGACACCCCTAACTCCCAGCCACCTTGTGTGTTCTCCGTGCTGACGGCCACGGAGATTTCGTGGATGCACATGCGGAGCCTGTTCCCGCTCGATCAACCCAACTACTGGGTCCAGCCGAATGATGCCTCGCTGGCCTTCGGGCCTCAAGACCACTTCGTCAAAGCCATCCACGGCCTCTACCTCGTGGATGGCGGGTCGAGCACGATCCTGGCGCGGCTGGAGACCGCCGGCTTACCCTGATTCAGTCCCAATGTCCACTCCAACGGCCTGGCGGTGGCGCTAACATTCGGACACTAACCGTCACAGCCAGGCCGCCCTCGCGGCCGCCACCAGGAGTGGGTCGAATGCCGGGCTTCACCCCGTTCACGAGCAACTACCAGGATCTCTCGAGCGACCAGGGCTACCAGTTCGAGTTCCGCTGCGAAATCTGCAACAGCGGCTACAGAAGCGAGTATCAGAAGAACCTTCTGGGCACTGGGGCATCGATCCTCGGCGGCGCGAGCAGCCTCATCGGCGGGCTCTGGGGAGCACGCAACGCGGCCGACGCAGCCCACAACATCACCGATCGCGGCGCCCGGGATAAGGCCCTCGAGAAGGCCTCCAACGAGATCATGCCCCTGTTCCACCG
>JAYUDR010000254.1:0-3410 GCA_043739665.1 Chloroflexota bacterium
CACTCGTCGATCGAAAAGGCCTGCATGCAGCTCGGGTTGGGTCAGTCCGGTCTGGTAAAGATCCCTACAAACGATCGATTCGAACTGCGCCTCGACGCCCTGGAGGAGGCCATTGCGGACGATAGAAGGGCGGGCCATCGGCCGATTGCACTGGTCGGCACGGTCGGCACCACGTCCACGACATCGGTGGACCCGATTGCCGAGATGGCTGGCATTGCCGCGCGAGACGGGCTGTGGTTCCATGTTGACGCCGCGCATGCCGGCGCGGTGGCCATGCTGCCAGACCTGCGTGCTCCGTTCCGCGGCTGGGAACTGGCCGACTCGGTCGTGACCAACCCCCACAAGTGGTGGTTCGTGCCGGTTGACGCCTCGCTCCTGTTGACCAGGCGCATGGACGTGCTGCGTGACACCTTCAGCCTGGTGCCGGAATACCTGCGCACCCTGGATCGCGACGGCCCGATTCGCGACTACAACGAGTACACACCAACGCTTGGTCGCCGGTTCAGGGCGTTGAAGATCTGGATGCACCTGTGCTACTTCGGTTTGGAGGGCCTGCGTCGGCGGATCAGGCATCATCTCGAGATGGCGGGCCGGCTGAAGTCATGGATCGAGAGTGATCCGGACTTCGAGCTGATGGCGCCGGTGCCGTTCTCGCTGGTCTGCTTCCGATATCGACCGGCCGAGCTGGCCGCACGTGAGGATGAGCCCGAGGTCGCCGGGCAGCTGGACGCGCTAAACCTGCGTCTGATGAACGCCGTTACCCGCACCGGCCGGGCCTTTTTGTCTCACACAAGGCTCAACGACCGGTTCACCATCCGGCTCAACGTCTCAAACCTTCGGATCGAGGATTCGGATCTCGATCTGGTGTGGGAGATCGTCCGGCGCGAGGCCGCAGCCCTCGGTTAGGCTGCCGGGTAGCCTGGGCGACCGACCCGGACAGAGGCTGGACCCGTCGGGGCGGTACGATGGCGTCGTGAATCTCCACCTTGCCCAACGAATCGCGGCTGTAATCACGGCCATCGCCACGCCTTGCGTGATCATTGGCGCCGCCGTCCTGCTCTTTCTCAATCCGGTCTGGATTGGCTTCGACCAGGATCGGAGTGATGTGGCGCGTATCACCGGCTACACGTCGGCTCAGGTCCACGATGTCACGGGCAGCATTCTTTCGGACCTCGTGTTTGGACCGCCCAACTTCACCGCCAATGTCAACGGCGCTGAGGTGCTCCAGCAGCGAGAGCGGAGCCACATGGTGGACGTCCGAGCGGTCATCATGACTTTGGGCCTCGTGGCGCTAGTTGCGACGGTGCTGTTGGTTGCGCTCGGGCTTGCCAGCCGGGGGCGGCGCTGGTTCTGGCGGGCCGTTGGGACCGGGGCCTCGGTCCTGGTATGGGGCGTCATCGTGGTCGGCGTGGCGTTCGCGCTCTTCTTCGATCAAGCGTTTGAGATATTCCACCAGGCGTTCTTCCCGCCGGGGACCTACATGTTTGACCCTCGAACTGACCGGCTCGTTCAGCTCTTCCCAGACCAGTTCTGGTCCGAGACGAGCGTCGCCATAGCCCTGGCCGTGCTGCTGCTGGCTCTTGGGGTCGCCCTCGGAGTCCGACGATTGGGCCGCGAACCAGCCGCATCTCCGACGGCTGCGGGGGAGGCCCAGTCGTGAGCTGGAGCGTGCCTTTGGGCCGAGTCTTCGACACGGAGGTCCGGGCTCACTGGAGCTGGATCATCATCCTGGCATTCATCGCGGTCATTTTCAGCACAGACCTGAGCGCGCAGGCATCGTCCCCGGCGGGCTGGAATCTGGCCTGGGCCTGGGGTACGTCGATCGTCACGGCGTTGCTGGTCTTCGTCTCGGTCGTCGTTCATGAGCTTGCTCATGTGGCTGTGGCAAGTCGGAACGGGATGCGCACCCCGGCCGTGGTCATCCAGCTAATCGGCGGCGCCTTCGCCATGGAAATCCAGCCAAAGAGCCCGGGCGAGGAGTTCCGGGTCGCATTGGCCGGCTCCGCCCTCAGTTTCGTGCTGATGCTCTTCTTCGGCGGCGTAACGCTCTTGCTGGCCGCCGGTCCGGTCGACATGAACGCCGCTCCTCTGGCGCTCCAGGCGTTGCAGTTCGTGACCTTCATCATGGCTCTCTTCAATGGGTTTCTCGGGGGTGTCAATCTTGTGCCCGGCTATCCGCTCGATGGAGCCCGAGTTGCGCATGCAATCGCGTGGCGCAAGACCGGTGACGAGGCAGCCGCGACGGCGATCGCCGTAAGGCTGGGCCGCTACATGGGCCTCCTGCTTGTAGCCACGGGAGTCTTCGTGGTGTTCTACGGCGATGCCACGGCCGGCCTCTCCCTGGGGGTGGCTGGTTGGCTGATCGCCGGATCGAGTAAAGTCCTGGACCGACGCGCGCAGCTTCGGAACCTTGTGGCGGGACTGCGCGTGGCCGACGCGGAAGACCCCGATCCCGCCCGTATCCCGCCACAGCTGACGCTCGATGTCTTTGCCGGCGAGTACCTGGCGGAGCGCATGGGCACAGCCGCGCTGGTTGAGCGTGGCTCGGAGCTGCTCGGGCTCATCGGTACGGCTCAGATCCGGCGCGTGCCACGCCGGGCATGGCCGAACACACACACCGAGCTAGTTATGGTGCCCATCGGCTCCGTTCCCTGCGCCGCCCGAGACTCGGATCTATGGACTGCGCTGGAGGTCCTGGAGCGAACCGGCCTGGACGCCATGCTGGTCAGCGGAAGCGAGGATGGACCGGTTCTGATGACTCGCAGAGCGGCCGCACAAATGGTCCGCGAACGAGTCGAAGGACAACAGCGCGACCTCTTGGCCGGCCGCCAACTCAAGAAGGGCCGCTTCCGTGGTCGCTAGGACCGTTGATAGAGCTGTGTCATGTCCCCGAACGTGAAGCCGGGCGGCGCTGGCTTTGACGAGAATTCACGGGCTGAGCGTCGGCGTTCAGCCCATTTTGGAAGGATGGCGCGGCCGCGTATGAGTGACGTAACGAACCAACCAGTGGTCCCGCGTCGCGCGGTGGCGGAGGCCGAGGTGGCTGTCTCCCAGGAGACCCTGAGCGCCATCGTCGACGGCACAAATCTCAAGGGTGACGTCCTGGGCGTGGCGGAGTTGGCGGGCGTCATGGCGGGTAAGAGGGCAGGAGAGTTGGTGCCGCTGGTCCATTTCATCGCTCTGACCGAGCTGCTGGTCAATGCCGTCCCGGACCGGGCCGCCAGTGCGGTCCGCATTCGTGCCGAGACGGCCACGATTGGTCCAGGCGGCGTCGAAATGGAGGCGCTGACCGCCGCGGCCGTTGCGGCGCTCACGGTATATGACATGGTCCGTGAGGCTGAACCCGGGGCCATCATTCGATCCGTCAGGCTGGTGTCCAGTTCTGGCGATCAGCCGGAAGAATGGCGGGC
>JAYUDR010000255.1:0-3374 GCA_043739665.1 Chloroflexota bacterium
ACCCGTCTATCGTGCGATGGGCTTTCGGCAGGTGGAGACGTACTTGGTCCTCGGCCGGCCTTCGACCGCCTAGCGAAGATTGCAGACGTTCCGGGGACCAACACCATGACCACATGGTGTCGGTGGCGCGCACCGCGCCCCGGGCCGTCGTCAGCTCAATGCGCCTGTCTACACTGCTAGCGTGCCCGAATGAAGGTTCCGCCCGAGCTGCTGTGGTGGGGCCACGAGCCCGGAGGCGCGTCATGGCTCGAGCACCTCCCAAGACTCGTCGATGAGTGCCTGGAACTTTGGTCGCTCCAGATGGAAGGCCCGCTCGATCTTCGGCTCGCGTTTGTGGCGGCAGTTCGGCTACCGGACGGTGACCCTGCGGTCCTGAAGCTCAACAAGCCCGAGGCCGAGAGCGCCCAGGAAGGCGAGGCTCTCCGACACTGGGGAGGCCTCGGCGCCGTCTACCTCCTTGGCGAGGACGTGAAGCGAAGCGCACTCCTCCTCGAGCGGTGTGAACCTGGACTCCCCCTGCGTCGGTTGGCGGAGCCCGCCGAGCTCGCAGTGGCCGCAGATATCTTGAAGGGATTCCGGCGTCCCGCCGACACCACCCATCCGTTTCGTCTATTGGCAGATCTTGCCCGTCAGTGGGCGAGAGAAATCCCGGAACGTTGGGCGCGCCTCGGTGAGCCGTACGAACGAACGTTGCTCGACTTCGCGATCGACCAGATCGCCGAGCTTGCCTCAAGCGCGACGGAGGAGGTCGTCCTCCATCAGGACCTTCACGCCGAGAACATCCTGAGATCCAGGCGCCAGCCGTGGCTCGCGATCGATCCGAAGCCGCTAGTCGGCGAGCCGGCCTTCGATGCAGCGTCATTGCTTCGTGACCGACGCGATGAGTTGCGCAGCGATCCGAACGCGGCCAGGACAATCCGGAGGCGGCTCGACGCGGTCACTGACCTTCTTGCCCTTGACCGCTCCCGCCTTCGCGGCTGGGGCGTCATCCACGCGCTCGCCTGGGCTGCCGGCGACAGCGACGCGGACCGACTCCTCGTGGAGTGTGCCCGTCTCCTGAAGGCGACGGCTTAGGCAACAGCACTAGGCTGCACGACGCGCCGATCGTGGACGGTTGACACTGTCCCCAGGCCGCTCGTGGGATGACGCGGTCGAGGTCGGTGACGGGGCGATGGGCCGGTCGATGGCCGCTCTAGTCGTTATCCTGCGTTGGGTGACCGCCACGCCCTTCGGGCCTGCTTGGGAGGACCTCTCGCTCCATTCGTTGCGACGGTTCCTGGAAACGGCCATCGATGAAAGCCTGACCTGGGAAGCTAAAGGCCGGGACATCCGACCGCAGCTCGTCCGGAAGTGCGTGACGGCCTTCGCGAACAGCACACTCGGCGGCTTCCTGGTGCTCGGGGCGTCCTTCGATCGAGCCGCTCGGACCTGGTCTCTCGACGGTTGGCAGCCGCCGACGGAGCCGATCCTGTGGGTCACGGGATGCCTCGCCAACGGCGGAGTGACCCCGCTGCCCTCGACCGATGCGCGCGCCTGGCCCGTCGGCGAGGGCCGATTTGTTGCGGTCGTGATGGTACGCCCGGTAGCCGTGCCCCCGGCGATTACGTCGTCCGGCGAGGTCTATGAGCGGCTATCGAGCGCCTCGGTTCCGGTGACGAACTCGTCCTCGCTACGCCGGCTGTTCGAGCGAGGAGAAGCCGCTCTTGCCCGATCGGCACGGGCGTCAGAGGACGGCCGCCACGACTTGTCTGCGTCCCCTCCTGCCGGGCGCCAGTGCAAGCTCGTCGTCAGCCTGGCATCAGCGGCCCTTCCCGGCGACGCTGCCGCACTTGTGTTCCGTGACTCGCTGTATCGCGCGATGATGACGGAGCTGAACGGTCCGTTGGCCAATCAGCCCGCCCCGTTCAACCGGCTAGATACCGACGTTAGCCAGCACGCGCTGAGTGTCTGGAACATGGGTTTTTCCGAGGACGAGGGCTACGCCATCCGGATCGGGCGACACGGTTCTGTCGCCATCAGCCAGTCGGCCAACGACATCGACTCAGGGCTGCGACTGATGGCGGACTCGGTGGACGCCCTGCGGCCGCTATGGGGAGCCGCGATGCGCCTCCTGGCCATGTTGACTCCGGCGGGACCGGTCCACGCGGCCATGCGGTTCTATGACAACCGCCAGGGCGACACAGATATGAGTCGCTGGACCGACCTCGCGGGGCCGTGGGACGACATGCTGGAGTCGATTCTGCGCGAGGCGCGGCGTGCCCTGGGCCGTACCCAGTGGGAGCCAGAGTCGCCCTGACCAGGTACGGAGGACTGTTGTGGGTTCAAGAACGAGCTCGCTCGGGTTCCTGCGCTGGTACCGGGCACGATGTCTGCATCGTGACGCGCCCGTGCCACCCAACCTGACCCGCCCGCCGCGTATCCTGCACGAAGCCCCGACACCGCCACGCTCCTGAGGGGACTCGTGCCACCGGTCGCGATCGACAACCCGATCCTGAACTCGCCGTTCCGTGAGCCGGCGCGCCATTTCCGGTTCGACGACGACGGGATCACGAACGAGACCGCCGAAGGCCGCCGCCGAAGCACGTACTTCATCCCGATCCCGAAGCCCAGGATGAAGGGCGGCGCCCAGCTCAGCCTGCCCGGCGACTGGGTCGCCGAGCGGATGACCGACAACGACTTCATCAATCGGGTGCGCGAGCACGTCAGCGCGTGGCGCAGCGCCAGATACACCGGCATCACCGCAGTCACCCGCGACCTGCTCGCCTACTGGACCGACCCCACCCGCGAGAAGCCGCTCTTCTTCTGCCAGATCGAGGCGCTCGAAACGGCGATCTTCCTGGCCGAGGTCGCCGGCCACCGCCAGCCCTGGATCGAGAACAAGCTCCGCGAGGACAGCCAGGCGCGCAACCCCGGGCTCTATCGGATCGCGTTCAAGATGGCCACGGGCTCCGGCAAGACCGTGGTGATGGCGATGCTCATCGCCTGGCAGGCGCTCAACAAGCTGGCCAACCCCCAGGACAAGCGCTTCAGCGATACGTTCCTCATCGTCACGCCGGGGATCACGATCCGCGATCGCCTCCAGGTCCTCCGGCCGAACCTCGCCGGCAACTACTACCAGGAGCGTGATCTCCTCACGCCGGACCAGCTCCGCGCCCTGCAGGCGGCCAAGATCGAGATCGCGAACTTCCATGGCTTCATCCGGCGCGAGTCCGGCGCGTTCCAGGGAACGGCATCACTCACCAAGAAGGTCCTGGCCGGCCCCGGTGGCGACACCGACCAGTTCAAGGAGACCCCTGACCAGATGGTCCGCCGGGTCTGCCGGGCACTCGGGACCAAGAAGAACATCGTCGTGCTCAACGACGAGGCCCACCACT
>JAYUDR010000256.1:0-8599 GCA_043739665.1 Chloroflexota bacterium
GAGAGGTTCAGGGATCCTGCGCTTGCGGTCAGCGCCGCCGTCGGCTCGAACCACGGCGCCCGACACGTTCCACTCGCCGGGATTGAGGCCGTACACCCAGGAGCTGACCGAGACCGGGCCACTGCCGGGCGCAACCTGTTCGATCGTCTCCTCGTGGGTGAAGGTGTCGGCCGGTCCCAGGTAGCCCTGCACGTCCGCCCGCCGTCCGGTCAGCCGGATGGTCGCCGGGTAGGCTTCACCCGCCTCGCCCGAATCAAACCAGTAGCTCACAACGAGTGCTTCGCGCTCGACCGCCTCGGGGCGCTCGGGGACGGGAGGTACTCCACGAGTTGGCTGCTGCGCGGGCAACGTTGGCGCGCCCGCGGAGGCCGACTTTGATCGGGCCATTGAAGAGGGGCGCGTCCGAGCCTTCCGTTGTGCCACGGTCATTCCTTTCTAGCAGAGGGCGATCCACTGCATCGAGTGCAAGCCGTGAGCCGCCGACCTCGCTCGGCGCTAGCCGGGGAGTAGCCGTCAAGTTGGCCGGTGCGAGGCTGGCCGTGAATGGTTCAGACCTCATGCGCTTTTGGCTGTTTCGCATGTTCCCGCAGTTGCCTGAGACCAATCCGTGAGCCAGCTTAAAGGGGGCTGAGAAGTGGCGACGACGGTCGCGAGCTGTAGCCGCTGGGGACGCCAGTTCTCAGCGGCCTCTCAGTCGGTTCCCACATCTGTCTCAGCAGGCGGACAAAAGATGGCAGTCCAGGAAACCGATTGGCGCGACATAAGGGACGAGAATGACCTGGGATACGAACAAGCCACGCAATCGAGCCCAGCCACAGGGTTGGTCTGAATCGGGCTGGGGAGACGAATTGGGCACGCCGGAGCCCACGCCCGTTTCGTCGACTTGGACGCGCGCGGCGGTTCCTGTTTCGAGGCGTTTCGCCATCGGCTTCGCTGTAGGGCTCTTCGGCGCCCTCTTTCTTGCAGGTGCCGCCGCCTTCGGGCTTTCGCGGGCCTACGACGGGAGGATCATGCCGGGTGTTCGCGCCGGAACCGTCGACCTTTCCGGGCTCACCCGTGACGAGGCCATCAGTAAGCTCGATTCTGGCTACGCGACCCTTGGCCAGGGCAAGATCGTCGTCACCACCCCGGGCGGGATAGGGACGTTCACTTATCAGGAAGTCGGGCGCGGCCCAGACTCGGCCGCCATGGCGGACGCGGCGCTCTCGCAAGGCCGCGAGGAGAACCCGCTCGCCAGCATTGCCGGGACGATACGCACCTTCGCGGTCGGCTCCAGCGTTCCGGTCATCGTGAAGGTGGATCCGGTGGCCCTGGAAACCAGGCTTCACGAGTTGACGGGCGTCAGCATCGTTCCTGCCAAGGACGCATCGGTCGCCATCACCGGTTCGGATCACCAGATCGTGCCGGCCGCCGCCGGGCGCGGCATCGATGAGAATGTCATCGCCACTCAGCTGATTTCCCAGCTCTCCAGCACGGATGCCCCGGCCGAGCTGCGGGTCGGCGGCAAGTTTGTGACCATCGAGCCGAAGGTTTCCGACGCCGATGCCCAGGCTGCCGCAGCGAGCGCCGGCAACATGTCGGTCGCGGTCACGCTGACGAACGGCGACAAGACCTGGACGATCGACGCCGCCGGAGTCCACAGCTGGATCACCTTCGGCAGCCGAACCAACGGCAGCTACGGCCCGGCGGTCAACCCTGCGTCGGTCCAGACCTTCGTGGCGACCCTGGCCAAGGACGTGAACGCCGATCCGGTCGAACCCAACGTCATCTACGTGGCGGACCAGCCGAACGGCCTATCCGCGGGCAAGCCCGGCAAGGCACTCGACGTGAACGCGACGGCTCAGGCAGTCGAGGTTTACTTGGATGACCTGGGGTCGGGTGGCGCGGCCAACCAGACTAACCTGGCGGTTGTCGTAAACGACGTTCCGCCCAAGCTCGAGGCCAACCCGGGTCTCGTCGGCTTCGTTCGTATCGGTCACTGGGCCACGACCTACTTCCCGGGCGAGGCCAACGGCAACGGAGTGAACATCCAGCTCCCGGCCCAGCTGCTCAACGGCATAGTCATCGGTCCAGGAAAGCAATTCAGCTTCCTCAATGCGGTTGGGGCCATCGACGAGGCCCACGGCTTCAAGATGGGCGGCGTAATCCTCAATGGCAAAAGCAATCACACGGGTGCCATTGGCGGCGGGATCTGCTCCGCGTCGACGACGTTCTTCAATGCCGCGGCTCGCGCCGGACTCCAGATCGACGAGCGGCACGCCCACTTCTACTACTCCAATCGCTACCCGGTCGGTCTCGATGCCACCGTCTACTCGAACGGCACCACAACGCTGGACATGCGCTGGACCAACGACACGGACTACCCGATTGTCATCCGCAGTTGGTGGAAGGGCGGCAGCACGCGGGTGATCTACGTCGAGCTGTGGAGCCTACCTACGGGTCGAACGACGACCTTCAGCGGCGGGGTTAAGAAGGACGTCGCGAAGGCCAGCGACGGCACGCAGTACGTGCCCTCCCTACCCGGCGGCCAGAAGACCTACCGCGCGGAATACCCCACTGATGGCTACAACACGGTAGTAACGCGCACCGTCACCGACAAGGGCGGCGCCGTTATCCACAGCGACACGTGGTCATCCCGGTACGCCAAGGTCGACGGGATACTGGAAATCGCCGGCACCCCACCGCCTTCCACACCGCCTTCCCCACCGCCTGCCACGCCCGGCCCGCCCACACCCCCGCCCGCGCCGGCGACGCCTCCACCCCCGGCCGCACCCCCGCCCGCGACGCCTCCGCCTGCGCCGACGCCCGGCCCGTCGACACCACGGCGGCGTCCAAACCGCCGCTAAAACCTGCCTCCGGGCCGGCTCCTCGTCCGGATTTCGCCTTCAATCTAGTGAGGGGTTCGGAGCCAAATCCATACCCTCTCGGCCTATCGCAGGAACAGGATGCTGGTCAGCAGGATGGCCAAAACGGCCAGGGTAATGCCTGTGTAAAGGCGATCGCCCTCAAGAGCGAAGCCGACGACGGACGCCGCCACACGAGTCACGGGGGTGGCAAGTAGGACCAGCAGGCCGAGTTGGCTGATGGCCAGCGGCTCCAAGGATGCCAGGCGAGCCGGCAGGTTAGAGAAGTCCGTTGTGACGGCCGTGACGCCAGGCGGGGCGCCGAACAGCGACCCTTGCCAGCCGACTGCCAGCGCCGCCAGGAATCCTGCCCCAATCAGAGTTGCGCTAATGGCCACGCCCACCGCCAACACCAGGCTGACCATCGTCCGGAAGCGCTCGGGATTCATAGCCCAAACCCCAGGCCGCGGCCAATCGTCTCAATCCCAACCACGACGAGGACCGGCAGGAAGATCAGCCGCACGGCCCTGTTCGAAATGTGCTGGAGCAGCCGCGCCCCCACTACGGCCCCGGCCAGCACTCCCAGCGCTACGGGAGCCGCGATCCGCGGGTCCACGTCGCCGCGACTCAGATATATGCCCGCCGACGCGGCCGCCGTCACACCGATCATGAAGTTGCTCGTAGCTGAGCTGACTTTCATCGGCAGCCGCATCGCCCCGTCCATGGCCAGCACCTTGAGTACTCCCGACCCAATCCCGAGCAGGCCCGACACCACGCCCGCGATCCACATCAACGCGAATCCAAGTGGCACGCGGCGGGCGGAGTAGGGGACCTCGCGGCCGAGCTTGCGATCCGGGTATGAGGACTCGAGTCGCAGCCGAGACGCCAGTGCGGAGGGCGGATCGGTCGGTGGCGTCTCCTCACCCAGCCGCGTCACCTGCATGGCCGCCGAGGACAGCAGGACCAGGCCCAGCAACACGTATAAGAAAGCGGGTGCCACGACCGCCGCCAGCAGCGCGCCGCAGACCGCACCAGTGGTCGTGGCCAGCTCGAGGAACATGCCGACTCGCATGTCGGTCATGCGGTCTCGGACGTACGCAGCCGCGGCGCCGGAGCTGGTCGCAATGACAGAGACGATGCTCGCTCCCACGGCCAGACGGATGTCAACACCGAAGCCGAAGGTCAAGACGGGGATTACGAGGATCCCGCCACCTACGCCAGCCAGCGCGCCGATCAAGCCGGCGGCGATGCTTACGGCAAAGATCCCAAGCTCAGCTGCGGGGGTCATCGGGTTTGAACCATGGGGCCGTTAGTCTCCTCCTCAGCTACTTGCGCAAGTACGCAACTGTTGCTATTGTAGCCATGCCCGGTGGCATTGCCGGAGAAGGCAAGAGGCATCCATGAGCATATCGGCTGCCTGCGGAAGTGCGTCGGGTTCTAACCGATCCGAAGCGACTAACGCTGTTGGACGTGCTGCGCGAGGGTGAGCACTCGGTCGGCTGCGCATGCCGAGCCGGTCGCTGCAGTTTGAGGTGAACAGACCCATGCAGATCAAGACTTCCTACACATTCGGCACGAGCGTGCCGATGTCGGTCGCACAGGCGCGGCCGCTGGTCGAGGCAGCCCTTAAGGTCGAGGGTTTCGGGATCCTGACCGAGATCGATGTCGCAGCCACCCTGAAGGCTAAGCTCGGCGTCGAGGGCCTGCCTTACCTGATCCTCGGCGCTTGCAACCCGCCACTGGCGCATCAAGCGCTGCTGGCGGAGCCCTCGGCTGGGGCCCTGCTTCCGTGCAACGTCATCCTGCGCGAGCAGGACGGACGAACCATCGTCGAAGCGATGGACCCTGGAGCGGTCCTCGGCGTCGTCCAATCACCTGCCATTGAGCCGATCGCCCGGGAGGCCCGGGAACGGCTGCTCCGTGTGATCGCATCTCTCGAATTGGAGTCCAAGTAATGGCCAGCTATCTATCTCGCAAGGCCACTTCCACCGGCGGAACGCACCGGGTCATCGTCTTCTCCTCGCCCACGTGCGTTTGGTGTACGCGAGCAAAGACCTATTTGCAGACCCACGGGGTGCCATTCCGCGATGTCGACGTGAGCCGCGATCCGGCCGCCGCCCGCGACCTGGTCCGCCGGACCGGCCAGATGGGCGTACCCGTGATCGAGATCGATGGCCTGCCGATCGTCGGCTTCGATCAGGCCCGGATCGACTCGGCTCTCGGTCTTCACGTAAATTGATCTAACCACGCACATGAACGGAGTCCAGACCGTGCAGATATTCCCTCGCCGCACAACGCCCGAGATTGGCGTTGACGAACTGGCCGACCTGTTGAGCGGCGGCAGCGTCCTGGTCCTTGATGTTCGCGAGGACTGGGAGTTCCGACGCGGTCGGGTGCCCGGGGCGATGAGCCTTCCCCTGGGGCGGCTCGTGGCCGAAGTGGGCGGTTTGCCGAGAGATAAGGCCCTCGCGGTCATCTGTGAGAGCGGCACGCGCAGCCTGGCCGCAGCCGAGTACCTGCTGAGCCAGGGCTTTGAGGGCGCCACCTCTGTGAAGGGCGGCACCAGTGCTTGGGCTCGCGCCGGCCGGCCGATCGAGAAGGATTAGACATGGTTGCAGATCCGCGCCGGCTCGTGTGGGACGAGCGCCACAGTACCGGTGACTTTGAAGGTGAGGGACCAAACCCCACGCTCGTGCTGGGCGTGGCAGGTCTGCGCCCAGGGACGGCTCTGGAGTTGGCAGCCGGCGGCGGCACCAACGCGGTTTGGCTGGCCGGGCAAGGCTGGCACACCACGGCGGTGGATTGGTCGCCCGTCGGGTTGGCCAACGGGCACGCCAAGGCAGAGGCGGCCGGGGTCGCGGTTGAGTGGCTCGAGCGTGACCTATTCGCCTGGTCGCCGCCTGTCCGCTCATTCGATCTGGTTGTCATCGTGTACCTGCACGTCCCGCCGGACGAACGCGCCAAGATATATACGCGTGCCGCTGCGGCCGTGGCCCCGGGTGGTCGCCTCCTCGTCGTGGGCCATGATCGCCTCAACGCCACTGAGGGCCAGGGCGGTCCGCCAGACACCGTGCGCCTCTTCACGGCCGATGAGATCGCCGGCGAGCTGCTGGCCATCGATCCGACGCTCGTCGTCGAGCGTGCTGAGGTCGTCCGCCGCGTGCCGCCGCCCGGTCGCGCTCCGATCGACGCCCTTCTCGTCCTCCGCCGCCCTAACGCCCCCAAGGAGTAACTCAATGGCTATCAAGACCTCAACCGCCGTATACGAGGGCACAGGCCTTCGCTTTACCGTCCAAACAGGATCCGGCCACCAGATCGTTCTCGACAACGGCGAGGGCAATGCCGGTCCGCGTCCGGTCGAGATGCTTCTCGCGGGTCAGGTCGGTTGTACCGGCATGGACGTCATGTCGATTCTCCAGAAGAAGCGCGTGGCGGTCACCCGATACGAGGTGTCCGTCGCGGCCGAGCAACGGGATGGCCAGCCGGCGATCTTCACTCGCGCAGACGTGGTCCATCTTGTCGAGGGCCCGGCCGTGGACGAGACCTCGGTGCGTCGTGCAATCGAGCTGTCCGCCACGAAATATTGCTCGGTCGCGGCGATGCTGTCCGCGGGAACTGTCGAGATCCATCACCGCTACCGCATCCAGGGTCCCGACGGCGCCGCCGCCATCGAGGGCGAAGTGATGGTTACCGGACCTCACGCCGACCCAGACGCAATGGGCGCTCCCAGCCCGGCCGGCGCCGCTGGAGAAGACCGATGATCATCAGGACGTCCACCGCCCTCTACTCTGGAACGGGCACTCGCTTTGTTGGGCGAACCGGTACCGGCCACGAGATTGTCCTGGACGACGACGCAGGCGACGCCGGCGCACGGCCCGTCGAGTTGTTGCTGGTCGGACAGGCAGGCTGCACGGCGTTCGACGTGATCTCAAGCCTCAGGGCCGATGGTCAGGAAGTGACCCGTTACCAGGTCTCGGTCACGGCAGAACAACGAGATGAGGCCCAGCCGGCCATTTACACGCGTGCGGTTGCCTTGCATGAGGTCGAAGGGCCGGCGATCGACGAGACGGCCCTCCGGCGCGCCATCTACATCTCGGCCACGAAGTACTCGTCGGTCGCGGCGATGCTTTCGGCCGGAACCGTCGAGATCCACCATCGGTACCGGATCACAGGCCCCGACGGCGCGCATCCTATCGAGGCCGAGGTGATGGTGACCGGCCCGCACGCCGATCCGGATGCCTTGGAACAGCCGCAGGCTGGCGGCGCGGCGAACTGACGTGGGCGCACACTGGCTCCCCGACCTGGGCCGTCGCGGCGAGGGCTGGTTCCTGCTTCAGGTCGTGCTTTTCGGCGCGATTGCCGTCTCCGGGGCTGCTGGCCCCGCCTGGGGTGGCTGGCAGGCGGCGGTCGGCACGGCTGCCGGCGTCATCCTGATCGGCTGCGGCGGCGTCCTGTCGCTGCGCGGCCTTCTGGACTTGCGGGAGAATCTGACCCCGTTTCCCAAGCCACTGGACAATGCCCAACTCGTTGAGACGGGCGCCTACCGGCTCGTCCGCCACCCCATCTACGGTGGCCTGATCCTCGCCGCTCTGGGCTGGGGCCTGCTGAGGGCCTCGCCCTTGACGCTTCTAGGCGCCGTCGCGCTGGCCGGCTTTTTCGATCTCAAGTCGCGCCGTGAGGAGATCTGGCTCTCCGAGAGCTACGCCGACTACCCGGCCTATCGAAGCCGAACGCGGCGTCTGCTGCCCTGGATCTACTGACCGCCGCCGGGCACCGCCTCATATATTTGGGCCCGCCCACGCCGTCCGATGCAGCGCGCCACGCCGGCCCGCTGCAGGCAGTAGGCCGCTCGCATGGCCAGGTGCTTGGGTCGGCGCGATGAGGTGGCGATATCCGCGGAGGTGAAGGGGTTCGGGAGGTCGGCCGGCAGCAGGCCCAGCAGATCGGCCGGCGTGTCGACTCGGATGGTCTCGATGACCTCGAGCAGCCTGCGGTCCAGCCGCCACCATTCCCTCGGGTAGCGATAGCGCGCGCCCTCTGGGATAGGGCCGCGCAGCTCTTCCTCGCGAATCATGACCAGTTCGAGTCGGAAGTTGGGATGAGCCACCAGTTCCGGAAATGCCACCAATTCGTGGAACAAGTCCAATGGCATGCCGCGCTTTGGGGATCGCCGCCGATCGGTCACGACGCCGTCGGCGTCGACGCGCACCAACCATCGTTCCGCGGCAATGGGATGCACGAGGACGAGCCGGTGACCCTCCACTAGCCGGCGCAATTTGCGGGCGGCAGAGGAGAAGCTGGCCGTCTGGACCTCGACCAGCTCATCGTCGCGAACGACATCAACGACGTAGCCATCGACGCTCTCCTCGACCCGGTCGCCGGGCCGTGCGTAGAGAGCCTTCAGCGCGGCGTGGAGCGAACCCTCGCGATAGGTGGAGAAGCCGGAGGGGGCTATCACGTGGGGGTGATGCCGTCTAGGTGCGGTTCTTCTGGACCAGCAATCGCCCGGAAGACTGCCATGCATTCATCCCGCCATCCAGGTTCCAGACGTTTGTATAGCCCAGAGCGAGGAGAGTCTGCGACGCGATGGCGCTCTCGGCGCCGCTGCGGCAGTAGACGAGGATCCTGGCGTCCTTCGCGGCTGGCAGCTGGGAGACCCGGGCCGTCAACTGGTCGTATGGGATGTAAAGGTCCGTGCGGTCGATCTCGCCGATGTAAGGCGTCTTCACGTTCACGAAGGTGAAGTCCTTGTTTTG
>JAYUDR010000257.1:0-3369 GCA_043739665.1 Chloroflexota bacterium
GATGAAGAGGCCATGGGTTGCGCCGAGCTCCGCCTTGGCCGTGACCAGGCCCGCGTCATATTCGGCGTGGAGCCGCTCGTTGTCGTTGCGGAGCGTGGCGTAGGTGATCTTGAGCCGGGGCTCAGACGTGGCAGTCATCCGAACGCCCTCCTGAGGGGTCGAGGTACTGATGACGCCGCACCGCCGGGGCCACGCGCTCGCAGCAGGGCGCAGCATTCGTTGGCCCCCAGTCTACCGCTACCGACGCTGAAGGCCTGTGGCAGGTTCGGCCGGGACGAGGGATTGCCGGTCCGGTTCGTGAGCGAGTTGAGCCTGGGCACGCAGAGCCGGGTAAACCTTCGAAGCGGCCAGGCAGGCTGCGGCGATGCCGATCGAGATCCACCAGCTGTAGGGGTTGTAGCGAGCGATCAGGATCGCCAGCGTTATGGCGATATCTCGACGCAAGATGAGGAGCGTGGGTAGCAGCAGGAGCATCCCGTAGCCATGCAGGCTAGGGGCCGCGACAAGCATCGCGATGCCAACCCACGCCCCTGCGTCGCGACCGCGCACGAAGAACATCGCCCCGACAGCGAGCCCCGCCGCCACCAATGCCAGCGGACGGCCGATCATGAAATCGAGAGGGGCTCCGGCCGGTGCCCAGCTCAGGTCCGCGGCCCGGCCGAGTTGGTCCATCCAGTCGCGATAGAGCGCCAGCCCGGTAAACGGCAACATGGCCAGAGCTACCGCCGCGAGGGTGGCTCCGCCGATGATCGCTGCCCGCGGCCGCAACCTCAGGAGCCAGACGAGGGCGAGTAGCTGCGTCGACTTCACGGCTCCGATAGCCGCGGCATAAAGACCGTAGCGAGCGTCATCGCCCCACCGTCCTGCCCGGTCATTCTCACCGGCCCGCGTCCAGGACCGTGGCCGGGCCTCCCACGGCCGACCCGGCACGAAGAACAGCGCGACGAAGGCCGCCAGCTGCAGGACCTGGACATTGCCGGCGACCAAACCCTCCATGAAGGGAGGCCACAACAACACCAACGGCACGGCCGCCCAGGGCACGGAGAAGCGACGGCAGGTCCAAATCGCAACCGCCAGCAAGAGGACTAGCCAGGCTCCGAGGACGAGCGGCCGCGGCAGACCGACGATTGCCGACAGGACCGGCAGGACGAACGGCGGATACAGGAATGGCAATCCCGTTCCCGAAGTCTCGGCAAAGCTGGAGGCCACGTAGGGCGTACCGCCATCGGACCATCGGCTCGCGGCGCGAAGCGGGATCTCGAGGTCCGTGCCGGGCATCCAGGCGAGGAAAGCCGGCAGCGAAATGATGATCACGAACACGAGCAGCAGAGCCAGGGCCCGTGTGAGCTGACGATTGGCCGGGCCGGACTGGTCGAATACGGCCCGAACTACGGAAAGCGGGGATTGCCGCCGCGACCCAGCATGCATGCCAGCACCTTCGCTCCTCACCGCTTGGCCGCTGATCGCCCTGCCGGCAGTGGTCGGCGCCCGTATTGTGCCAATTCGGAAGGGTCCGCGCTGCTCTTCATCTCCCGACCAGCGCCGCCACAACTTCCGAGATTGAGGGTGCCATCGCGTCCGGCGCACGCCCTCCCCGCTCGGCAGTCGCGCGGGCCAGCTCCACGTCGCCGTGCTTGCCCGACCGCACGAACACCCCACGCAGACCCGCCCGCTGGGCGCCGCGGACGTCGTTCCAGAGGTCGTCGCCGACCATCGCCACTTCCCCAGCCGCCAAACCACCCAGCTGCCTGACCCCCTCGGCGAAGAAGGCCCGAGACGGCTTGCCGGTCACCAGCGCACGCTGCTGGAGGCCGAACTCAAGGGCAGCGACATAGGCGCCCGAATCGAGCATCACGCCGGCCGACGTGATCCACCAGCGGTTCTTGTGCATCGCCACGAACCGCGCTCCGCCACGGAGCAACGTGAAGGCCGTCTGCATGTTCCGGGGCGTGAACTCGTCGCGGGCATCGCCCACGACCACGGCCGCGGCGCGCGCGCCCGGATTGGCGGCCTCATCGTGGCTCAGCAGCCTCAAGCCTTCGAATTCGACCCGGGCGTCGGGTGCCAGCAGGACGTACAACGGCTCGCCCGCGAAATGGCGCCGGGCATAGGCGGCGGCGGCGGAGGCCGCGCTGACGATCCGCTCGGCCGGAATGGCCAGGCCCGCGTTGCCAAGTTCGCGCGACAGCGTGGCGCGGCTCACCATCGATGTATTCGTGGCCACCAGGTACGGGACACCCTCCACGTTCAGCGAAGCGAGGGCCTCTGCCGCGCCCGGGATCAGTTCGTTCCGCATCACCAGCACGCCGTCCATGTCGAGCAGCAGGCCGCGGACACCTACGAGTTGATCGCGGAGGCCGAGATCGGGCGAAGGCAAGGGCGGTGGCGTCATGCGCGGATCGTCGCACATCGCCCGGGGTTGGACTCGCACATCGCCCCGGGGTTGGAGCGGCCCGCGCAGGATCACGTGGGGTGGCCGAGCGGTCCCCGGCGGGTGGCAGGGCGACAGCGGGCACCGCCCGGACCCGGCCCTTACCGCCCGGACCCGGCCCTTACCGCCCCTCACCGCCCCGGACCTCACGAATACTCACCACATGACTTGTATCGAACCGGGGCACGGAATCTCGGTGTCCGCGTCGGACTCTTCCGCCTGAGCCACGCTCAGTTGGGCGGTGGCAAGCCACCGTTTCGGGCCTTGACCCGTCCAAATCCGGACCCGGACTTGGATAGTAGTCATGCGATGGCTAGGCCTGAGGTTCGGGGCGGCCTGAGGTTCGGGGCGGCCTGAGGTTCGGGACGGCCTGGCCCCGATTTGGTCACCCGGTGACTGAGCGGCAGCTGATCGGCCAGTGTCCCGCACGCCGTCCCCGCGGTCCCGCAAGCCGTCCCCGCCGTCCGCCAAAGGAACGCGCCGAGCGCGCCACGAGCGCACGCCGTCTCGGGGTATCCTTCACCCGAACCGCCACAGGTCCCACATCGGTTCTGCGCCACCCCGGAGGCAACCAAACCGGGAGAGCCTTGACCATCATCCGCCCCGCGTGCCGGGCGGCTCCGGAGACTTGATGACCGACTCTAGACCCATTCATAGCGTGGTCCTGGTCAAACAGGTCCCCGATACGCACAACCTCACCGGCGAGGTGATGACCAAAGACGGCACCATGAACCGTGGCGCCCTGCCCGCGATCTTCAATCCCGAGGACCTCAACGCCCTCGAGATGGCGCTCGAGGTCAAGGACCGGACCGGGGGCACCGTCACCGTGATCACCATGGGACCACCCAAGGCCGCCAACATCCTGCGCGACTGCCTCTTCCGCGGCGCCGACAAAGTCATCCTGCTGACGGATCGCAAGTTCGCAGGCGCCGACACCC
>JAYUDR010000258.1:0-3362 GCA_043739665.1 Chloroflexota bacterium
CGTCCGCGGCTACAAGGAAGAGGGCACGACCACAACTCCGTTCGACATGGTCATGCTCAACGACCTGGACCGCTTCCACCTCGTGATCGACGCCATCGACCGTGTCCCGGGGCTGGGTGCGAGGGCCGCGCACGTCCGCCAGCTCATGGAGGACAAGCGCACCGAAGCTCGGGCCTACACCCGCGCCGAAGGCGAGGACGCCCCCGAAATCCGCGACTGGGCCTGGCCGGCGTAGGCTGCGTCGCCAACACGACCATCGCCAACACGACCATCGCCAACGCGGGCGGCGCCAACACGACCATCGCCAACACGACCATCGCCAACGCGGGCGGCGCCGCGTCGCCCGCGATTCCGCTCAATTCCGCCCGGGGCGACGCTATGCCCGGAATTCGGCGAATCCTCCCCTCAATGCCGCCATGGGCGTCACTAAGTGTCCGCCGCCCGATTCCAAACGGCCGGCGGCCTCACCGCCGTCACCGCCCAAGCGTGGATCGCCCGCTCGGCCCCCTGGCTCCGGCCCTCATCCAGCCAAAGCCGGCCTCACGCTCCACTTAGTGACGTCCCGGGCGGCATTGAGGGATTCGGCAGACCGCCGACACTCTGCCGCCGAGCTGCAGCCGCGTCTCCTCGCCGCACTCGCTACCATGCGCTTATGACCCCTGACGTTGACGCCAGCCTGCGATCCCAGGTCCGCGAGGCAATCGAAGCGGCGTGGAAGCTCGCCCAGGCGAGCCTGGCGCCGGCCGCCTCCGCCGCCCCGGCCGCCTCCGCCGCCCCGGCCGCCTCCGCCGCCTCCGCCGCCTCCGCCGCCTCCGCCGCCTCCGCCGACGAGGCGATCAGCATTGAGCACCCGGCGGACGCCACACGAGGCGATTTCGCCAGCAACATCGCCCTCAAGCTGGCCAAGCCGTACCGCCGCGCGCCGATGGACATCGCCAAGGCAATAGCGGCGCACGTAACCACGACGGCCACGGACCCCATTTCCCCGATCGCCGCCGTCGAGGTTGCACCGCCCGGGTTCCTAAACATCCGACTGTCCGACCATGCCCTCGCGGCCATGGCTCAGGACATCCTCCGCAACCCGACCACTTGGGGCCGCGTCGCCGTCGCCCACCCGCAGCACATCAACGTCGAGTTCGTCTCGGCCAACCCCACTGGGCCGCTCCATATCGGCAACGCCCGCGGCGCGTTCGCCGGCGATCTGCTGTGCCGCGTTCTCGCAGCGGCCGGTCACACGGTCGTGCGCGAGTACTACTTCAACGACTTCGGCAGCCAGGTCAAGAACTTGGGCGCGTCGGTCGTGGCCATCCGTGAAGAGTGCGAGATCCCCGACGGCGGCTACCACGGCGACTACGTCTACGACATGGCCAAAGAATTGCCGGCCGATGTTCTGGCCGCCGCCGAGAAGTCGGGCGAGGACGCGTCCTGGGCAGTCGGTCGCTGGGCGTCGGAGCGGGTTCGGGTCGGCATCGAAGCCAGCCTCGATCATCTGGGCTGCCATTTCGACGTCTGGCGCTCGGAGAGCACACTCCACAACGACGGCTGGGTCAAGCAGGCGGTCGATCGACTGCGGGCCGCCGGAGACGTCTACGAGGAGGACGGCGCGGTCGTCTTCCGCTCGACCAAGTTCGGCGACGACAAGGATCGAGTCATCCTGCGCTCGACCGACGATGCCGCCCCCACCTATTTCGCGGCCGACATCGGCTACCTCGTCGAGAAGTTCAGCCGCGGCTACGAGCGCATCGTCTTCATCTGGGGCGAGGACCACCACGGCTACGTCGCCCGGGTCAAGGCCGCGGCCCAGTCGCTCGGCTTCGACCCCGACCAGGTCCAGATGATCCTCACGGCCTGGGTTCGCTTCGTCCGGGACGGCAAGGAAATCGCCATGTCCAAGCGAACTGGCGAGTTCATCACCCTGGACGAACTGCTCGGCGAGATCGGCGTGGACGCGGCGCGCTGGTTCTTCGCCTCGCGAGCCGCATCGAGCGGCATCGATTTCGACATCGAGCTGGCCAAGAAGCAGTCGAACGACAACCCGGTCTACTACGTCCAGTACGCCCACGCCCGAATTGCGTCCATCCTGCGCAAGGCCGAGGAGGCCGGTATTCAGGCGCCCGCAGCCGACGATCCGCGCCTGGCCGCGTTGCTGGGCGGGATCCTGAGCGGTGCGCCCGAGGCTCAGCTGGCCCGCCAGATCGCGCGTCTGCCGGAGGTCGTGGAGGACGCCGCCGAGAGCGAGGAGACGCACGGCATCACGGCCTACGCCACGGAACTTGCCACCGCGTTCCACGCCTTCTACCGCGATGCCCGCGTCATCGACGAGACCGAGCTGGATCGTTCGGCCGGGCGGCTCGCCTTGATCGCTGCCGCCAAAACGACGCTCGCCAACGCCCTCGGGCTGCTCGGCATCTCCGCCCCGGAAGCGATGTAGGCCCAAGACGCAATGGCGGCGGGGCGAGGGCTCGGGCCGATCCGAGTCGCGGCAGCCGGGCGAGGCTCGGGCCGATCCCAGTGGCGGGACTCCTGCCTAATGCACACCAGAATGACGTTGAGCAAAGCCCGGGCCGCCATCCGGTTGCTTGCTCTCCACCGTGCAGCCTGATTCGGACCTGACGTCCGCAATCTGCGCATTCAGCACCTGTAGACGGCACCCAACGGACCGATTCAGGCGGGTTCGGCCTGTCCATCGGGCAGATTGCGCCCAACCGCTTGCCCAATGTCATCTTCATGTTCATTCGGCAAGTTTCGGGCTCAGCCGCCCGATTGGCTCAGCTGTCAGCAGGGAAGAAGAGCGGGGAGCACGGCCTGGCTCGACGAGATGGCGATATCCACGTGCGTGGAGTCGTCGCACTTCCTGGATGGCCCCAGCACCTTGAGTGCTGCAGGCACCGCGTTCGCGAACGCCTGAGCCCCCGCCGCGGAGGCCCACGTCGTGTTGAGGACGACGGCCCAGGCCCCGTTCGGGCCCTCATATAGAGCCACTCGGTCGCCGGCCCAGGCGGACGCAGTCGACGTGGCGGCGGTCGTAGCCGCGCTGTTGGGGTTTTCGCCTTCCAGCCAGATGCGGAGTTGCAACTCGCCCAGCGTGTCCTGCATCGTCAGCTGCCAGCCACTCAACGAGGCGGGCACGGCCGGAACTGATACCGCGACCGGCTTCACTTTCCGGGTGTACAGGTCTGGATGGAGGATCTGCGACGTCGAGTCCGGCGGGCTGGCATACAACTGATCGACCGCCGCCCAACCACCCTTGTCGTAGACGCTTTGGACGAGGGCGAGGCCGCCCGTGTACGGGAAAAGGAGCGACTCGCGCAGGATCCTCGGCGCCCTGGCGAGTTGATCAGTCTGGGCCGCTGAGCTGGAAT
>JAYUDR010000259.1:0-3359 GCA_043739665.1 Chloroflexota bacterium
ACAACTTCAAGGGATCACATTCGGCGTCGTGCTCTTCACTCTGGTTGTACAGGCGACGACGGCCGAATTGGTCCTGGCTCGCTGGGTTCGCACGCCGGACGATGTCCGCCGATCGAAGCAACCCGGGCCATCCGCGGGGCCTGCAAGCCCGGCGGCCGACACAGGACAGGAGTCATGAGCGAGATTCGGCAGCGCTGGCGCCTCACCTTCGCCCGCGACGAAGAGGCCCGCTACCTGTCGCACCTCGACGCAGTCCATTTGTGGGAGCGAGCCTTCCGGCGAGGCGAGATACCGCTGGCTACGAGCGCGGGCTTCAATCCCAGACCAAAACTCGTCTTCGCGGCTCCGCTGCAGCTGGGCATGCTGGCCGAACACGACCTGGCCGACCTCTTCCTGGCAGAGCGGCTTACATCGCCCGATCTGCGTGGGCGGCTCGCGTCGGGCATGCCCCGCGGCTACCGGGTCGTCGACCTGCACGACGTCTGGGTCGGGGCGCCGGCACTTGCTCCACAGCTCGCGGCCGCGGACTACCGGGTGACGTTGTTCAACGTGAAACATGGAGACCTGGCCGCGGCCGTTGCCGGGCTCATGGCCGCGGATAAGCTGCCCCGGCAGCGCCACCGCGAGAAACGGTCGATCTCATACGATCTCCGGCCACTTCTGCTCGACGCACGGATCCAGGCGCCAGATCCAGTCGCTGTCGCCCAAGCTACAGTCGACCTGGCCGCCGTGGGCCTGTGGCTGCGGCTCCGCCACTCGCAGGACGGGGGCAGCGGTCGCGTCGAGGAGGTGGTTGCGGCCCTGGCGGGTGAACTCGGCATGACAACGCGACTGGCGTCTGGCGAAACCGACGGGGGGGCGGCCGAGAGGCCCGGGCGCGGCGCCTCTGAGACACCCTCGGATCCCCTTGACCCTCCCGTTGCCGCCGAGTCAGCTGCCCCAATTCGATTCCTTGAGGCTGTGGGGGCTGTGCGCGAACGGCTGTGGTTGGCCGAGGAGCTGGAGCCGGCCCGCCAACAGCCGCGTCCAGCTTAGTCGTCTCCTCTGTCTTCATGGATCGAGAGTCACGACGTCGCTGTTCGGTCGTAGGCCTGGAGCGGGCGTTTGACGAGGCCGACCTCGCGCCGTACACTCCCATTTCGCGCCCCGGCCTGCCCGGGGGCGTATTCGTGTCATGCACCAGCAGGGGCCACACCGCCCCGTCCAATCCCTGAGGACCCATGTACGCAGTCATTGAGACCGGCGGCAAGCAGTACCGCGTCGAACTCGGAACCGAGCTCGAGGTGGAGTTGCTAGATGTCGAGCCGGGCCAGGAGATCAATCTCGACCGCGTCCTGCTGGTCGTGGATGGCGACAAGTCGGCAGTCGGTCAGCCCGTTGTAGCGGATGCGGCCGTGAGCGCCCGAGTGCTTCGGCAGATTCGCGGCGAGAAGACGATTTCGTTCAAGTACCGACCCAAGGCTCGCCGCCGCGTGAAGAAGGGCCACCGCCAAGAACTGACCGTCCTCAAGATCACGGAAGTTCGCCTCGGTGCCAAGAGCGCCGCCGCGGAGGCCAGTGAGGCTGACGCCGCAGCCGCTGCCGAGCGCGAAAAGGTCGCCAAGGCTGCCGCTCGTCAGGCTGCCGAAGACACGGCCCTGGCCGAGAAGCTCAAGGCTCGAACGGTCGCTCCGGCTGCGACCAAGCCTGCACCGAAGGCAAAAGGTCCTGCGGCCAAAGCTGCTCCGATCGATGCAGCGGCGCCCGCCACCGCCGCGCATGCGAAGGCCGCACCGGTAAAGGCCAAGGCCAAAGCAGCGCCAAAGGCTGCTAAGACCGACGAACCAGCGAGTAAGGCTGCTCCCAAGCGCCCCGCTCGCGCCAAGAAGGACTAGCAACGATGGCCCACAAGAAGGCAGGCTCAAGCTCCAAGAACGGCCGCGACAGCGTCGGCCAGCGTCTCGGCTGCAAGGCCGGCGACGGCCAGTTCGTGACGGCCGGTTCGATCATCGTGCGGCAGCGCGGCATGACCTTCAAGGCTGGCCCCGGAGCCGGCCTGGCTCACGACTACAGCGTCTTCGCCATGATCGACGGTACTGTGCACTACGAGCACGAGACACGCGACAAGAAGCGCATCCGTATCGAGGCCCTGGCGGGCGAGTAGCCCGAGGGACACTTCCTGCGGCCGACGTGCGAACGTCGCCCGCGCCACCAACGACCACCGGCGGGAGACCGCACGGAAGGCGTCCGGAGTTGCACATGAAGCCGAAGATCCACCCCAAGTATCAGCAGGCAACCGCCCACTGCGCCTCGTGTAAGAATGTTTTCGAGGTTGGCTCTACCCAGTCCGAGTTGCGCGTGGACGTTTGCAGCAACTGCCACCCGTTCTTCACCGGCAAGCAGATTATCCTTGACACTGCCGGCCAGGTCGAACGGTTCCAGCGGCGGCTTGAGCGCGCCGAGCGCGCTTAGCGACTCGCTCGCCGGGCAGGCAGGGGGAGCGTCTTCTCCCCGGCCGACTTCGCCTCGGTCCGTCTGCCGTGATCGCTCAGGCGCCTCGTATCTGGGAGGCTAGACTTTCCCGATGTCTCGCTATCAGTACGGCGGCCAGGCGCTCATAGAAGGCGTCCTGATGCGTGGTCGCAACGCCCTGGCGGTCGCTCTGCGCCATCCCGACGGATCGATCGTTTGGGCCACCGAACGACTGGACCTGGGTCTGCGCGCCCGCCGCGCCCTCAAGATGCCCTTCCTGCGCGGCCTGGTTCTCCTGTACGACACTCTCGTCACGGGCACCCGTTGGCTGGTGAGATCCGCGACCATTCAGGCGCTCGAGGAGGGCCCCGAGAGTGGCCCCGACGTTAAGGGCGGCGGCCCCGAGAGTGGCCCAGGCGCCCCAAAGGGCGCCTCGGGAAGTGCAATGTCGGTGCTGCGGATGGTGTGCCTCGCTCCTATGGCCTGGATCGTCGGGGCCGCTTCCGACGGCGCTTTCACCGATCCCGATGCGACGGCATCTGGACCTGCTGCCCCGACCGACCAGCCCGGTCCGTCTGCCGCTCACACCGAGCAAGGCCTTGGCAAGGGCTACACCGTGGCTGTCGGCGGCATGCTGCTGTTCAGCCTCGTCCTGGGCGTCGGGATCTTCTTCCTACTGCCGCTCCTACTGGCCCAGGCTACCGTCGGGCGCGTGGATCAAGGCTTCGGGCTACAACTCGCCGAGGGCGCGATTCGGATCGTAATCTTCATTGGGTATCTGATGCTGGTGGGCCGAGCCGCCGATGTGCGGCGCACGTTTCAGTACCACGGCGCCGAGCACATGTCGATCCACACTCTGGAGGGCGGCGATCCTCTGACAGTACAGGCGGCCCGCAAGTACCCCACCG
>JAYUDR010000260.1:0-8570 GCA_043739665.1 Chloroflexota bacterium
TAGGCCAACCCTCCTCCATGGCCTCCCTGAATGACCGCCAGCCATGTCACAGTAAGCGGCAGAACGGGCAGACTAGCGATGGCTAGTGTCGCGAAGCCAAACCACCAAGCGCGGTGGGTAATCCCGAATAGAGCCAGCGGAAAGAGGGATGGCTTGAAGAGAGCGAGCGACGCCGGGGAACCCCAGGCGACAGCCGCAGCAAGCGCTGCGATGAAGTAGAGCCCAGGGTTGCCGTCGAAAACGAAGGCCAGGTTCTTCGGGTAGACAAACACGAGCACCGAGAGTGCGAGCGCCCAGGCGGGGGGCCGTAGGTGCCACACGGCGATGGCGGTGATCCCTACCGGAGTGATCCACCACACGACAGGCGGCAACATCGTAAATGGCACGAAGAGCCAGAGCGCCACGGGCGGATACAGGACATCGCCGCCCTGAATGTCGTAGGACCCCCCGAGCTGTCGGGGCAGGAAATACGACCCACCGTCGAGCCATCGCCTCGCCGCGTCCATGTAGATCTGGTAGTCGGTGCCGACGTAACGGCCCCAGCCGAGTTGGCTGAATCCCGCGACCAGCTCCAATACGACTACGAGACCGGCGGCGAAGGCAAGTGCGACCGACCCATAGAGGATGGCTCGCCGCCGGGTCTCCTCGCCCGGCTCCGTCCGAAATGCTCCGGCCCCCATCGCCATCCCTGGCGTCCTCCAATGCGGCTTTGACCCGCTCCATCCTAGTGTGCTGGCTGGCCTGCGTGCGGTGGATCCGAGACAGCAGAACGCCCCAAGGAGCTGACCGTCGGGTCAAGTTGCCGGCTGTTCTAGACGCATCGTGGAGGCTCGCCCGCCGGCTTCGCCGAAGGCCCTAGACTTGGGCTCGACTCAAAACGCCCGCCCACCCCCGCGGAGAGAACCCACGATGTCTGACAACGCCCCTCGCCCCCTGCCTTACGACATTCCCAGCGATCCGGCCAAGCGCCACAGCGCCGCCCTGACCGACGGTCCAGATCGGGCCGCTGCGCGCGGCATGCTCAAGGCCATCGGCTTCGACGACAAGGACCTGGCCCGGCCGCTCATCGGCGTGGCCACGACCTGGATCGAGACGATGCCGTGCAACTACAACCAGCGCCGACTGGCCGAGCACGTCAAGGCGGGCATCCGGGCGGCGGGCGGGACGCCGATGGAGTTCAGCACGATCGCCGTCTCGGACGGAACGTCCATGGGCACCGAGGGCATGAAGGCCAGTCTGATCAGCCGTGAGGTCATCGCCGATTCGATCGAGTTGTGCGTCCGCGGCCATATGCTCGATGGCGTCGTTTGCCTGGTCGGCTGCGACAAGACGATTCCGGGCGCGGCCATCGCTCTGGGCCGCCTGGATCGGCCGGGCCTGATCCTCTACAACGGCACGATTTACCCGGGCGTGTACAAGGGCAAGCGCGACGCCACGATCGTAACCATCTTTGAGGCGGTGGGGGCCTATCGCGCCGGCAAGATGTCGGCCGAGGAGCTGTACGAGATTGAGTCGGTCAGCTGCCCGGGCGCGGGGGCCTGCGGCGGCCAGTACACGGCCAACACGATGTCAATGGTGATGGAGATTATGGGTCTCTCGCCGGCCGGCCTGAATGGCATCCCGGCCGAGCATCCGGACAAGAACGCGGCCGCGCACCGCTGTGGCGAGATCGTCATGGATCTGATCCGGCGCGATGTTCGGCCGGCGGAGTTCGTCACCCGTAAGTCGATCGAGAACGCGATCGCCTGCGTGGCCGCAACCGGCGGCTCGACCAACGCGGTCCTGCACCTGCTCGCGATCGCACACGAGTACGGCCTGAAGCTCGAGATCGACGAGTTCGGCGAAATCGCCGATCGGACGCCGATCGTCGGCGACATGATCCCCGGCGGACGCTATTCGGCGGCCGACCTGTTCGAGGCCGGCGGGCTCTCGCTCGTCACCCGAGAGCTGCTCAAGAAGGGCCTGATCGACGGGAGCACGCCGAATGTCGATGGCGGGACGATCGCCAGCTCTGCCGCGGTCGTTGTCGAGACGCAGGGACAGAAGGTCGTCGTGCCGATCGAGACTCCCCTCAAGGCCACCGGCGGCTTGACCATCCTCCACGGCAGCCTCGCGCCCGACGGCTGCGTCATCAAGCTGGCCGGCCACGAGCGTCGCTTCCACAAGGGCCCGGCCCGCGTCTTCGACAACGAGAACGCCTGCTACGACGCGGTCCGCAAGCAGTTGATCGAAAAGGGCGACGTGATCGTGATCCGGTACGAGGGTCCGGTCGGCGGACCCGGCATGCAGGAGATGCTGTCCGTCACGGCGGCGCTCGTCGGCGAGGGTATGGGCGAGCACGTCGCCCTGCTCACCGACGGCCGCTTCTCCGGCGGCACCCACGGCCTGATGGTCGGCCACGTGGCGCCGGAAGCGGCGCTCGGCGGCCCGATCGCGCTGGTCGAGGACGGCGACGAAATCGTCATCGATGTCGACCGCCACGCCCTGGACCTCAACGTGCCTGCCGCCGTGTTGGCCGAAAGGCGCGCCCGCTGGACACCGCCGGCCCCGCGCTACAAGAGCGGCGTCATGGCCAAGTACGCGGCCCTGGTTTCGTCCGCCTCGCTCGGCGCTGTGACCACGGGCGAGCGCATGACGGAGCGCCTCAAGACATCGACGACCCAGAGGTAGAGGCCCAGCGGTCCGTTCGGCGGGGCCCCGGGCCATGGTTGCCCCTACGCGGAGGCGTAGACGACACCGACCGAGAACTTAGTCTCGTAGCCGCTGCCCTCGCGCGCCAGAAAGCCTTGTGCGTGTCTGACTGGCACAGCAGCGGTCGAGACAATCCGCCAGCCGGCCAGGGCACGCTGCTCGGCGTCCTTGGCGATCAGTTGGTACATGGCGGCTGGGTCGATCTCAGCTCCCACGTCGCCGGACGAATAGACCACAATCGACTGGCTAGGTCCGGCGGTGAATTCGGTCTGCGTCATTGCGTGCTCCTCTAGATGGCGGCGCTCAGCAGAGCCCGCGCTGACAGCTTGGCGCGATTGGCGCTCGCCCGCTCGACCGTTAAGCGCCTGCCGAGGCGACTGTCGAGGCGACCGTCGCGATGCCCGTGACACGCTAGATGGCACGGGGCCGGCGCACAATGCCTTCATGACGAATGTCCTTTGGGGCGAAGCGAACAACGCCGGCGGGGCATCGGCCAAGCCGGATCCACAGGCAATCGCGGCGCATGTGGTCGCCGGGGGCTCGCCGTTCGATCTGGTCGAGCCGCCGGACTGGTTCAGCTACAGCGCCTTCGACACGTTCGAGCGGTGCCCGCGGCAGTACGCCTTTCGGTACATATGCCGGCTGCCGGCCGATCAGCCTAGACCGGCTATGGACTTCGGGTCGGCGGCGCATGGCGCGTTCGAGGCATTCACGCGCGAGCGGCGCGGGCGGCGGCGCCGCGGCGAGCAGCCGCCTGATCGCGCAGACCTGGCCCGTTTCTACGATGCAGCCTGGGCTGAGACGACGCTACCTGCCGATCCGGACGCCGAAACCTGGCGCCAGCGCGCCGAGCCGATGCTCGACCTCTTCTGGGCAGCCGAATCGGCCCGTCAAGCCGAAACCGTGGGCGAGGAACTGCGTTTCCGACTCCAGATCCAACTGGACCCGGATGCCGTGATCGTCGTCGGAGGTGTCATTGATCGCATCGATCGCCTGCCATCGGGCGCGGTCGAGCTGATCGACTACAAGACCGGCGGCGCGAGTCGGCCCCAGGAGGCCGAGGCGAGTCTGCAGCTCTCGATCTATGCCCTTGCCTGCCGGGATGCGCTGGACCTGGGCCTGCCGGAACGGGTCACCCTCTACGCCGTCGAGCACGGCCAGCGCTCCAGCGCCGATCGCACGGACGCCGGGCTGGACACAGTACGCGCCGACCTGGCGTCTCGCGCTCGCCAGATCCGAGGCAGCGAATTCTCCCCCACTCCGAGCCAGCGCTCCTGCGGCTGGTGCGACTTCACGGCGCTGTGCCCGTTGAACGCACGCAAGTGACGCAATGGGTGTCGCCCACTCCCCCACCGGAGACGACATTCGTGGGGCCGCGAGTGCTCAGGACGAGGCTGACTCGTTCGCGAGACGCGACGCCGCGAGCGTTAGGTGGTGCGTGAGGAGGGCATCGTCGTATGACGAGCGGATCCTGTTCGGCTTCCCCTGAACCGCATCGATGAACGCGCGATTTTGCAATTCATAGGGCGTGTCGAACTCGGATGGCGGCGCAAGCGTGGTTGTCTCCTTGCCCAGCCGAACGACGAGTCGGTGATTGAGCACCTCCAACGTCAGGGCCATCCCGTCCGAGATCATGTCCAGTTCGACCCTGTGCGGGCCGGCCAGCAGAGAAGTGGTCGAGAACGAGCCGATGGCACCCGACGCGAAGCGCACCGAAGTCTCGGTGACGTCGAGGATGTCGCTGTCCGGGTAGTCCGCCCGCGGGACTCGACGGCCTGCCGCGGCGGTGGGCTCCATTTCGCCCGCCAGAAAGCGCGCCAGATCAAAGACGTGCGTTGCCTGCTCCACTATCTGACCGCCCGACTGGTCCTTTCGAATCCACCACGCGGCTGCGGGCGTCTCGCCGAGCCATGAGCCGACGACCAGCTGGGGCGGACGACCCTCGAGGAGCTCGCGGGCCCGATCGACGACCTCGAGATAGCGCCACTGATAGCCGACGCAAGACACGATGCCCTGGGCGTGGATCGACTTCGCGATCCGTGCCGGCCGGTCGTCGTCGACGCCAAGCGGCTTCTCGGCGAACAGGGCGATGCCGCGCTCCACGACGGCCTGCACGGGCTCGCCGGCGGCGTACGGTGGCAGGCAGACGAAGACGGCGTCGAGCTCAGCTCCGTCGAGCATGGCCCGATAGTCCGGGTAGACGCGGGCGCCCACAGACTCGGCCAATCGGCCTGCCAGTTCCGGATTGCGCGAGCCGATGCCGACCACCTGGACGTCGTCGAAGCCCGAAAGTACGCGCAAGTGGACGCCGGCAATCCAACCTGCCCCGATGATCCCGACCCGTGTGGCGGCCATCCCGATCTCCTACGTCGATGGAACGCATCCAAGCCGCCGGTATTGTCTCACCGCTGGCGTTGAAGGTTGAACGGCGCGCCCCGCGCATCTCCGTCATGATCTCGGGCAGATGTCTCCATTCAACCGCCGAGCGTGGCGGAGTCCTCGGAGGTTGGCGTGGCTGGTGATCTAGCGGAGCTGGAGCTGTCGGAGCTGGAGCTGTCGGAGCTGGTCGAGTTGCTTCGAGCGCTAATTCGTATCAAGAGCGTCAACCCGCCCGGCGACGAGATCCTGGTGGCCCGTTATCTGGAGCAGGTCCTCGCCGCCGAGGGCATCCCGGCCACGGTCGTGGAGCCGTTCCCCGGGCGCGGATCCATCCTGGCGCGCGTCCACGGCGACGGCGCGCCTGCGGGCGATGGCGGCGAGCCACTGCTGCTCCTGTCGCATCTGGACGTAGTGCCGGCGGAGCCGGCAGGCTGGACCCACGACCCGTTCGGCGGCGACCTGGAAGACGGCTACGTCTGGGGACGTGGCGCCCTGGATATGAAGGCTATGGTGGCCATGGAGGTGCAGGTCATGCGCCGCCTCGCCCGGGCGGCTCGGGCGGCCGGCCGCGATCCCGCCACGGATCCCATCCCCGGCTTACGCCGCGACGTCCTCTTCTGCTCCACGGCCGACGAAGAGGCCGGCGGCTGGCAGGGCGCCGGCTGGCTGGTAGACAATCACCCGGACTGGCTCCGCGCAGCCGCTGCCCTCAACGAGGCGGGCGGGATCTCCACCACGTACGCCGGCGTCCGCTTCTACCCGATCCAGGTCGCCGAGAAGGGCTTCGCGGTCTACAAGATCCACGTCAAGGGCCGCTGGGGCCACGGCTCCGTGCCGACGCCGGACAACGCCGCAGTCCTCGCCGCACAGGTGGTCGCGCGCCTGGCGGAGCCCGGCCCAACGCGTCTGACTGAGGCTATCGAAGCCGCCCTGGCGCGCGCCATGCCACACCTTCCGGCGACCGCTCGCACAGCGGTGGCAAGTCTGGCCTCAGCCGAACCCGCCCGCGTCGAGGCAACTCTCCACGAGTTGTGCGACCCG
Source organism: Chloroflexota bacterium (assembly GCA_043739665.1). Lineage (GTDB taxonomy): Bacteria > Chloroflexota > Limnocylindria > Limnocylindrales > CSP1-4 > Fen-1039. The sequence continues at coordinate 6,112 of JAYUDR010000260.1, forward strand.
GTCCTCGCCCGCACCATGGCGGCCGTGATGCGCGACACCGTGTCCGTTGGCATCGTGACGGCCGGCGTGAAGTACAACGTCATACCGGGCACGGCCGAGATCGTGATCGACTGCCGGACGCTGCCCGGTACCGACGAGCCGTCCATGCGCGCGGAGCTACGTCGGCGCATCGGCGAAGACCTGATGGCGCGCGTCGAGATCGAACTCGAGCAGGTGGGGGCCTCGGTCCAGGCGCCGCTCGACAGCCAGCTCTACCGGTTGTTGGAGGAAGTGGTGGTAAGCCGCGACCCGGACGGGGTCCCTGTACCGTTCATGGCCCCGTTCGCTACGGATGCCAAGCACCTGGCCCGTATTGGCGTGCCGACATACGGCTTCTCGCCGCTCCGAGTGGGCCCGGACGACGGCCTGCTGGCGCTGATGCACGGCGACGACGAACGAGTCAGCGTTGAGGCACTCGCCTTCGGCCTGCCGGCACTGTGGCAGGCCGTGACTCTCTTTTGCGGCAGGTAGGCCGAACAAATCTCGCGAATGTGGGCGGGTTGGCCCCCGATTCGGTGGGCCTTGCGGCCCTACCCGGCTGCCCGCCGTCGACCCACAATCAGGCCACTGTTCCGCCGCCGGCGTCGTCAAGCGACTTGACCGGGGCACCGCCCGGGAAAGAGAGAAGATGGGTCAACAGTTCGTCGTTCAGCTGCCCAATCGACCAGGCGAGCTGTCCCGCCTGGCCAAAGCCCTGTGCGCTCGCGGCGTCAACATCGTCCAGATCTTGCAAAGCACCGCGGGCGACCTCACCTGCGCCCAGATCTACACCGACTGCTGCGACGACGACACAACCGATGTCCTGCAGGGCATGGGATATCCATTCGTAACCGGGTCCAGCGTGAAAGTCGAGATCGAGGACACGCCTTGTGCCTTCGGCGAGGTGAACGACCTGCTTTCTGGCGCCGGCATCGCACTCAAGGGCTGTTGCGTGATCGATCGAACCAACGGCCGCGCGACCTGGGCTCTCTCGGTTGACAAGGAAGATATGGCCCGCGAGGTCCTGGGCCTGCCCGCCCCCGCCGACCTGGCCGGCGTCGCGCGCTAGCCTACCGGGTGCGCTGCTTGATCAGCCGGCCCCGCCGCGAAATAACATGAGCCGATAGCGCGGCCACGCCCATCGCCACGAGCGCCCGCTCGGCCGCGGGCAACGGTCTCACTATCGAGAGGAATTCCTGGGCGCGGGCGCGATCCACCAGACCGAGCAACGCCTGGCCACGCCCCGTCAGTCTGAGCGTTCGCTGCCGGCGGTCCTCCGAATCCTGGCTGCGCTCGATCAGCTGCCGCTGCGCCAGACCGTTCGCGAGCCGGCTGGCCGCCGAAGGCGATCGACCCAACGTGTCCGCCAGGTCTGCCACGGTCATCGTGCCGCTGTCGTCGAGGGCGTACAGCGCTGCCAGCTGCGTGAAGCCCAGGTTCAACTCGCCGAGTTGAGCCGCGAAGCCGACCACCAGGTCCCGCCAGATCGCCCGGCCCATCTGAATTCGTTGCGAAAGCTCGCGTGGATTCTGGAGCCGACTGCGGGCTGCCTCTACCGGTGCCGAGAGCAGCTCCCGAGCCGCCATCTCAACCGCCGCCCGGCTCGGCACCGTGAGCGTAGGCAGGTGCAGAAACGGTCGTCGCCGGCCGCGCAGCAGATGCAATGGTGAAGCGTTGGGCTGTGGCGACTCCGGTTCGGGCGGACGCCCAACCAGGTTCGGTAGCTTCGGACGGAACTGCGGCATGGGTCTGAGACTAAGGGCTAAGTGAGTTACATGCAACTATGCACCTTTTCTGACCGTGGTTGGGTGGTCGTGGTCTACCCTTGCCTCTCGAACGGGTAAGTCGTCCATTGGCAGGTCGTCGCCACTTCATAGCCCCGGCTCCGTGAGTCTCCCGACACACGCCAAGAGCCCAAGGAGACCGTTAGCAGCACATGGATCGCATCGCCTTCGTTTTCCCCGGTCAGGGATCCCAGTCGGTCGGAATGGGAATGGCGCTGGCCGAGGCCTCGCCCGCAGCAGCCGCCATCCTTGCCGAAGCCGACGAGGCCCTCAACGAACCGATAAGCCAGCTTGCCTTCAACGGCCCGGCCGAACAGCTGGACCTGACGGTCAATGCCCAGCCGGCGATCGTGGCCGTCTCGGTTGCCTTCCTGGCCGCTCTGCGCGAGCGCTGGGCCGCGGCCGGCATCGCCGCTCCCGAGCCGGCCTACATTGCGGGCCACTCGCTGGGTCAGTACTCGGCCATGGTTGCCGCGGGGGTCATCTCGCTGAGCGACGCGGTTCGACTTGTCCGAGAGCGCGGCAAGCAGATGCAGGCATCCGGCGAGGGTCGGTCAGGCGCAATGGCCGCGATCATCGGCCTGGACGACGACCGCGTTCCGGAGCTGCTCGCCCTCGGAGAGCCCTACGGCAGCGTCATCGTGGCAAATCGCAACT
>JAYUDR010000261.1:0-8536 GCA_043739665.1 Chloroflexota bacterium
ACCAACGAGATCGTCAAGACCCTGACCATAGTCTCCATCCTGCTGCTGCCGGCCGGCGTCATCGCGGGTGTCATGGGCATGAACCTCAAAGCGCCGTATTCAATCGACGATCCGCTGACGTTCTGGCTGGTAATGCTTCTGGTCGTGGGCCTCGCCGTCGCGACCCTGGTCATCCTTCGCGTCCGCCGCTGGCTGTAGGCGCTCGTCGGGAGGGTCCGATGGACCCGCCGGCTCGGCGCCGGTAGACTCAGCCGCAATGAACGGGGTCATCGCGTTGGTTGGGTCTGGCGAGTTCACCCCGGCCATGGTAGAGGTGGACCGAGGTCTGCTGGCCGCGACCGGCCGCGACCAGCCGCGCGTAGCGATCGTGCCTACAGCCTCGTGGCCGGACGGGGAGACGGTCTTTATGCGCTGGGCCGCCCAGGGCGAAGTGCATTTCGCCGCCCTCGGGGCGGTGCCGGTGCCGGTCCTCATCCGGGATAGGGCATCGGCGGACGACCCGGTGGCCGTCGCGGGCATCTCGGACGCAGACCTGATCTATCTCTCCGGCGGTAAGCCGGGCCATCTCCTGGCGATGCTCCGGGACAGCGCGGCAGGTGCCGCCCTGCGAGCGGCGCACGCCCGGGGCGCCGTCATCGTGGGCTGCTCGGCCGGGGCGATGGTGCTCGGTGGGCACCAGTTCCAGATGGGCGGTCGGCCCTTCTTACGGCTGCCCGTGGGTTGGCAGGACGCCATGGGCCTGGTGCCCGGTCTCGTGGTCGTGCCCCACTACGACGCCATCCCAGAGACGTTCGTGGCGCCGCTGGCCCTTGCCGCTCCGGAGGGCGCTCTCGTCGTTGGGATCGACGAGGAGACCGCCCTCGTGGGTCGCGACGGCACGTGGCAAGTCCAGGGCCGCGGCCGCGTCACGGTCTGGCGCGGACGGCGGCGCGAGCGCCACGGCGCTGGTTCGGCCGTCTCGCTCTGATCCGCGGCCGGGGCGGCCGGTCAGTTCTCAGGTGCCGCGTCGGACTCGACGGCTGGAGCGGGCCCGACGGCCGCGTCAGCCACGGGCGCGGCCGTCGGCCCGGCGCGGGGCGAGACTCGGCGTCGAACGCGCCGCCCGGGCGCCTTCGCATCGGGCAGTGGCCACCAGTCGCACGGGCATAGGCCCTTCGGGCAGCCCGCATGCGGAAGGCGCTGCGCTCGCAACTCGGCCGCAATGCGGAAGGCCCGACCGTTATCGCGCCCGCAGATTGCGCAGCAGCCTGCGGCAACCAGCTCGACCTGCGCCCCGAACCCGACGAGCGAGCGCAGCGCTGCCGTCGACCAGGCCCGGTGCAGCGACACGATCTCGTCGGGGGGCGGGATGGCGGAGCCGGACGCGCGATACACCGCGGCCGCCTGGATGCGCCTAATCCTGGCCACCTCGTCCCAGCGCTTGTCCCGCCTTGCTGTCCGCACGGCCCGCTCGACGGCGGCCAGGTACAGTTCATTCGCGGCCATCACGGCAGCCTCCGAGGGCGGTACCGCGCCGAGTTGTGCGACGCGGTTGACCGGCGCCGACACGCCTTTGGCCAGGCCTAGCCAGCGATCCCGCTCGCTGGTCCAGGTGCTTTCCCTGGACTCGCGGTCGCGCTCGGCCTCAAAGACCTCAACAGCCTCTTTGGTGAGGAGAACGCGCCTGCCGTCGACCCTGCGGACGACGATCGGCCGCCGGCAACGTGGGCACAGCCGCCCGCGCTCGGGTGCGGGATCCAGCAGCACCCCACAATACGGGCACGCCGCCGTCGCGCTGACCGGCAGCACGGTCGGAATCGCGCGCGGCTCGCCCGGCACAGCGCTCTCCGCGTCGGACCCCGTACCGTCGGCGGCCCCCGGCTGAATCTCCGTAAGGGTGTTTGGTCGACCGCCCCCGAGGAGGCGCCGTAGGAAGCCGATGCTGATCTCCCTTAGTGCGCTTGGCGACATCTCAGGGTACTACTGCGCGGCAGCGTGGCGGCCGCTCCCACCAGGCCTCCTATTGCCATCTTTGTGGCGTCGGGTGGCCGCAGCGGAGGCCAGGTGAGCCATCCGTCCCTTCGGCCCGCCCGCGCCTACTGGCTAGTCAGGACCCTTTCATCGGCCAGGCAGACTCGATTCCTGCCCGCGCTCTTGGCCTGGTAAAGGGCTCGGTCGGCCGCCGCGAGCAGTTCGGCCTCGGTTTCGCCCTCAGCCCCGATCTTCACCCCAAAGCTGATCGTAATGGTGAAGTCGCCCGCTCCTGTGTGTATGGGGCGGTCCGCAACCGCGGCCCGCAGGCGCTCATACAGTATGCCCGCGCCATCCTCCCCGGCGTGCTCGGTGAGGACCACGAACTCATCGCCGCCGTGGCGGCCCAGGACGTCGTGCCCGCGCAGGTTGCTCTCAATGAGACGTACGAGCCCGCACAGCACCTCGTCTCCGGCAGGGTGTCCATGCGTGTCGTTGATCTGCTTGAAATGATCGATGTCGCAGATTCCCACGGCCAGGACGTTATGGTGCCGGCCCTTCCGAGAAAGCTCGCGCGATAGCGCGCTGCCGAAGGCCCGGCGATTGAGAACGCCGGTCAGCGGGTCGTGCATGGCCTCGTGGGCGAGTGCATCTCGAGCCTCGCTCAGTCTCGCCTGCAGTTCGACCATGCGCCGGCCTACGTCAACCCGGGCCAGGAGTTCGCCGGGGTCAAAGGGTTTGGCCAGGTAGTCGTCTGCTCCGGCCTCCAGTCCGGTCACGATGTCCGCCTTCTGACCCAGGGAGGTCAGAAGGATGATGTAGGGCGGCTGGTCCGACTGGATGGTGCGCGCGCGGCGGCATACGTCCACACCGGCCAGGCCGGGCATCACCCAGTCGAGGATGGCCAGCCTCGGCGCGTCGGGTCGCTGCATGGCCTCCCAGGCCTCGGCGCCGTCAACCGTCACCACGACCTCGTGGCCGTGTTTCTTAAGCACCCCGGCGAGGACCAGGCGCGACGTCACGTCGTCGTCGGCGATGAGGATCTTCACGGCTGCTCGCTCGATCCTGGCCCCTTGTCGTCAAGGAAGTCCTGCATGGACTCCTTGAGCCTGGCAAAGCGGGACTCGAGGTCGGGCAGGCGGGCCATGGCGTCCGCGAAATCGCCAGCCTTGGCGGCCTTCTCCATCTCAAAGGCTGCAGCCCGCAGTGACTCGCCGCCCACGTTGGCCGACGCGCCCTTGATGGTGTGGGCCTGGCGGACCGACCCTTCGATGTCGCCGGCATCGAGGTAGGTCCGGAGCGCCTCGATCTGCCTTGGGATGTCCTCGAGGAAGCCATCAACCACTGCACGCGCGAGGTCCTCGTCGTCCATCAGGCGAGTCAGCAGGCCCGCCCGGTCGAACACAGGCGTCTCGGCGGCATCGGCCGCCGCTGGCGCGGCCGCCGCTGGCGCGGCCGCGTCGGGGGCGGTCGCTTTGGATCCGGCGGTCGGCTTTGTTGGTCTCGCGGCGTCTTCGCCGGGCAGCCATCTCGCCAGCGCCTCCGCCAGTGCCTGCGGCGAAACCGGCTTAGTGACGTAGTCGTTCATCCCGGCTTCCAGGCACCTCTCCCGATCGCCCTGCATGGCGTGGGCAGTCATGGCGATTATGGGCACCCCGTGATTCTGTACGGCGGACTGCGGATCGCGGATGTGTCCTGTGGCCTCCAGGCCGTCCATCATCGGCATCTGGACGTCCATGAGGACGAGGTCATACGGGTTGGACTCGAGCGCGCTGAGGGCTTCGACCCCATTGGCCACAGCATCGGCGTGGATTCCCAGCTTCTTGAGTATGCCGAGAGCCACCTGCTGATTGGTGATGTTGTCCTCGGCCAGCAGGATACGAAGCGATCCCCGGCGCATCTCGCGGATCGCGTGGCGCGTCACGATGGGCCGCACCGGCTGGGCCGCGGCCGAACCAGCCAACACAGTGGCAAGGCAGTCGAAGAGGTCGGACTGCCGCGCGGGCTTGACCAGGTAGGCGGCAAACCCGAGGTCCGCCATATGCCGTGCGTCGCCCCTATTGCCGATGGACGTCATCAGGACGAGGATGGTGTTGGCCAGGGTTTCGTCGGACTTGATGGCCCGGGCGAGGTCCTCCCCGTCCATGCCCGGCATTTGCATGTCGAGGATCACGGCCGCGAAGGGGTCGCCTGCGTCCCTGGCTCGAGCTAACGCCAGCAGCGCCTCGGGGCCGTTGGAGGTCTCTTCGGAGCGCGTACCCCAAGCGTTGAGTTGGGCTGCCAAGATCTCGCGATTTGTGTGGCTGTCGTCCACGACGAGGATGTGCACCCCCCGGATCTGGGCCGGCGGCGGGACGTTACGTTCTAGTCCGACCTGCTTGCCGAAGCGCGCCGTGAACCAGAACTCCGAGCCGTGCCCCTCTTCGCTCACGAGACCGATGTGACCGCCCATCATCTCGGCCAGCTGCTTCGAGATGGCCAGCCCGAGACCGGTGCCGCCGTACTGGCGCGTGGTCGAGGCGTCCGCCTGGGTGAACTTCTGGAACAGGAGTCCCTGCTTGGCGGCCGGGATGCCGATGCCGCTGTCCTTCACCGAGAAACGCAGCACGACCTCAGTGTCAGTCTCCGACTCGACGCTCGCCCGGACGGCAATCTCGCCCTGGTGGGTGAATTTGACCGCGTTACCGGCAAGGTTCAGGAGCACCTGGCGCAGCCGCCCCGGGTCGCCGGAAAGGTTGGCCGGCACGTCGGGCGCCGCAGCGCAGATGAATTCCAGTCCCTTGTCTTGGGCGCGCAGCGCCAGCAAACCTGCGAAGTCGTCGAGCAAGGCGCGGACGTCGAAGTCCAGCATTTCCAGCTCAAGCTTGCCAGCTTCGATCTTCGAGAAATCGAGGATGTCGTTGAGGATTGTCAGCAGGGACTCGCCGCTCGCGCGAACGGTCTCCGCGTAGCGCCGCTGGTCCTGGTTGAGTTTGGTGTCGAGCAGCAGCCCGGTCATGCCGATCACCCCGTTCATGGGGGTGCGGATCTCGTGGCTCATGTTGGCCAGGAACTCGCTCTTGGCCGTGTTGGCGGACTCGGCCCTGGTGGTGGCCTCCGCGAGGGCGCGATTGGTCTGCGCGAGCTCATCCTCCGCCTGCTTGCGCTCGGTAACGTCGCTCAGCAGGTTGAGAGTCGCCGGTCTGCCCTTCCAGTGGATCACCGCCGCGGACAGAGACACCCACATGGTCCTGCCTTCCGCGCCGATCATCCTGAAATCGTAGGCGTCGACGTCCTCTCCGGCCAGCCGCTTCTGGTAGTTCGAGTTGGCAAGTTCCATGTCCGCCGGGAAGATGAAATCTGAGAAGAGCCTGCCTTCCAGATCCTCGGCCGGCATGCCCACAAGATTGGACATCCTGGGATTGGCAAAGACGACGACACCGTCTTGGGCGATGTAGATCGCCTCGTTCGCCTTTTCGACCAGGGTGCGGTACTTCTCCTCGCTCTCGCGCAGCGTCTCTTCGGCCTGTTTGCGCGTGGTGATATCCCTCGAGATGCCGAGGGTTCCGAGCGTCCTTCCATGCGCATCGGTTCGAGTCATCTTCGTGGTCGAAACCCATCTCTCGCCACCGTCGAGGCTCGTTTCCTTTTCCTCCAGGCCCACGATCGGTAGGCCGGTCCTCATGATCTCCCGCTCGTCCTCTGAGGCAGGCCGGGCGTGTTCATCCGTGAAGAAATCGAAATCCGTCTTGCCGATGGCTTGCGATGGATCAATCAGCCCGAAAGCGTCAGCTTGGGCCTTGCTGACCATGGTGAAGCGGCAGTCGGCATCCTTGAAGTAGATGTGATCCGGGGTGTTGTCCATGAGCGTCTGCAGCAAGGACCGTTCCTGGATCAGGGCAGCCTCCGCCCGGTTCCGCTCGGTCATCTCGCGGACGAGGAGAACGAGAACTGTGGGCACCCCGTCATTGCCCCGAATGAGTTCGCCGCTCACCTCTATCGAAACGGCTACGCCGTCCCGGCGCAGGGCATGGTATTCAACCGGCCCCATCATTTCGCCGGAAATCAGGCGGGAGATGTTGGCGGCGGCGCGATCCCTGTCATCAGGTACGAGGTGACCGGTTATGAGGTGGCCGACCAGCTCCTCTTCACGTTCCCAACCGAACATAGAAACGACGGCCGACGAAACCATGACCAAGTAGCCGTTCAGATCCGCCACGACCACCGGCACCACGTTCCAGGCGCGGAGGATCAGGTCGGCAGCGGATTCCTCGCCGTACTCGCTCATCAACTCAATTCCCGTGTCGGGCTGGCCACGCGAGACGTGCTGCGGGACTGGTTCTTCCATCGGTACTCCGTGTGAGAGGGCGATGGCTGTATCGGGCCAAGCGCTGACCGCGGGCCCCGAATCCAGTCTACGGCCGGGGCAGTCCACTGGAACCCACCCTTCGGGGGCCGTCGCTTGGGTACCATCGGCGCTGATGAGCTCACAGGAGCGTGGAAACGTGCTCTGCGCAGGGACATGCCATGGGCGTTTGCTATCGTGGTGCCGATGGATCGTTTCGTGGAAAACTCTCCGCCCCAGCCCGTCGCCGGCCAGACCCTGGATCGAGGTGCCGACGCGACCGTAGGTCGAGGCGCCGCGTCCCCGCCGATCGCAGCGTGGTGGCTAGGCCGGACCGCATATCGCGACGCTTGGGACCTGCAACATCGCCTGGTCGCGGCTAGGTACGCGGGCAGAATCGGCGACCAGCTGCTCTTGCTCGAGCATGATCCGGTGCTGACATTGGGCCGCCACAGCGACCCCAGACACGTGTTGGCGACTCCGGCCGAGCTTGCCGCGCGCGAGATCGAGGTCATCGCGACGGAGCGCGGGGGCGAGGTGACTTACCACGGTCCGGGCCAGCTGACCGCCTATGTGATCGTCAAGCTGGCGGATCGGAAGCTCCTGGTCCGGCCGCTCGTTCGAGCGCTCGAGGCGGCATTGGCAAAGACCTGCGCTGACTTCGGCGTCGAGGCGAGCCCGCGCGAGGGCTTTCCGGGCTGCTGGTGCGATGACGGTAGCCGCAAGATCGGGGCCGTCGGGCTGCGCATCGAGCGCGGCGTGAGCTACCACGGCATCGCCCTCAACGTGACGGTGAGGCTCTCCGACTTCGCGCTGCTCGATGCCTGCGGCATGCCCGGCATCGAGTCCACTTCGATCGCTCGCGAGCTCGGCAAGCCCGCCCAGCCAACCACCGATTCCGTCGCTCGAGCGGCCGCGGCCTTCGCGGTCGCCATGGCGGCTGCGATCGACGCTCCGCTCCATGGCGCACTCCCCCCATATGCAGACTGGGGCGCCGCCCGGGCCGAGCTGGAAGCTCTTCTGGCCGCGACCCCGGCCGGACCTAACTCCTTCGCCACGGGCACCAGCTGATGGGCGCCGGCCTCTTCGAGTTGCGCCGCGACGCCATCACCGGCTGGTGGGTGGCCACCGTCGTCGATCGCCAGTTCCAGCGCGGCCGATTCTCAATTGCGGCCGCGGCCGTGGACGACGAAGATGCCTGCCAGAACTGTACGCAGCCGCCGGGCGGGGGAGTCCGTACACGCACCCTCAAGGACTTCGCCTTTCACGTAGTCGGTGCCCAGGACGAAGCTCGTGAGATGGAGCGAAGTCTGGCTCAGGTCGCCATGTCGCAGGCTCGCTCGGCCGGCAGCTGGCGAACCATCGTCGCGCCGCCGGGCGAGCATCGGCCCCTCCAGGCCGTCGGCAGCGAAATGCTGCGCACAATGCTGACAGTCGTCCGGAAGGCGTTTGTAGATGCCCAGAAGGTCGGCCAGACCGAGTATCTCCAGGTCGTCCAGAACTGGGGAGCTCAGGCAGGCGCTCGGACCAACCACCTTTGTCTCGACCTGTACGACCTGCCCCAGATACCGCATCGGGTTGCCGAGGAGATCGGCGGCGCCGCGCGCTATCTGATTCGCGAGGGCGAGTGTCCGTATTGCAGGCTCGCCCGCGAGGAGCCCAGGAATGGGACTCGGATGATCTGGGAAGACGAGGCCAGCGTCGCCTTCGCGCCCTTCGCCTCGCGCTCGCCGTTCGAGGTCTGGGTCGTGCCGCGCCGTCACGCCGCCGACTTCGCGACCACGACAGACGCCGACATCGCCTCCACGGCTGAGGCACTGCGCCAGGTCCTGGGCCGTCTGGCCTGGCTGGATGGTCCGCCTCACAACCTGGTCCTGCACGCCGCACCACTGCGAGAGCGCGTCGACGCCACGTACCATTGGCACTGGGAGATCCACCCGCGCCTGCGCGAGATCGCAGGTCTCGAAATCGGTACCGGTCTCCCCGTGAACCCGGTCTCGCCAGAGGAGGCCGTCGAGGAATTGATGCGCCACAAGCCTGACGGGGGAGCTTAAGGCACGCGATGAACTCAGACCGACACGGATCGCGGCGTCACAGCGCGGGCCTTCGTGTCGTCGTTACTGCCTGGGGTGCACTAGCGCAAACACGGCTGTTGACCCGTAAGACAGCGGCGAGAGAGTGTCGATCATCGCAACTACCTGGTATTTGGAGCGCGGCGTGAGCGTGCCGTCGGAAGGTTCCGGCGACCGGACATTCATCGAG
>JAYUDR010000262.1:0-3328 GCA_043739665.1 Chloroflexota bacterium
GCGAGATCCCAGTAGGTCATCGCCTCGACCGCCGGGTGCGAGAGCAGGGTCTTGTAATGGCGGACTATCTCGTCGGCCTGACGTGCCTCGCCCTCGGACGTGGATGGCCAGTCGGTCACCTTGTAGTCGTTGAGGTCCTCGATGTCGGGCGGCATCAGGTGGCCGGAGACAAGCGTGCTCTCGGTGAAATGGATCGGCAGGCCGTATCGGGCGAATCGGTCGAGGGTCTTGAGGGTCTTGTCCTCACCCCAGTAGCCCTGGTGCATGTGACTCTGCAGGCCCAGCGCGTCGATCTTGACCCCGGCCTCCAGCACGCCCTCGATTAGGCACTCGTAGGCAGTCGACATGTCGAAGTCGTTGAGCAGGAGGAAGGCCTTCGGATTCGACTCGCGCGCCGTTTCGAACGCCATCTTGACGGTGGCGATGCGGCCGTTGGCGAGGCAGATCCGGGTGATGCCGTTCTCGCCGTTCTCGAAGACGGGCATGATCACCGCTTCGTTGATCGCGTCCCAGGTGTCGATGACACCACGGAAGTCGGTCACCTCGCGGCGGATACGCGCCTTCTGCGCCTCAAGGATCTCGTCGTTGGAAAGCGGGAGGAGCCAGTCGGGTTGGGCGGTGTGCCAGCACAGAGGGTGACCCTTGACCGCGACGCCACGATCGGCGAACCAATGCGCGGTGGCCAGCAGCCGCGCGGTGTCGGGGCGGCCCCGCTCGGGCTCGAACCGGCCCCAGTAGAACGGCAGCGTGGCGAAGTTGAAGACCGCCAGCCATTTCTCGGCCAGCAGCTCGAGCTTCGCGCGCTCCTCGCCCTTGACCTCGTCGTTGCCGAGCGGGATGAAGTCGAAGCCGATGTTGCCGAAGAGAAACTTGTGTTCGCGCTGCGCGACCACGACCTCCCGGTTCGCGAGCGGGTTCCCGCCGGCGAGGACGGTGATGGTCGTGTCGGCCATGCGGTACTGACTGATAGCGGGATCTACTGTCATCGCGGCTGCTCCATCAACGAACCAGGCCCGGACCAATTGCGAGGCGAATTATGCGCGGAGCGACGGCCGGCCGCGGCCGACGTGCTCGGCAGCCGCACGTGACCGCTCCGCCGCTGATCGACCAGACGAAGCCCGGAACAAAGTAGCCTGGGCCGATTCTGTATGCAGATCCGGGCTCGATCGGCGTGAGCGGGTCGGGGGAGGTATGCATCGGCCGAGGCGCGCTTCCCGGCGTCGGCCGAGGCCGCGGTCAGGATCGGGGCCGCGCCACCACTTCCTCGAACGCGGCCGCGACCAGACCACGAACGGACGCAGCGTCACCGTCCGTGCACAGGATGCGGGTGGCGGCCGAGCGCCACAGCGCGAGCGAAGCGGACTGAGCGGCGATCCGCTGGTGGGCGTCTGCCTCGGACATGCCACGGCCGGTTAGGCGGGCGAGCTGGACAGCCGGCTCGCAGGTTACGAGCCAGACCTCGTCGCACCAACCGGCGTGGCCGGCCTCAACGAGCTTGATAGCTTCGATGACGATTGCGGCCGGTTGGACAGCATCGGCGGCGCGGATCGCGTCCTGCTCGACCCGAGCCACGGCCGGGTGGACGATTGCCTCAAGTTCGGCGAGGCGGTCCGGGTCGGCGAAGACGAGGCGCCCCAAGGCGGCGCGATCGAGCGAGCCGTCGGTGAGGCGGTACTCCCCGCCGAAGCGGGCAATGATGGCGTCGGTGACCGGCGACCCGGGCGTCATGATGCTCCGCGTCAGCTGATCGGCGTCGATGACGGCCGCGCCACGCTCGGCGAGCCAGCCGGCCACGGTCGACTTGCCGCAGCCGATGGGGCCGATGAGGCCGATCAGTGGGGCGCGCGTCTTGAGGGAGCCGCGTCGAGAGGCGTTCACGGGGCCGCCTCAGCCACTTCGAGCCAGGCTTCCTCGGCGGCGACGAGTCCCTCATTCACAGTGGCCAACTCACTGGTCACGCGGCGCAACTCGACAAAGTTGCCGTGCACCGCAGGGTCGGCGAGGGCCGTCTCCAGCTGCCGCTTACGATCGTAGAGGTGGGCCAGGTCCTCATCGATCTGGGCCTTGCGTCGCCGGTACAGATCCTTCGACAGCTTGGCCGCGCGGGCCTTCTTCGGTGAGAGAGCGGGCCCACCGTCCGGAGTTGCCCCGCTCGCCGACGTGGCTTTGCCGCTTCCCTGTGACGCTTTGCCGGGGGCGACAGGTCTCGCGTCGGCTCTGGAAGTCGATGTCCCGACCGTGCCGGCCGGCTGACGTCCGCCGGGCTCGCGCGAACTCGCGCCATGGAGCCGTTTGGCCTCTTGTTCAACCGCCGTCTTCACCGTCCAACCGTCGGCGACCGCCTGCCGCCAGGCCCGATAGCCGCCATCGAACGCCACGGCCAGGCCGCCGTCGACGACCCACAGCGAATTGCAGACCTTCTCGAGCAGACGCCGGTCGTGGCTGACGATCAGGAGAGTGGCGTCGGTCGAATTCATGAACGCTTCCAACGCCTCGCGCGCCGGAATGTCGAGGTGGTTTGTGGGCTCGTCGAGCAGGAGCAGATTCGCAGACAGCAGGAAGAGGCGGGCCAGTTCCAGCCGCGAACGCTCGCCGCCGGAGAGCGCCGAGACCTCTTTGAGGGCGTCGTCGCCGCGGAAGAGGAAGCGCGCCAGATGGCCACGCGCCGCGCCCTGCGTCAGCGGCATCTCATCGAGGATCGCATCGATGACGGTGGCGCCGGGGATCGGCGCGTCGCGAAGCTGGGAGAGGTACGACAACTGGACGTTGCGGCCGACATCCAGAGCGCCATCCAGCGGCGGCAGCTCGCCCGCTATGGTGCGCAGAAGTGTGGTCTTGCCGGCGCCGTTCGGGCCGACGATACCGACGCGGTCGCCGCGCCGCAACTCAAGCCACGGAACGCTCGCGATGCGGGTCTCGATCGGTGCCGCGGCCGCAGCGCTTGCCCGGCTGGCGGCCACGCCCTCGGTAGTCTGCGGAAAGGCTCGGTAGCCGACCACAAGGCCCTCGGCCCGGACTGCTGTTTCGTACGATCGGGCAGGTGCGCCGCCGGCCAGGGCCTCGGTCGGGAGCCTCAGGCGTGCGTCCGACCGGCGCTTCTCCAGCGGCTCCAGGGCCTCGAGCCGGGCCTCATGTTCGTGCATCTTGGCGTACTTGCGCTGGTGCCGGTACAGCTGGATCAGCTCCCGCTCGCGGGCCATCTGACCGGCCCGATCCTCCGCGTCCTGGACGGCCCGCACGTCGCGTTCCTCCCGCTGGCGGGCGTAAGCGGAGTACGTGCCCCGGAACGGCGACAACTGCCGATCGCGCATCTCCCAGACGCGCGTAA
>JAYUDR010000263.1:0-19517 GCA_043739665.1 Chloroflexota bacterium
GATCTGGGCACGGGCGAGATCCTCTCCACCCATCAGATCGAACCTGGCAAGGGCTACTGGCGCAACCAACGAAGAAACCCCGGCCGATGGCCGGGGTCCGGGGTCCCGGGAGACAGACTGATCATGGGTGTAACCGATGACGCGACTCATGTGTAACCGATGTCGCGACTCAAGACAATGGTCGGGGCGAGAGGAGTGGCGCCGCGGCTAACCCGGTCATCCGAGATCTGGATCCCGCGTCTCTACCGGGGCCGCGTGTTCGTGACCATGGGCGGCGCCAGGCCACCGCTGCGCTCGGTGCGCTCCGCATGACCCGCCAGCGATCTCTTCCGCGTTTGATCGGATGTGCTGGGTATCTTCGGGGCGAGAGGAGTGGAGCCGGCACTTTGCGGGTATTCATCCGCGATCTATGGCGGTGGGCACAAGTTGCCGCGGAGCCAGCCTGAGCGGTTGGGGAGGAGTCAGGGCCATTCTTCCAACCGAAATACGAGATCAACGCCGGCCCCACCAACCGGGGGCGGTCGGCTGATGCGGTTGCCACCGTCCGTATTGCCGCGTGATCAGGTGTGAGGTGGCAGCTTCGCGTAACAGAGCCACTTGTTCTTGCCGCCTGGCAGTGAGTCATCGGCTCGAATGAAGACGACCATGTCTTCGGACACTACGGCCATGTGTGCGCCCACAGTCGATGTTGGCTCATGTTTCTCAATCCAGAGCGATGTGTCAGTCTCCAGGTCGTACGCGTTGAAGCTCGTAGCGTTCGACTCCCAGCCCACCACGTACCGATTGCCGGCACTGTGGTAATCAAGCATCGTCTGGTCGTCAAACGATATCTGGTGTTCCTGACGTCCTGAAAGCGAAAAGCGATACAACGAACCCCAGGTCGCGATCGACATGCTCGGATCGACGGTCTTCCAGACGACAGTGTCGCCATCGCTCAGTACAGGTTCGGTCGCGAGCCCGTCCGAGTCGAGCCTCCGCGGCTGGAGCGGGTTGTCGGTCAGGTTCGCGATGTAGACATGGTAGGCGGCAGTCTTCGTCTGCCTGTCCGGCCCGTATTCGACAGTGGCGTACACCAACCGCCCGCGGTCGTCGGCATTGGGGAACCAGAACTCCGTCGCGGTCTCGGGGGCCTCGACCAGAGTGCGGGTCGTCTTTGTGCTGAAGGTGTAGCTGCGCAGGGACCAGAACACCTGCCCCTTGACGCTGTGCACCGTGTTCCACGTGACTTGTTCGTCCGTGAAGGCCGCCACGATTCCTGGAACCGGAAGGCCCTGCGGATCATCGGCGTTGGAGTCGAGAACGATGGGGGCGCTGCCCTTCGACGCAATGAACCAGAGCCGCCAGCCGCTGGTGCCGTCCTTGTTGGTGAACAACTCCTCAAAGGCGTATCTCCCGCGGTGCACCGCTATGGTGTTCAGCTGTGCGTTGCGGTTTGGATCGCGGTAGATCAAGCTAGGAGTGGAGGCACCGGGAGTGAAGCCGTACAGATCCGGGGCCCACTGCTCGCCAGACTCGCCTCTGGACCAGATCAGCTCCGAGCCGTCGGTTGAATCCAGAAGCATCATGCCAGTCCACGCCTGGGGCAGACACTCCACGTGCGGAGCCGGTTGGCTGGCCATAGGGGTCCCCACGGCACTGGGCGAGGGCACATGGCTGGACCCAGGTGAGGCCGAGATGCTCGGCCTCACGCCAGGGCTCGCGGGCGAATTGCCGCAGCCTGATACGGTCAGAATGAGCGCCAAGGCGGCGGGCCATGTCCGCGAGGGTCTTACCACACGACCCCATCGGTTCCGTGTTGGGGGTTGTACTGCTTGATCATCTTGTAGATGTCGTACGCAGGATCCCTTCCCTCAACCCCACCGGAACGGCGTATGCCGCTGTCGTCATATGCAACGGTTGGCGCCCTAGTGCCATCCCAGACGCCGTACCAGGCGTAGATGACGATCCAGTGGCCCGCATTCTGTCGCGGCGCATTCACGGCCAACCAGGTCGAGAGGACGTACGGGAGGTTTGGGTCCATCGGACTGACGCTCACGACCTGGGGCATCCGATACTTGGGACTAAGGTCGGTGCGCACATAGCCGTGCCACTCGGAGCCTGTCAGAGGACCGGTCACGACGCCATTGTGTATCACGCCCGAGTAGACGAACCCAGCAGGCAGTTTGCCGCCGACGGCCCCGTTCAACGCCCTTACCTCTGCCGCAGTGCTTGTCCCCCTCGTCTGTCCGGGAAGACACGCGTCCAGACCGTTCCAGTTGCTGTTGATCTGCGCCTGGGTGTATTCGTTCGAAGTACCCGTGCCCCACGCATAGTTGGACACGACTTGCACAGTCGCGACCCCGCACCAGTTGCAATACTGCTGCTCGACGGCCCGGGTGGCAACGAACCCGTACTGGCCCTCGCAGAAATTGGCAGGGGCTACTCCAGAACGGGTCACACTAACCAGCGATAGGGGACACAGGCTCGCGGATCTAGCACCGCCGGACACGAATCCGGGATGGGCGATCTCTTGGTTGGCGATGGCCAACTTCTGCTGTTCGATCAACTGCTGCGCCGGAGTCAGCGGGTCCTTCTCTCCCGTGGTCGGATATGGACCACCACCCGCTGTGTCGGGTGAAGCCGCTGCCGCGCTGCCGGCAAACACGCCTAGCAACAACGCTCCGCAAACGAGCGCACGAATCCCACGGCCAACTTGCCCACGCATGTGGTTCCTCCCCGTGACGATCACGCTCGCTGCGCCCCCCCGTTAGGAACAGGCCGAGGTGTCGTCGATTACGGAGGGTATCACATTTGTTGACCCGTAGTTGCCTGGAATGCGACAGCCGGCCTGCGTCCGGCCGGAGGGCGGCGCGGCCGGGATGCGCGCCGAAGGTGCGCCTTGATGCAGTAGAGAAACTCGTCACAAGTGGAACGACACCCAGGCCGCCCTTGATTGTCGGCCGCGACAGGGCTAGCGTGACGATCGATGACTGAACCGACCGTAACCGCTGAAGACCTCGCCCGCGAGCTTCTCGCCCGCTTGCCGGATCGCCTCGCGCACACGGAGGGCGTGGCGCGGAAAGCGGAAGAGGCTGCCGCCGTCTTCGAGCCCGACGAAGCCGCGGACCTTGTTGCGGCCGCGTGGCTCCACGACATCGGGTATGCACCCTGGCTCGTCGGGATCCGGATGCACGCGCTCGACGGCGGCTGGTTCCTACAGGAACGACATTTCCCGGAGCGCGTCTGCCAGCTCGTGGCGCACCACTCGGGCGCCCGGTACGAAGCTCGGGAGCGCGGACTTCTTGACCGGCTGGAGTATTCGTTTCCGGCCCCCGATCCGGCCCTCCTCGACGCCCTCACCTATGCAGACATGACCACCAGCCCCCGCGGGCTGCCCGTGAGTTTCGATGAGCGGATCGCGGAGATAATCAGGCGATACCCGCCCGATGACCCCGTGCATCGGGCCATACTCGCCGGTCGCAGCGATCTGGCGAAGTCCGTGGAAAACACCCTCGCCCGGCTACGGCGACACGCAGCCGCCTCCGCGCAATCGGACGTGGCGTAACCCTGTCCCAGATCAGCCCAGGTACGGCGTCGCTCGTCGCTCCAGGAAATGGCCGATCCGCTGACGCATCGAGGGGTGCATCTGGTAGCCATTGATCTCGCAGGTCGGCACCCATCGGACGTCGAGCGACTCGCTGCTCGGCCGTGGCTCGCCGCCGACCATTCGCGCCGTGAAGACCAGCGAGCACTCCTGGCGGACTTCCCCGTTGCTGGTATACAGGATCACGTGACGCGGGTTCGTGTAGACGCCGACGAGGCCAGTGATCTCGCAGCGGATGCCAGTCTCCTCCTCGACTTCTCGCGCGCCGCACTGCGAAAGCGACTCGCCGGGATCCATCGCGCCGCCGGGCAGTGCCCAGTTCTCGTTGTCCGACCGGCGGATGAGCAGGATCTCGCCGGCGTCGTTCGTCACGACGACGTTCGCCGACGGAACGATCGTGGTCGCGGCCGGTGCCGCGGGATCGTCAAGATAGTCGATGCGAGCCATTGGTCTCCTCTGTGGCCAGGGCCGACGGAAGGGGAACTGAGACGGCCCACACGCGCTCGAAGCTCTTCATGTAGTGGTCGAAGAGCCGGCCGCGCGGCACGCGTCGAAGA
This sequence comes from Chloroflexota bacterium, assembly GCA_043739665.1. Taxonomy (GTDB): domain Bacteria; phylum Chloroflexota; class Limnocylindria; order Limnocylindrales; family CSP1-4; genus Fen-1039. The sequence goes on from JAYUDR010000263.1 coordinate 4,141, forward strand.
TGCAGAACGGGCGATTCGACGGCCGCCGCGCCGTAGGTGTGCGCGTTGACCAGCATGTCGTCGTCGAAGCGATAGATCGAGTTGTAGAGGGTGGTCGAGTGGCCGCGCAACTGCACGCCGTCGACTTGGTCCACGCCGTCGATGTAGTGAAGCGTCATGCGGACGCGCGAGGCGAGGTCGTGGCCGATGCCCTCCTCGCGACCCCGCGCGATGACTGCGGCTGACCGAGGGTTGCCCACGAGGATCCGCACGCGGGTCCCGCGGGCTGCGGCACGGCGGATCGCGCCCGCCAGTTCGGCGTGGCCATCCGAGAGGAATAGAGCCGAGTAGAAGAGAAGGTCGACGGAGTGGTTCGCGGCTTCGAGAAGCTCGAACCATAGATGCGTCGGCACCGACCCACGGCTTGGGTACAGCCGGACAAGGTCTGCCGCACCAGGCGCCGTCGCGTCCCGAGCGCTCGGCCAGAGCTCGCCGGCCTCACTGCCGACCAGCCGGGCGAAGGCAACCCGATGACGGGGATAGGGCAGGCGGCCGGTCGCGATCCACCGCTCGACGGTCTTGGCGTCGACGTCGAGCTGCATCGCTACTGCGTCGGTTGTGAGCCCCGCCGCCTCAATGGCGGTTCGGAGCCGGTCGTTAGGCATCGCTCGTCTCCGCTCGGAGTATCGCACTGGAAGGACGTCTTCCGGACGTCCCGCCTCGTTCCCAGGCCGCGGTTTCGCCGTCCGGTACGGCTAACGACGATCTGGCGGTGTCGTGCTTCCCGCTCGCTTGAACGGGGCCGACGCCGGCCGATCGGCCGAACGGACTGGAGGTCCCAATGGCTCTTGGAAAGCACATCCCACTCAATTCCGATCTGGTGTTTCCGGCGGGGGCGTATGCCGTCGGCGCCGTCGAACAGGTCGTGGACTTCGAGGCCTCGACGCGCGACCAGCGAGTGCAGGCGCACGATCGAGACTCTGGCCTTCCGACGTGGGCGATCTCAGTCTTCGACGCCGATCCCGAGGCGCGGACGAAGGTCGTTCGCGTCAAGATCTCGGCCCGCAACCCGCCGACGCTGCCGCCGGCAGCTGCGGGTTCGCCGTTTCCGTCGGTCGCCTTCGAGGGACTGACGGCGACGCCATACGTCGACACTTCGGGTTCACGGCCGAGGCTCGCCTGGGCTTTCAGGGCAACGTCCGTCCGCGGCGTGCCCCCGAAGGCACAGGTTCCGCAGGCACCTCATCGCATCGAGCAGGGCGGCTAGGAGCAGCCCAATGGTCGTCGATGCGTCTCGCACGACCTCCGAGCCGGCGTCGCTAACGGTGCTCGCACACCGCTACGGCGCCGGCGCGCCTCGCGTCGTCGAACTCATCAGGCGGACGGGAGGATGCACGTCGCCGATACGGCTGGTAGGCGAGTCGACCGCGGTGTCCGCATCAAGCGGGGAAGTCCTCGCGCGGCGCTCCACTGATGCCGAGGCTCCGGGTTTCGTTCTCACGGCGTGCGGGAATCGAAGGGCATCGCGGTGCCCGCCCTGCTCTGAGATCTACCGCCGCGACGCCTACTTCCTGATCGCGGCCGGCCTGACCGGCAGCGAGGCGAAAGGCGTATCGACCTCGGTCGCTTCGCACCCGGTCGTCTTCGCCACATTGACGGCACCGTCATTTGGCGCGGTCCATCGCCGCGTGGTTCGGGGAGAGCGCGTCCTGCGATGTCGACCCACCGGAACGGCTGATCAGTGCGAGCACGGAGTCTCGACTGGGTGTCTCGAACGCCACAGCGACGGCGACTTCCGGATCGGGCAGGCGCTCTGTCCCGACTGCTACGACTACGAGGCGGCGGCGGTCTGGAACGCCGCATTCGGCTCTTTGTGGCGACGGACTGTCACGTACCTGCCTCGGGAACTTGCAGCACTGTCGCGTCTAGGCGTTCGAGCGCTGCGGTCGCAGGTTCGCATGACGTATGCGAAGGTCGCGGAATTCCAGGCCCGCGGCGTCGTCCATGTCCACGCGGTCATCCGGCTCGACGGACCCGACGGTCCAGAAACCGCGCCGACGGCGTGGGCGACGGTGCAGCGGCTAGCGGAGGCCGTCGCCCACGCTGCGGCGCGAGTCTCGGTCACGGTTGAGGGATCTAGTGGACGTGAGCTGGTAGTCCGCTGGGGACAGCAGATCGATGTGCGGCCGATATCGCCCGACCTCGAAGACGGACGCGTAAGCCAGACCGCAGTCGCGGGGTACATCGCGAAGTACGCAACCAAGGATGCCCAGGTCGCCGGCGGGCTGGACCGGAGGATCCGTTACGTGCGGCAGATCGACCTGGCCGATGTGACCGAACACGCTCGACGTCTGATGTCGTCGGCCTGGGGACTCAGTCCGCGCTGGGCGCACAGCTTCGGCTTCCGCGGCCATTTCCTCACGAAGGGACGCCGCTACTCGGTCACGTTCCGAGCGCTTCGAGGTGCACGGGCGGCGTTCCGGGAGCAGGCGGACCCGTGGCTCGCCGAGGTTCGCGCCAGGGCGCGAGGAGCCGACATCGTCATTCTGCGGGCCCTTCGATACGCGGGATCGGGTCTGAGCCCGGCGGAGCGTGCAATCGCCGCGAGCATTCGAGTAGGCGAGACCGCCGCTGGGTCTCCCTGGGCGCTCAGAGCACCGCGACAAGGGTCGGCGCCATGAGCGAACGCCCGGTGGCCGATCCGATCATCACCGCCTTGCGCTTGGCGCTCGCGGAGATCGCCGCGCGCCGGGCTGCTGAATCCTACGCAAGCCGTGGCAAGATGGCACCGACAGCGAAGCGAAAGGACACGGCTGCATGAGCCAATCGACGGCAGCGAACCGATGAAACGACTACCAGCGACTGTCGATGACCTACGCGGCCTTCGCGCCGCGCGGTGGATCCGCGAGTCGACCACGGGCCAGTTTGACCGCTACGGCCCGGAGGCACAGGCGGAGTTGCAGGATGGCGCCCTCGCACGTCTCGGCCTGGTCGACACAGGTGCGCAGTGGCGCATCGCTCACAGTGGACGCACCGTTTATCGCAGCCCGGCCATGGCGGCGATGCTGGAGGCCGCGGCCGCCGGTGCCTTCGACGTCTTGCTCGTCGGCTATGTCAGCCGTTGGCAGCGAAACCTACGCCAGACGCTCAACCTGCTCGAAGACGTCCTGCACCGCGCCGGCGTTGCCGTCTGGTTCTGCGACGAAGAGATCCTATCCAGCTGTGAGCGCGACTGGGACCAGCTCGTGGCCGAAGCCACCGACGCCGAGCGCTACTCGCGCCGGCTGTCCCGCCGCATTCGCGAGGGCTACGCGAGCAAGCGCGCCAAGCAGCGCGACCCAGGCGGCCGGCCCCCGTTCGGCTTCCGGCGAGACGAGCGGAAGCTCCTCGAACCGGTCCCCGAGCAACTCGACACCGTACGCCAGGTGTTCGAGCTCGCAGCAACGCGGCTCACCGATCGCGAGGTCTCGGATCGGACCGGGCTCGGCTTGTACACGGTGCGCGGCATGCTCAACAACCCGCTCTACGCCGGTCGCCTGCCTGATGGCTCCGACGCCCACTGGCCGGCGATCATTCCGCGGGGAATGTGGGACGACGTACAGGGAGTCCGCGAGACTCGACGCACGCGCGACGGTCATCCGGCCACGCATCGTACCTACGCGCTATCGATGCTTCAGTGCTCGGCCTGTGGTCGCAGGCTTATCGGGGACACGGGCCGCTACCGCCACACGGAGCCGTGTGAGGCCTTCGTCGCGGCTTACCACGCTCCGGCCAAGGCGCTACGCGGGCAGCATCGCCGTACTCCTGGGCACAGCTACCAGGCCGCCGAGTATGAGCACGTCGTGGGCAAGATCCTTGAGCGTGTCTCGCTCGGAGCCGAAACGATCGCCGAGGTCATGACGGGGCAGGGGACCGTCGGAATCGACCGCTTCGCTCTGGCCCGAATTGAGCGTGAGCGAGCCGACGTTCTTGCCGCCTACCGGCGGCATCGCGACCCGGTCCGCCTCGAAGCTGAAATGGCGCGGCTCGACGAGGCTGAGCAGGGCGCGAGGGTTGGGGCAGAAGACGAAGGGCTCGACCCGACCGAGGCGGTCGACTTCCTGCGCAACTTGCCGGCACTCTGGGGAGAGGCGCCAAACTCCCGGCGCGCGCTTGCGGAGTCTCTGTTTGAGTCGGTGGACGTTCTTGGGCTCAACACGATGCACGTGGAGCCAACGTCAGCAGCCGTCCGCAGGGGCCTCGCGGAGGCATTTCGTGCTGATGAGCTTGTTATGGTCGGGGCGAGAGGATTTGAACCCGTGGTTCCCAAGTGCCGGATTGTGGTGCCGACATCGATTGCTAGGGCGCTGGCTGGCACGGGCGGTCTGCCTTAGCCGCTGGGAATGACTAGCAATGGGACTTGCCGCTAGGGGTCAACCCAAGCGTATGGACCGCAGCGCGTCTTGGAGATCATCTGCCGCATCCCCAATGTGACTGATCACAGCCATGGCGGAGACCACGTCCGCGACGTTGACCTTGCGCGCGAGAGCAACATCGACACGTGCCATCAAATCCGCTTCGCGCGCAACGCAAATCATCCAGACCCGGCCGACCTTCTGCGTCGAGGGAGATGCCAGCAGGTCTTTGAGGTTCAGGACAATCCCAGATGCCGCCCCGGCTACCGGCCCAAGAAGAGCAGAAGACACAAGCTGAGAAAAGGGCGAAATCGCCGCCTTCGCGACAGCACGTTGACTAGCCGGGTCTGGATTTTGGGCTAGGAACTCCTGGAGCGCCAGATTGGCGGAGGTGAACTGGAGGTGGGCATCCGCCTTCAGTTCGACGACATACGCCCGGCATGCTTCGTCCCACGGCTCCTTAGGCGAGTCGTTCCAGATATACCTTTCGCCCGTCGCCCGGACCTCTTCATATTCGTCGTACGCTTGTTGCTTGGTAACAGGCATTGCATCACTCCGGCGGAGGCAGGCGACGTAGGCCGCTGCGGTTAAGGCGTGGATCATCAGTCTGGGGATCCCCGAAGCGAGCCATACGGGCCCCGTCCGCGAGATCAATCGCCGCGTCAATCACGACGCTGTTACCGCCGAGGCGCTCGAGTTCCTTAGCGTGTACGAGCATCAATTGCTCGACGGCCATTAGTAGGTCGATGCCTTCGATCGGGTCGACGAGGTTGGATTGAAGCAGGCGGCGGGCGGCGTCGCGGTAGGGGCAATTGTCGCTTGTGCAGGTACGCAGGTAGTACTGGCATGCCGCATGGAGGATTTGTACCTCGCGTTCGTCGTTGAGCTCCAGAGGCAATGACATGCTTTCCCTCCAGCTTCCCCGTGGACTCCTCGCTGACAGAATCAACGCGATGAGCCGGGTCCGCGATTGTACCGGCGCGCCTTCAGCGCTTGTAGCCCAGACAAAGCAGTGCGGCGCCACGCTATGGCCAAAGCTGAGCAAGGTGACCTGCCTCCTATGCGCGGGACGGTCAGGTCTTCGGTGCTCTTGAGATCCTTTCGATCATCACCTCGACCGCGGCCGCCGCGTCGGCTACCTCAGCTACCGGAAAGCCCATGCTCTTGGCGAGGGCGCGGTACTGGTCAGGCCAAAGCGGGTAGATCACAACCTTCGGCGGCCAGGGATGGGTCCCTCGAATCGAGAAGACCTCAACGCATGCCTCGCGGACGCTTGAGAGGTCCTTGTCTACCACCAGTTCGTCGAGCAGGATCAGGTCGACCAGATCCCGGAAGCGATCGTTGTCCTTCCCGACCTTGACCTCGGTGCACGCGTGGATCTTCTGCGCGATCTGGTAGGGCAGGGGCAGGAGCGCCACCGGCTCGACGTCCGGCAGCCCGAACACCGACAGCACAGGCGACCCTTTGACATATTCGATGGTGTCGGGAGAACCGGACCTGCCTTCGGCCGCAGCGACTTCAAGGTCCACCGCCCCCCAGGCATGGGTTCCGTACTCGAGCCGCAATGGGATTCGGACAGCCCCCGTAGGCCCGATGGGGACCGCCTTGCCCGGCGTGACCCGGAAGTCGCCGCAGGCGTACGACTCTGCTTCGGCCAGCACATGGGTGACGCGATCGATCGCCTGACGGAAGGCGGCGTCGTAGTCCCTGGACGCGCGCGCCTGCAGCCCAACGCGCAGCTCCATGGCGACGCCGCCCTTGAGGAGGAACAGCGGCAGGCCCTGGTCGTCGACCAGCCGCCCGAGGACGGCGGAGATCACCATGAACGAGATACCGCGCCGAAGGCGGTTGACGGCGACGCCATCCTCACGGGCCTTCTGCGAAATCCAGGTTTCCAACGCCTTCGCGTTGGCCGGCGGGCGGGACTTGGGAAATCCTGGCATCAGGCGCCCTGGTCCAGACGCTCAAGGATCTGCAGCCGCTGGCGAAGCTGTGCGATCTCGATCCGACGGAGGTCGTGCTGCGTCAGCAGTCCGCGCTGTTTGCCCGTCTCGATCGCCTGGTCGATGAACTGTTGACCGATGTTGGTAGCGATACCATCGAGGATGGCGCGAGTCGGGGTCGCGATCCGGAGTCCTTCGAGCCATGTAAGGTCAGCATCCGGGAGGGCATCGAAGTGGATCTGGATCCAGGCGGGAGCCGTCCGTCGGGGTCGGTTGCGTATGTCCACCGTCACATGCACTTTCCCTGGATTGATGTCGCACAGATGGTGGAGGTCCAGCGCCGTGTCATGCGTCAGGGCCGCGGGTGCGCGGAGCCAGAGAAGCGCTTCCTGGTACTGCGCCAGCGGATCGCCGGCCAGCTGAGGGACCTGGTAGACCGCGAACCCGACGCGCGCGAGGACACCTTCGTGCGCCAGTCGACGCAGTGCGTTCTCGGTCGTCCCGACCGCGCGTGCGTCGTCTGGTGTCAGGAGCCCATGTTGATCGACTGCGCGCTCAAGGAGTCTTGGAAAGATCTGTGTCGGCATGGCAATACCGTGCATCATGGAACACGCTTTTGTCAAGCAACCTATACATTGGTCCCAATGCGTGTCCCAAGTAGCACGGTTCTGCCTCTTGACCGACGATGGGCGGCGCCAGGCCACCGCTGCGCTCGGTGCGCTCTGCATGACGCGTTAGCTCTCGTCCGTGGTTCATCGGATGTGCTGGGGATCCCCGAGGCGAGACGACTTGGGCGGACGCTTTCCAACTGATCTACACGATGCCGGCTGCCAGGCTGCTGGTCGAGGTGGCGTAGTCGGCGGCGGGTTCACGACTCCTTGCTCTGCATGTGCTGGGCTCTCGCGTGTTTCGATCAGGCCAGACGTGGGGTGAAGGCCCGAGCGACTCGAACGACGGCGAGAAGGCCGAAGAAACCCGCGGTCGCCAGAATGAGAAGCAGACCCGCCGCGACCTGCCACTCGTCGCCCAGGAACGCGATCGCACCGAGCGCGAGTCCGACCGGATACGAGGCGAGCACACCGAGTAGCACCGCCGGCAAGGCCGTCGCCGCACGCTGCTCGCCCGCTACCGCCGCTGCGACCGCGCCGATGACCACCGCCGATCCAAACGGGACAGCGTCTGCCACGTGAAAGGCTGAAACGCTGAGCACACCTACCAATCCGACGAGAAATGAAACGAGAGCGATCGCGGGTCTATTTCTCATGCCATCAAACCTACCTTGCGCTGGCGCGAGGAATGCCAACTAGCCAATTCGCAGCGCTGCGCGCTCTTACTTGGTGGGGGCTGGCTCCATCTGTGGTGTGCTGGGGTGATTGATCGACTGCTCAAACTCGGCGGTCAAGCCAGGGCGGATCGCCGCAGCCGCCGCGCGCAGCGACTGGAGATCCGGCGCGAAGATCTGAAGACAGGTGTCACCATCGCTCATCTGAAACGACATCTGTCCGCTGTCGTCCGCGAACGCGTATGGCACGCCTCCGGTCGGTATATGTGTGTTGAGGACGACCTGGACCTGGCGGCCCAGACTGGCCTGCCGGAGCGATCCATGAAGGTTCGACCCGTCGATGAACAACGCGAACCCTGTGCACGCCCATCCCTCCGGTAACCGGTCCGAGCGAATGCCCCGATCACTTGTGACTCCAGGGGAAGCATAGACCTCGGCGCCCGTGGCCAAAGCGACCGCGGGCGACTCGATGGCCTCGGAGCGCAGAGAGCGCCTGCGCGGTCGACCCGATCGCTAGACTCTCCCTATGCGATCAATGGCCTACTAGTCTCCATTGGGGGAAGGAACGCGTTGTCCGGGCTTGCGGAGTCGTCACCTACGCGATTGGAGCCGCTGTTCCGTTGGCCAGGGGGTAAGCGCTGGCTGGTACCACAGTTGGCCGAGCTTGTCCCCGAGAGGATTGGCACCTACTACGAGCCCTTCTTCGGGGCCGGCGCGCTCTACTTCGCGTTGCGGCCGCCAGTCGCAGTTCTGTCCGACATGAACTCGGAACTCATGGCTGCATACCGAGCCATAAGACTTGCACCTACGAAGGTGGCGGCTGCGTTGAGTGCGCTTCCGCGGGATCGCGAGTCGTACTATCGGGTCAGGTCATCCAACCCAATGGATCCGACGGCTCGCGCCGCTAGGCTCATCTTCCTCACGACCCTTGCGTTCAATGGCATTTATCGCGTGAATAGGCGTGGGGAGTTCAACGTCCCGTACGGTGGTCGTGAGTACCCATCGCTGGGCGCCCGCGGTTCACTCGACCCGTACGCGAAGGCCCTTCGTGGCGCGCGGATTAGCTCGGGGGACTTCGAACAAGCTGTGTCCCGGGCTCGATCTGGGGACTTTGTATACCTGGACCCGCCGTATACGGTCGCCCACACCAACAACGGGTTCCTGCGTTACAACGAGAGCATCTTCTCCTGGCGAGATCAGCAACGGCTCGCGGCCCTGGCCACGGAATTGGACAAGCGTGGCTGCGCCGTCATCGTGAGCAACGCCGCGCACGAATCGGTCCGGGGTCTTTACACGGGATTCCGCTCGGTGTCCGTTTCACGCCGATCCCTGATCGCGGCTGACCCTACCCATCGACAGTCCACAGACGAGCTGGTAATCACCAATGCTTGACCGCCCGAGTGTGCGAAATCTCCTTGGTCGGGCTGACCTGATCGGGCTCGCACGGCGAAAAGCCAGGTCCTACGACCAGGAGTCGGTTAGGAGATCCGACGTCGAGGACTACAAGGATAAGGGCTGGACAGTATCGCGGACTGGGGCTCAGTCCGCAGTCATGAAGCGGGCGAAGAGCCACGATGTTCTGTTAGAGGATCGAGTCTGGAATCTGCTGTGGCAGATGCAGTTCCCGTCTATGTCAGGTGCTGGGGGCGCCTTCGTTGCAATCGACGAAGCGTCCGAAAGCGTCACGAGTCAGGTGGACGTGATGGCCGCCGACGATGACCTGTGCCTCGCGATCGAATGCAAGTCGGCTCTCGCGAGGGGACGTCGCCCTGCGTTTCAGCAGGAACTCGCCAAGCACAGCGCGGTAAGGGCGCCCCTGGCGCGAGCCATCAATGCAGAGGGCAGCAAGGCGAGTAAGCGAACGGTCGTGCTCGTGCTATGGACCAACAATGCGCTCTTGTCAGCAAATGACAGAGTGCGCGCACGGGAGCAGAACGTTGTTTTGCTCAACGAGGCCGATCTTGAGTACTACGAGACGCTCGTGCATCACCTTGGTCCAGCGGCGAGGTATCAGTTTCTGGCGGAGCTCATCCCTGGGAAGGCCATCCCGGGACTGGAGATTCGAGTTCCGGCGCTGAAGTCCAAGGTGGGCGCCTACGAGTGCTACACGTTCTCTATCGCCCCGGAATACTTGCTCAAAGTGGCATACGTGGCCCACCGCTCGTCCAGGGATTCCGACATCGACACGTACCAACGGATGGTGGTCCGGTCGCGACTGAAGAAGATCGCCGGGTACATCTGTTCGGGACCCGATGCCATGTTCCCGACCAATATCGTGATCAACTTCGAGAAGCCATCGACAAGTCGGCGACCCTTCGTGGCCTTCGAGAAGGCAAGGCAGGAGGAAGGCGCCGAGGGAGCCACTTTCGGATGGCTCACGCTACGCCCGGCCTATAAGTCCGCCTGGATAATCGATGGTCAGCACCGGCTTTACGCATACTCGTACGCTGGGGCTGACATAGCATCGAGAAGCCGTCTGTCCGTGCTGGCGTTCGTGGGGCTCCCCGGTCGTGTGCAGCAGAAGTTGTTCGTCGACATCAATGCTGAGCAGAAGAGCGTGAAGCGGAATCTGCTCCTTGAACTCCATCCAGATATCCATCGTGGCGATGACGATCTGAAGTGGCGTACCAAAGCCATCATCTCCAAGGCGATTCAGGAACTGAATGATGATGCGGACTCACCACTATTCGATCGGATCCAGCTCGCGACGACTCCGAAGACGGACACCCGTTGCATAACCCTGACCAGCTTGTTCGCTGCGCTGGAGAAGCCTGGATTCTTCACATACTCAGCGAGGGGGAATCAAATCGTCACCCCTGGGCCGTTCTGGGGCCACACGGACGACAAGATCATCGGTCGGACAACCGCAGTGCTCAACTGCTGGTTCGCCGAAGTGCAGGCCGCCGTCCCGGATTGGTGGGCTGCTGGAGCCGCAGAGGGCGGCGGGCTAGCCATGAACGATGGCGTGAGTATTGCCGTTGACGTGCTTCGCAGTGTTACCGACCACCTAGATCAAGGTCGAGTGAAACTCGCTGAGTTGAGTTCCCCGGAGCTGATAAATCGCCTTCGTCCATGGGCAGTCGCATTGGCCGGCTATTTCGCTGAGATGACAGATGACCATCGACGCCAATTCCGGCAGCTCCGCGGAAATCAAGGGCACGCCACGGGTCTCCGCCATGCCCAGAGGTCGATCCAGCGCGCCTTCCCGGATTTTCAACCCGAGGGCTTGGCTGAATTCCTGGAGCGCGAGAAGGCGAACACGAACGATGCCGCCATGGCTCGAATCGTCGACATCGAGCGGCAGCTGTGCCGAGTTGTGATCGGCGGGCTCCGGGCGCAGTACGGGATTGAGGGGGACGCGTGGTGGTACCACGGCGTGCCGACCCGGATCCGCACGGCGGCAGCTTTGCTCCAGCAGGAAGATCGCAACCGGCGAGGCGCTCAAGAGAACTACCTCGACTTCATCGACTATCGAGAGGTCATCCATTACAACTGGCCTCTTCTTGGGGACTTCCTAGCTCCTGGCAAGCAGAACCAGAACAAGGCCACGCGCACACATTGGATGACTAGCGTCAACGAGATTCGCAAGATCGCAGCCCACGGATCTAGTGCGGCCTGGGTTTCGTTCGAGCAGCTTGATGAGCTGACAGATCGACTGACCTGGCTCAAAGGGCTGAGCGTGCCTGCCGCTGTGCCAGGATTCCGCGCCGAACTGAGTCAGCGTGACGAGGGCTGAGAGCGCCTCCCGAGTAGGCCAAGATCCGCGCCGTCCCTGAAGTAGGCAGGTCAGCGCTGATCAACGCCTGTTCGTCTCCGGTGGCTTGCTCCGCCATTGCCAGCGCGGCATCGCCGGAGATCGAGCGTACGGCAGATGCGGTCTCAGACCTAAGACGGTGGGGCTCTCGCACCAGTCGTTGTACGGTAACCGCCAGCTGCCTGAGCCGCTTCCATCAACCCGGCCCTGCCAGCAAGCCCTAGTTGGGCGCTCCCAGCGCCGCTCTGAGCTTCTGATGTAGGGCGCGGATCAACGGGAGCCGAGTCCGATCACCGATCCGCCGTTCGATCGATGGAGCGGGCTCGTCGAGGATGCGTAGGATCTCCTCCGCCACGCGGAGCTTGCTCGGCCGTGCGACCCGATGGCTGCCGCACCACTCCTCGACGCACTTGGACCGGCCCGTCCGCTTGAGCGAGCTCTTGGGGAAACCGCCGGGGTGCGGCGGCCAAGCTTGAAGGTATCCATTCAACCCAAGGAGGTACAGCTCCGGGTCAATCAGGTCCTCTACGGCCAGTCCTGCCGAAGCCGCGGACAACTTGACGATCTTGCGAGGCGCAATATTGAGCTTCTTCAGTCTCGCAGCGAGTCTGGCGCCCCCTTGGTCCCCGTCAACTAGGTAGGCGACTCGCGGAGCTTCGACATCGAGCCGCGTAAGTTCCGCGTCGCTCGCTTCGGACAGGCCGGCAACCACTTGGAACTCCAACGCCGCCAGTCCAGTCGCCTCGCGGAGGAGCGAAGGCAGAAGCATCGCATCCGACGGTCCTTCCGCTATCACCACAAACCGACTGGGCGTGAGTGGTACGGTGCTCGCTCCCATCGCCAGCATGAGCGGACTCACTCCGGCGGTGTCGCGGCCCCAGACATTCTGGATTCCGCTGCGAGTGCTGTCCGGGATCGGGGTCACGACCCGGACGCCGCGTCCAAGGTCCTGCGGCAGACATCCAATCGAGTGGGTCGTATAGATCACTTGGCTCACCGCGTCCTGCTGTTCGAACACGCGAATCAAGTCAGCCTGCGCGTCGTAGTGAAGGTGCGTTTCGGCCTCGTCGACTAGAAGAACCGGCGGCACCTCGAACTGCTGCTGCGCCAGGAAGGTCCGAAGGGCCAGGAACATCCTCATTCCGTCGCTTCGGTCCTTCAGTGAAAAGAACTCGTCCTCGTGAGAACTAACCGTAATTCGCAGGATTGTGGATTCGCGGTCAAATGAGACCGCGACGGGAGATTGCTTCCAGGCCTCTCGGAGTTCGTCTCCAATCCGTCGTTGGGCTCTCTCCTGGAGGGTGCGCAGTCGGCCGATGTCATTTGAGTTGATCGCGTCCAGCAATTCATTGAGGGGCAGGCCGGCCATAGTCGCGAGGTTGCGCAACGGCGAGCTTGAGATGTCCGAGCCATCCGCAAGGTTGTATTCCGATCGCAAGTCACGTTGCTGATCATCAAACTCTACGAACTGGGGGACCCGTGACCGGAGCCGATCGGCAAGCGCGGACGGGTGCTCGGCCCGTTCGGCGGCGTCCAGTGCTTCCAGCGATCCGACGAGTCGGGCCACGCTCTTTCCGTCTGTCCTTGATATCCGTGGTTCCCCCTCGATCAGCACGCGGAGCTGTTCACGAATGGTCGCGATCCGGTCTAGGACTTCAGCGCTTAGGGTAGAAGGCTTCGGGTCAAGCTCCTCAACGAGCATCCGAATAAGAGCTGGCCCGGAGGCATCGATGGTGCTTTGCTCGCTCCCGTCAGCAAGCGACTCCTCCCAGACGCGGAACCAACGCATGCCCATGGCGCGCCTTAGTTCGGCTGTCGCCTGCTCGCGAGGCCTCCGGTCCCTTCGGGGTCCCGGCTCTACCCGATACTTACGCGCACCCGAGACCGTCTTGGCGACTATGAGCCAAATCGCTTCGTTGTCTTGAAGAGGCCAGGGTGCCAGCCCGCGTTCTTCGGGTGTCAGCCGGAATCTTGCGAGAAAGACCTCGTCGTCCGGATTCTTGTGGGTACCTCGCGTTATGGCAGTCGACGGGATTGGCGAGTCGTGGTTCAGCAGTGTCAGCGCTTCAAGCACGGAACTCTTGCCTGCCTCGTTGGGCCCCACGATCGCGATCGTGCGCCCGTCCAAGTTCATCCACGCGTCCGCGAAGCGCTTGTATCCCTTGAAGGTAATCGAGTAGAGCCTCACTCCTGTGCCCCCTAACCGGCTGAATCGCTCCGCGTGAAATCGCGATTTGTGGGCGCTGAGAAGAGTCTGCACCATTGGGACTTGGCGGATGCATTCGACTTGCGTGACCCGCCGGCCGCGGGGGATCGTACCGTCAAGGTGCCTTCTTGGGCCTCGGGGCGTGACGAGGCGGTTGAGTGGCGCGCGTCGGCGTGGCGAGCGAGTGCTCGTACTCGTTGAGGACGTCGAACAGCTCGTCTGCCGCCCATGTCCGCGCGTACCGGCCGGCCGTGATCTGTCTGAGAATGCCCCGCTCCTCGAGGCTGTTTAGCGCGAGTCGCACGGCCTCGGCGGAGCCGCCGATCGCGGCATAGGCCGTTCCCACGCTGAGGATCGGCTGGCAGGGGAGCAGCTCGATCAGTTTGGACGCCGCCGAGCCCTTACGCGGAGAGCCGGCACGGGTACGCCATTGGTCGAGGAGGGCGGCGATTCGAACCGCGAGCTTCTCCGATTCGTCGGCCGCCGAGCGACACGCATATGAGAAGGACGAGCACCAGGTCGCGACTTCGCCCTTTCGGAAGTCGGTCAGCCCTCGGACATACGCCTTGGCGTTGGTTGCCAGCACCACAGACACCGGCGGCACGAAGGTCGGCGCGAGCCCTCTGCGTCGGAGAATGACATGGATCAGGCAGCGACCCACTCGGCCGTTGCCATCGGTGAATGGGTGGATGGTTTCGAACTGGGCGTGAGCGATCGCCGCCTGGACAACAGCAGGCAGATCCTCGCGGTTCACGAAGGCGACCAGATCCTTGAGGAGTCCGGGGACTTCCTCTGGAGGCGGCGGCACGAACTCCGCGTCGATTGGGCTGTTGAGCCGGCCGCCAACCCAGTTCTGAACGGTTCGAACCTGGCCGGCGATGTCGCTCTGATCGGTGCCCGCGAGCAGGGTTCGGTGGATGTTGGTGATGTCGGCGACTGTAAACGGTCGATCGATCGATCCGATCCGGATCGCCTCCTCCATCGCGCGGACGTTGCCTGCGACGAGCTTTGCCGTTCCTTTGGCCGCAGACGGGTCGAACAGGGCGCGAGCCAGGTTTCGTTGCGACAGCTCAAGCCCTTCGATACGCGACGAGGCGACACTCTCGGCTCGAAGCAGCAGTGCACCTACGGCGTCGAGGCCGCCCGTCGTTGGGCCGCTGTTAAGGGCCCGGATCTCAGACTCCGCGAGGCTTACCAAGAGCGCGGTGTCGCCCGGAAGCGCAACTGCGAGCTTGGCGATCGGATCCGGGACGAAGGCCTCGTAGGTGAAGCTGGCGCGACTGCGCCTGCCTCCGTATCCACCTGGATCTCCCTCCCAGCGGAGGGTCACGACATGCGACATCTTTGGATTCTTTCGGCGACACTACAAACTTAGTGGGCTAACATTGGAATCCAAGGTTACGTCGATATCCTTGGACTGGCAAGACTGAATTCCAAGCTTAAGCAGTCCAGCTCAGACCGCGGCTCGCTCTTCGCCGGCGGCTTCGCGATGGGCACGGACAAAGTTGATGATGTGCTGCTCCGTGGCGGTGGTGAGGTCCAACCCGGCCCCTCGGAACCAGCTGACCGATCGCGCCAGGGCGCGGAGACGGTCGTACTCCGGCGCCGGGATCACCGCGACAGCCAGATGGCCTCCGGCGACGATCGTTCGGACCCGGCCCTGCGCCACCTCCCCCAGTAGCGTCGCGAAAGCGGCACGGGCATCGGACACTCCGATCGTCCGAAGAGGCGAGAGGATGGCGCGCGGTTCGGACGTGAGCTTCCGGATGGTGGAGCGATCGGGCGGCTTCAGTGACGCGAGGTCGGAGAGCTCCGAGGG
>JAYUDR010000264.1:0-8471 GCA_043739665.1 Chloroflexota bacterium
GCTGGCGTGGCCATCGTGTGGCTGTGGGTGACGGCACCGCCGATGGCCGCCGGGCGTTCGTCCTGGCAGAGATGGCTCGGCACGATCTCGCCGCCGCACGAGCAACCGAACGCCTCGATGAGCCTCCGGACGTCGTCCGAGCGCAGAGCCTTGTCGTCGTATGCGACGGCTACCGTCTGCGAGACTGGGTTCGCCTCGGCCCGCTCGACTCCCTTGTGGCGCCGCAGGTATTGCTCCAGGGCGCCTGCGCTGCTGGCCCGCAGAAGGCCTCCTGCGTCGAACACTCCACTGCTCATGAGATTTGCTCCGTTCGGACTGCCTCGCGCGCATCCGGTCAGGTATTTGGTGACCGGCGCTGTGCATACGATCGTACCTGCGGTGGCTGAATGCGAGATGAGGCCGACCTTAGAGAACAGTGAGGTATTGACGATCGTTCGTCTCATGCTCTTCACAGCGCTAACTCATACGGGTCTCAGGTGGCCGACGAGACTTGACGGTTAGGGTGGCCTCGCAGCCACTGGACGAACCGAACGAGGTAGCTCCGATGCAAGACCAGAGACCAGAAGTGACATTCGAGGGGAGCGCGCGGCCGTTGCTCATAGGATTGCTCGCGGTCCAGATCTTCCTGGGCTACGAGTGGTTCATGTCGGGTCTCGCAAAGGCGCTTGCCGGCGACTTCGCCAGTGGTCTTGCAGGCACAATTTCCGATCAGACCAAGGACCTATCCGGCCCTTACAAGTCGTTCATCGATGGCGTTGTGATCCCCAATGGCCAGCTGTTCGGGTATCTGGTTACGGCCGGCGAACTCGCCCTCGGCATCGTGTTGGTCGGGGCCGCCCTACTCTGGATAACGCGCTGGTCGCAGCTGGGCTTCACGGGCCGGCAGGTCGTCCTAGGCCTGATCGTCTTGTCGGGTGTCGTAGCGGTCTTTATGAACGTCAACTTCCACCTCGCGGGAGGCGCCAACCACCCCTGGCTGATCGCCGCGGATCCGAACGGCGAAGGGGTCGATCTCGACAGCCTCATGCCCATCATCCAGATCATCATTTCCGGAGTGGCCTCTGTCTTCCTGCGCCGGCTCCGCTCGGCGGGTCCGGCCGTCGCCTGACTCAGCCTGCTCTCATGCAACACTCAGCTTCACGTGGGATGATCGATCCATGAGCGACGCCGCCCGCATCCTGGTCATCGACGACGACCCGAAGATTCGGTCGGTTGTCCGACGCGGGCTCGTGTACGAGGGCTTCCGTGTTACGGAGGCTGGTTCGGGCGAAGAGGGGCTCGACAAGGCCCGCGACCACACGCCTGACCTCGTCGTTCTCGACGTCATGCTGCCGGGCATCGACGGGCTCGAAGTCTGCCGACGCCTGCGGGACGCCGGCGACGAAGTGGCGATCCTGATGCTCACCGCACGTGACGAGGTCAAGGATCGTGTCGAAGGCCTTGAGACGGGCGCCGACGACTACCTCGTCAAGCCGTTCAGCTTCGAGGAACTCCTGGCCCGCGTCCGGGCGCTCCTAAGGCGACGGCCCACCCAGTCCGGCGAGATGCTCCGGTTCGTGGACCTCCAGCTCGACGTCGACGCCCGCGAAGCTAGTCGCGCCGGCCGTTCGATCACCCTGACCACGACTGAGTTCAACCTCCTGCTCCTCCTCTTGCGCCATCCTCGCAAGGTGCTGACCCGCGACGTCATCATGGATCGCGTGTGGTCGTACGACTTCGGCGGCGAGTCGAACGTCCTCGAGGTGTACATCCGCTATCTGCGCAATAAGCTCGAGGCCGGGGGCGAGCCACGCCTGATCCACACTGTTCGTGGATCGGGATACGTGCTCAAGGAGTGAATCTCTCAGTCCGGCGGCTGCCGATCCGGACGCGCCTCGCGCTCATCTATACGGGCCTACTCGTAGCCGCGCTGGCGATCTTCGGGACCGGCACCTTCCTCGTGCTACGTGAGCAACTCCAATCCTCGTTCAACACGAGTCTCATGGCCAATGCCGAGCACGCCGCCGGCGCATTCGCCCAGGACGTCGGAGCTGACGGCAAGCTTCATCCGACCGCCCGCCTGCTCAATCAGTTCGCCTCGACCGGCGGCCGGGTCGAAATTCTGGACCAGGCCGGAAAGCTCGTTCTCGACTCGGCCCCGACCGGGACGCTGCCGTTGCCGGTTCCGGCGATCGACACATCCCCAGGTATCCACTCCCAGGATGCCCACGCGGTAACCGCCGGCGGCGAGAGCTTCAGGCTCGTGGTGGAGCCGATCGCCGCCCCCGGGCAGAGCGTCGCCGGATACGTCGTCTGGGCGGCATCGACGCGCGACGCCGACGACCTTCTCCGCACCGTGGCCCTGGTTCTCGTGCTCGGTGGTCTTCTCCTGACCGCACTCGCCTTCGGCGTCGGCTCGCTGCTTGCCAGACGCGCCCTCGCGCCGGTTTCTGACGTGACCGACACGGCCAGGGCGATCTCGCTGTCGGGCGACTTCGGGGCCCGTGTTGAGTCAGTCGGTGTGGGTGGCGACGAGGTCTCGGAGCTGGCCGTCGCATTCAACGAAATGCTGGCCGCGCTCGAGGAGAATCATCAGGCCCTGCAACGTTTCCTGGGCGACGCCTCCCACGAACTGCGTACGCCGCTTACAACCCTTCGGGCGAGCCTTGAGCTGGCCGCCCGCCCGGCTCTACCCGCCGACGAGCGCGAAGCCCTTCTCGCCGATGCCAGGTCCGAAACGGTGCGGATGGCTGGCCTCGTCGGTGATCTCCTGTCGCTGGCTCGAGCGGAGTCGGGTGCCCGCCTCGAGTTCGGCCCCGTAGAGCTCGATGCCGTCCTTCTCGAGGCCGTCCGGCAGGCTGGTCCAGCCGCCCCACACGTGCGGATGGAAGTCGATTCGATCGAGCCCGTGGTCGTCCAGGGCGATCGCGACCGCCTCAAAGAGCTTTTGCTCATCGTCCTCGACAACGCCGGGCGATACACCCCGGCGGGCGGCACGGTGACGGCGAGCCTGCGCCTGGAGGGTCCGAATGCCCGAATCGACGTCTCGGACACGGGCATAGGCATTCCAGAGGATGACCGTTCGCATGTCTTCGAGCGCCTCTACCGAGGCTCGGGTGCGCGTTCGCTGCGACCCTCCGGTACGGGGCTCGGTCTGGCCATCGCGAAGTGGATCGTAGAGGCGCATGTGGGCTCGATTACCGTCTCCCCGCGACCGGCGGGAGGCACGGTAGTCTCGATTACGCTTCCCGCTCCGGGCCGCTAAGCGTTGCGATCGCGCTTCCGTAAGCCCGCCGCGCGACGATTAGCTGGCGGCCAATTACGACGATCCCAAGGACGTTCATACCCAAGCTGAGTGCGATCAGCGGTGTTCGGTAGTCGGCCAGGAAGACTGCGGCCGCAGACAGGCCAAGCAGCGGCAAGACGTCAACGAGGTGGTGGGCGCAGCATGCCAGCATCGCCGCCGTCCCGGCTCCGGCGCTAGCTGCGGTCAGCGCGCCCGACGCGCGCTGCCTCGAGTGGACTGCGCGAAGTTCGACGAACAGCCCCACCTGCGTTCCGAACCCGACCGCAATGGCGAGGACAAATGGAAGGTCGGTCCGTAGTTGATCGATGGCGTGCCCGAAACCTTGGGCAAGGCTGATGAGGCCCACATACAGAGCGAGGAGCGCGGTCGCGCCTGCAGCGCCCGCAACAACGGAGCGCACCCAGGTGGGGCGCATCCTTTGGGTCACTTGGACAATGCCCACTTGAAGTCCCTGAGCGAGCTGTCACCCACCGCCGGCAGCTCGAGTTCAACCCAACTGGCACCGGCGAATAGGGCCGCAGATGAGGCTCCTGCGGGCGAGCCTCCGAACGTGAGCTTGCCCTCGCGGTGGTGGCCCGATGCGCCGCCCTCCCAGGTTGGCCGCAAGAGCTTTTCGCCGCGATCGTTAGTCAGCGTCGCGGCCGTCAGGTCGACAGCCGCCAGGTCGATCATGTGGTTGTCCATCTTGACCTCGAACACTGCGCCCGCGGCCGGACCGGCCCAGGTCACGTCGATGGTGATGCTTGCCCGGTTGCTGGTCTGAGTCGAATTACCCGCCGCGGGCTGAGCTCCGGCGGACACTAGAGGTGCACTCGGGCTGCCGGCTGCGACAGTGGGGGTGGCTCCGGCCGAAGATGCGGAGCTGCATGCACCTACGAGCATTGCAATCGATACGACGAGGAGCGGTCGTAATGGGATTCTCATGCATCGATCTTGGCCCTTGAACCTGAGGCCGACCTTAGCGCAGGGTGAGGAAATAGTGGGACTCGGCGGGCCGGCCGGACGGCGGGCAACCGGGCCGATTCCCGAGCCGCCGTGTCCTAGCGAATTCCGAGCCGCGCGAGAACGCCGCGGCGTGGTACGGGGACGAATGGTTCGGCCTGTTCCACGCGGGCCTCATAGCCGGCCCGGCGAATAGCCTCGGCGATGGCGGTGAGTGAGGTCTGCGCGGGATCAAAGCCGACGGTGGCGGAGTCGGATCCCAGGTCCACCTTGACCACCTCCACGCCCTCGACCTTCCGGACGGCCTTCGTGATGTGGGACACGCACGACGTGCATGTCATCCCTTCGATTGGGAACCGCACAAGCTCGGCCATCACATCGCTCCTCCGAGAGAGAGCAGGAGGCCGAAGCTCATGGCCATGACACCGAGCGCCAGCGTAGCCTTGACGACCGTGCCGTTCTTCTTGTTCCAGCGCCCGATCGTGCCCAGGACGCGACGGTTCGACACGAAGAGTAGAAACAGCATCAGGGGCAGGATGAAGGCGACGTTGTACAGCGCGAGCAATGCCAGGCCAACGATCCCGCCACCCGAGGCGTGGAGCACCGCCGTCACCGAGAAGTACATGGCCCCGGAGCACGGGACAGTGCAGATGCCGACGAGAATGCCCGCCATGAGCATCCCAACGAGACCGCCGCGCTGCATGGCTTTGTTCATCCAGCCATGCGTTCCGGTCGGGGCTGCCATCGTCGGGCCCCAGCCCGGCAGAAACACGTCCTTTAGCATCCAGACAGCCATAAAGAGCGCAAATACCGCCGCGACGCGGGCGACGATGTGGTCACGCCCAAATCCCTCGAACAGCGTGTAAAGCCCCAGCCCGAGCATGAAGTAGGTCACAAACACCGCGCCGACGTATAGCGAGCCTGCTCCGAGGAGGGTCCGGCGGGCGGACGGTGTTGGGCGTCCATCGGTCGTAACCGCGTTCACGAGCGTGAGAGTGTACGTGGCGAAGAGGACCAGCAGTGCGTACGCACATGGATTGAAGCCGTCGGCGAAGCCAGACCCGATGACGAGGGGGGCCGTAAGCGTCCCAAACCGCGGCGAGGAGAACCCAGGTCCCAGGAGGACGACGAGCGAGGCCGAGACCGCCACAACAGCCAGACCGCCGAAGAGAAGCATCGCCGCCTTTGGTATGCCGGCCTTCTCGGCCAGCGTGACCCAGGGCTCGGCGGGAGTTGGAGCCGCCACAGCCTATGCCTCGACGCGGAGAGTAGCGTGCATCTTGGGGTTGTCCTTGCCGCCGCAGCAGCTGTCGCACCAGAAGTCGTAGTCGCCCGGCGTCATGGGCGCCGTCAAAGTCACGGTCTTTCGGCTTTGCGCGGGCAACTCGAGCCGTACGTTGAGCTTGTCTGAGACCATCGTGTGGACGCCGCCGGTGAGGTGCATGGGCGCATCCTCATTCCACCAATCGAGGGTGAGGGTCGCGCCCGCCTTCGCGTTCAGGACATTCGGATTGAAGCCGTCCATGCTGATGCCCACGACCATGGCGCCGGAGACGTTTGTCTTGTCGCGCTGACCCATGAACACGTTACCGGCCAGGTACACTCCGCCGCCAATGACGACGGCCGCGATCGCGAGGAACGCGGCAACCCGGAGCTTGCTCGGCCGTGGCCTGGCGTTCGGCGTGGCAGCCCGGACGGGTTTGGCTGGCAGAACCTCGCCGGGAGGGAGATCGCGAAGCTGTGCGCGTCGGGCGGCGCGTGTTGTCATGTCGTGACCCCAATTGGCTACTCTTGGATGCGGCCGCATCGTGCCACCCTAACCTGAGAGCAAGGTGAGAGTCCGCCTGCCCTTCGACCAGGCCACGCTCTCGGACCCGGCCGCGCGCGCCGGAGCAGTCTCTATCCGAACACTCAGCGTCGTCTCAGCCGGCTCTCATGGCCGGGCCGCACGATTGGGGCCAAACAGACCGCGCCGCAATCCGAAAGCCGTGACCCTTCATGAACGAAACCATCCCGACGGCCACCATCCAGTTTCCCGTCGAGGGAATGACCTGCGCCTCGTGCGTGAACCGCATTGAGCGGTATCTCCGCAAGGCCGACGGAGTCATCGAGGCCACGGTCAACCTCGCCACCGAGACCGCGAGCGTGAGATACGACTCACGCCGCATCGCTCCCGCCGCCCTGGGCAAGGCGGTTGAGGCCGCCGGCTACGACGCGCGACTCGACCGGGCCGAGCATGGCGGAACCATGGCCGATAGTTCAGCGCCAGGGGTTGCTGCCGCGGCCGTGGCGGGCGCCCCAGTGACGGCAGATGCGGCCGTAGACTCACGAGCGAAGTCGAGAAGCGAGACGACCTACGCCGAGCGCCACCTAGCCGAGACACGCCGGCACCTAATTGTGGCCGCCATCCTCACGGCCCCGCTCATCGTCGCCCTCGCGTCCATGACGATCGCGCCCTTCCTGCCGCACTGGCTCTCCAACCCATGGCTGGAGCTCGCGCTCGCCACGCCCGTCCAGTTCTACGCGGGTCGCGGCTTCTACGCGGGCGCCTTCAAGGTCGCTCGACATCGCGCCACGGACATGAACACGCTCATCGCCGTCGGAACGTCGGCGGCGTACGCGTACAGCCTCGCGGCGATCCTCTTCCCGGCCTTCTTCGAGGCTGCCGGCGTGGCGCGAAACGGCGAGATGCCGCTCTACTTCGACACCTCGTCGGCGATCATCACGCTCATCCTGCTCGGCCGGTTCCTCGAAGCCCGAGCGCGCGGCCACACATCCGACGCGATCAAGAAGCTCATCGCACTGGCACCGCGGACCGCCCGCGTCGTGCGGGACGGCGTCGAGCTCGATATCGCGGTGGAAGCGGTCATCGTGGGAGACCAGGTCCGGGTCCGGCCCGGCGAGAGGGTTCCCGTCGATGGATCGGTAGCGAACGGTTCATCGAACATCGACGAAAGCATGGTCACGGGCGAGAGCATGCCGGTCACCAAGTCCACCGGCGACGAAGTGATCGGCGGCACGATGAACGGCTCCGGATCCTTCACATTTGAGGCCCGCCGGGTCGGCCGGGACACCGTACTCGCCCAGATCGTCCGCCTCGTCCAGGAAGCGCAGGGCAGCAAGGCGCCGATCCAGCGGCTCGCGGATGCCGTTACCGCCTACTTCGTACCCGCGGTCCTGGGTGCGGCCGGACTCACGTTCGCTGTGTGGCTTCTCTTCGGCCCACAGCCCGCCTTCAACCTGGCGCTGCTCAACATGGTCGCGGTCCTGATCATTGCTTGCCCCTGCGCACTCGGGCTGGCGACACCCACTTCGATCATGGTGGGCACGGGCAAGGCCGCGGAGCACGGCATCCTATTCCGAAACGCCGAAGCCCTCGAGCGGTTGCACCAGGTCAAGGTGGTTGTTCTCGATAAGACGGGCACTCTGACCGAGGGCCGACCGCGGGTGACCGACATTGTGCGAGCCCCCGCCGCCCTCGGCGCCCTCAGCGCCCTCGGCACCCTGGCCGAAGCCGACATCTTGGCCCTCGCGGCCGCCGCGGAACGCGGCTCCGAGCATCCACTCGGCGAAGCCATCGTTCGGTATGCGACACAGGAGCGCGGTCTCAGCCTGTCCGACACGACCGATTTCGCGTCCGTGAGCGGCCAGGGCATCTCGGCTCGAGTTGGCGCACGGAAGATCCTCGTGGGGCGGGCCGGATATCTGGGCGATCAGGGCATCGATGCATCGCCGCTCAACGAGGCTGCCCAGGACCTGGCCGCCGCCGGGAAGACCCCCGTCTACGTCGCGGTCGACGGCAGCCTGGCGGCCGTGATTGCGATTGCCGACACCCTCAAAGCCAGCTCGTCGGCCGCCGTGTCGCAACTCCGTCGTCTCGGGCTCCAGGTAGTGATGCTGACCGGCGACAACGAGACGACCGCCGCGGCAATCGCGCGAGAGGCAGGCGTAGACCGCGTCCTTGCCGATGTTCGGCCGGATGAGAAGGCCGCCCAGATTCGCCGACTCCAGGCCGAGGGCAAGAAAGTCGCGATGGTCGGCGACGGGGTCAACGATGCACCGGCCCTCGCGTCGGCCGACGTCGGCGTGGCAATCGGAACCGGCACGGATATCGCCATCGAGTCCGCGGGCGTCACGCTCATGAGCGGCGACCTGCTCGGCCTGGTTACCGCGTTCGCTCTTTCGAGGGCGACGATGCGGAATATCAAGCAGAACCTCTTCTGGGCCTTCGCCTACAACGTGG